>JAFTAJ010000024.1 GCA_017458585.1 Bacteroidaceae bacterium
ATCATCACCGTTTACTTCGACGGTAGCGATCTTGGCGACGGTGACTACACCGTTAAGATGAAGGACGCCATCTCAGTGGCAGTAGGTGACATCACCTACACCTCCGCTGACGTTGACGCAGCCTTCTCAGTCAAGGATGGCAAGGTAACCGGTATCAGCAGCGCAATCGCAGGTGCTGCAGCAGCCGGCAAGGCAATCTACACCATCGACGGTAAGAAGGTTACTTCTACTCAGAAGGGCCAGATCTACATCATCGACGGCAAGACTGTCAAGTTCTAAAGATAATTTAGAATCCTATATAATGAGGGGGCGCCCGTGCGCTCCCTCATTTTTTATAAATTAAAACAGTCCTGTTTAGAGATTTTTTGCTAATTTCGCGTACAAGATGGCATTAAAATCTCCAATCTCAATGGTCAATCTTTCTCGTGGCGATGTCCCTACGGCAGCGGACTATTTCGACCAACTGGCAGAGATGAGGCGCAAACCTGCTACAAAGGAACTGTATCATGAGCTGTATGGCATGATGCGGCAGTTGTGCGACGCACATACCGACGGCCAGGTATTTTCCAACTTCTTTTCCCAGCTGGGATGGGTGTGCGAGTCGTGCTCCATACCCAATGATATGTCGATAGCGTTGCAAGAACTACGCCACCGCGTATCTCTACATGATGATGTGGAAACCCGGCAGTTACTGCAGGACATCCGACTTGTTGCTGAGTTCGTTGGACGACTATATGGCGTAGTACTCCCCATAGAGCTGACAAGTATTTCTCTTCTCCCTTCGTCCTTTCCCCTCAAGGAGGGATTAGGGGTGGTCTCAGAGTATGCATTGCTACGCGCGAGAGTAAAGGATGTTGGTGACGACTACTTGACAGTGATAGCTGATAGCGAGGACGCACGCGGCGATATGCTACGCGTGGCATACTCCGACGAGGAACATGACGCCAATCGGTCATACTTGAAAGATATTGTTCACGAAGGCAGTACTCTCAGTTTGTTAAACCTTCGCTTAATGCATGATACTCAATGCTATGTTGCGCGCTGGATAGTGTATGAGCCCGACTTTCTAATGTCGCCATCAGAACTTGCCGCTGTGTTTGAACTTAATGCCGTGATGCCGGAGAACTATTTCCTGCGTGGCCTGATGCCGAGGGAAAGTACATTCTACACCTTGCTGGGTAACACCTCGGGACAGATGCTCGATGACATAGTCTTCCAGACTCCTGATCATCCTGCTACTTATGCCGACAGTGTACGCAAGGCATTCGAACGCTATCCCTTAGACTTCTGGCTCTGTATGTCCGATAAAGATGAGGCAGAACGCTTCCACCGCGAGGCACGGGTTCAGTTTGCCAATATCAAGCAGATAGTGGAGACACAGATGGAGATGGTCTATGGCTTTGACCTCAGTCAGGCGATGTTGGAGCCGAGCTTTGTGCGCCCTGCGGTGGGCCTGTCGGGACGTATGGACTATCTACAGATGGATGGCAGTCGTCTGATAGAGCAGAAGAGTGGAAAGTGTGATGAATACAGGCATACCCACAGGGAGCCCCACTTTTTGCAGATGATGCTCTATAGCCTTATGCTGGGCAGACGGTGTCAGCCATATCTCCTCTACTCCCGTTATGCCGACGGCCTGATGCTGGAGCGTCCTTACATCGCATTATTACGGCAAGCCATGGAGATGCGCAACCGTATCGTTGCCCTGCAAGAGCGCATGGCAAAAGGCAATGTGCGCCTATTCTTCGAGAGTATGCATGTGGATGATTTCCGGCAGCGCACCATCAGCGACAAACTGTGGTTTGACCATATCAAGCCGAGGATAGAAAATCTGCTGATGCCCTTTACAAAGCATACATCAGAGTCGAGGTCTGCGCTGGACTTCTTCTATCGTTTCTACCAGTTCTTGACCAAAGAGCAATGGTTGGCACGTATGGGCAACGGCACAGGTGCTCACGGCTACGCTGATCTGTGGAACTGCCCAGCCCTCGTACGTATACAGAATGGCGATATGTATGCTGGCTTGAAGATAAAACGACTGGAGAGTAGCGCAGCCCACGGTGTGGGCATAGACATTGTCACCTTCTATATTCCTGAAGAACAACACCAGAGCGCTATCATTACTAACTTTCGCCTTGGCGATACGGTGCAGGCGTATGCCTACAAGGGAGAGGAACCAAATGTCACTCAGCAGTTTACGCTTAGAGCGAGGATAACTCGTTTGACACCCTGCGAGGTGCAGATAGAACTCAACAATGCGCAGCGCAACATGGATGTCTTTGGTGGCGAAGATACTCTCTTTGCATTGGAGCACGACCGCGTGGAGGCAGGCAACAGCCTACTCATTAGCGGACTGTATAGCCTGCTCACTTCTCCCCTTGAAGTGCAGGACCGTTTCTTCCTCCGCAATCTGGCGGGGCCTGCTACAGAGGAAGCGCTGTGTGGTGAGTATGGAGCCTTCCATGATTTGGTGGCCAAAGCTATGGCTGCCAAGGATTTGTTCTTGGTCATCGGCCCTCCTGGTTCAGGCAAGACCTCTTGTGCTTTACGCTTCATGGTGGAAGAGGCACTACGTTGCAGGTCTGACAGTCGGTTCCTGCTGATGGCCTACACCAATCGTGCCGTGGATGAGCTCTGCGCCATGCTCGATGATGTCATTCGTGACTGCCCCGACCTGCTCAGCGATTATATGCGGCTGGGGATGGGCGAAAAGGTGAGTGAGATGGTGAGCAATGTGGGTGACGTGGACAGGCTCTTGGCCGCTACCCGTGTGATGGTAGGCACTACTACAACGATGACACAGCGTCAGCAGATATTAGGCAAGTTGCATTTTGAGATTGCGTTTATTGACGAGGCCTCACAGATACTGGAGCCCTATCTGTTGCCTTTCTTTACAATAGGAACGATTGATAAGTTTGTCTTGGTAGGCGATCAGAAGCAGTTGCCTGCAGTCGTGATGCAACGCTATGATGAAGCAGCGATTACAGATACAACTCTCAATGATCTTGGACTGATCAATTGTGCATGCTCGGTTTTCGACCGTATGCTTCATCGCCTAATGGCTATGGGGCGCAACGACCTGTATGTGCAGATAGAGTCGCAGGGGCGCATGCATCCCGACCTCTATGCCTTTGTCAATGATAGCTTCTATCGCGGTTTGCTGCGCAGCGTCCCCTTGCACCACCAACAGCGTAGCCTCAGTGAGTTCTATGCAAATATTCCTACAGAAGGCACAGATCTTATGCCGTGGCTGGCAGGGGAGCGCGTGCTATTCGTGGATTGCCCACCCATCGATGATGGTGTCAACGACAAGATAAACTCTGCCGAGGCGACCATCGTGGCCAAGTGCCTGACTGATATTACGGCGTTGTATGAAGCCAACGGACGACAGCTGACAGCAGATGATGTGGGTGTCATCGTGCCTTATCGTAACCAGATAGCTATGGTGCGCTCTAAGTTGCATGAATGCGGCCTGCACCATCTGGCCGACGCCGCCATTGATACCGTGGAGCGCTACCAAGGCTCGCAGCGCGACATAATAATATATTCTTTTACCGTGCGCCATGTGGGACAACTTGGTTTTCTTTCCTCGTCCACTTATATAGAAGATGAGGACGGCAGCTGCGAACCATACCCCGTGGACCGCAAACTCAATGTGGCACTGACTCGGGCGAGGGAGCAAATGGTGCTCGTGGGAAATGCCCCGTTGCTGCGCCGCAATCACCTCTTCGCCCGCTTGATAGAGGGCACCCCTGTCGTTACTTTGGGCAACAAGTAAGGAAAAAATAAGAAAAAATTACCTTTTTATTAAAAAAATCCTCACACCTTACCCCTTTCTCCTAAAAAAATATTATCTTTGCCCAATACAATAACCGATAACCGTCAAAAATTTAATATCATAAACAATAAAAACACAACAGTTATGAAAAAATCATTTTTCACTTTTCATTTTTTACTTTTCACTTTGGCTCTGTGTCTGCTCGCAATGATGCCTCAGAGCATCACCGCCCAGCCCTACATGCAGACTAAGTGGCATTGGAACAAGGGTACTATCGAGACCGAGGTGCCCGTGCGCCCTGAGGGCCAGAAGCACGTCCTCGGCCTGGCACGCCCCGCCGAGCCTATCGTCAGAGTGGCCTTTGTAGGTCTCGGTATGCGCGGACCCGGTGCGGTGGAGCGTTTCACCCATATCAACGGTGTTAATATCGTTGCCCTTTGCGACTATGAGCCCGACCGCGTGGAGAGGTGCCAGAAATTCCTTACCGACGCTGGCCTGCCAAGAGCCGCTGCCTACACCGGTGAGAAGGGATATGAGGAGCTATGCAAGCGCGAGGACATCAACCTCGTGTATGTAGCTACAGATTGGGATCATCATTTCCCCGTAGCTAAGTGCGCACTCCTCAACGGCAAGAACACAGCCATCGAGGTACCCAGCGCCATGGATCTCGCACAGTGCTGGGAACTCATCAACCTCGCCGAAGCCAAGCAGCTCCACTGTATGATTCTCGAGAACTGCTGCTACGACTGGTATGAGATGAACGCCCTCAATATGGCGCAGCATGGTGTCTTCGGCGAAATTCTCCGCGCAGAGGGCGCATATATCCACAATCTCGATCCCTTCTGGGACTACTACTGGAAAAACCCCGATGGCTCCGACCCCGACCAGCTCGGATGGCGCATGAAGTTCAATAAGGAGTATCGCGGCGACGTATATGCCACCCACGGACTCGGCCCCGTCGCACAGGCCCTCGATATTCACCGCGGTGACCGCATCACCACACTCGTCGCTATGGACACCAAGTCCGCACACGGCAAGCAGTACGTCGAGCATAAGACCGGCAAGCCATGCCCCGAGTTCCGCAATGGAGACCACACCACCACACTCATGCGCACCGAGAACGGCAAAGTAATCGAGATACAGCACAACGTCATGAACCCACAGCCCTACAACCGGCTCTATAAGCTCATCGGCACCAAGGGCTATGCCACCAAGTATCCCGAGGAGCACTTCACTCTCGACGAGAGTAGCCTCCAGGAGGCTGGAGTACCAGTCGTGGACAAGCTCGACGCACACGGCTTCATGCCCGCAAAGCAGCAGCAAGAGCTCATGAAGACTTACGAGCACCCCATCCTCCAAAAATACGGTGCGCTGGCCAAAGAGGTTGGCGGTCACGGGGGCATGGACTTCGTCATGGACAGCCGACTCGTTTATTGCCTCCAGAACGGACTCCCCCTCGACATGGATGTCTATGATCTCGCCGAGTGGTGCTGCCTCGCTGAGCTCGGCACACTCTCCATGGACAACAACTGCGCCTCCGTCGCCGTCCCCGACTTCACTCGTGGCCACTGCTACGACCAAAAGGGATATCGTCACGCCTTCGCCACACCAGAGCAGGAAGCACAGACAGAGGCCATCGCCAAAGCCTACACACAGACCCTAAAGACCGAGGGACTCGATAAAGCCGAAAAAATGCTCAAGAAAATGCTCAAGAAAGCGGCGAAAAACTAAAAAAGAATGCTATAACGCGCTTTTTTTAGCTTTTTTTGCCCGATATTTTGCCCACTATCAAAAAATGTGTTAAAATTGCACACAAAAATCATAGGTTATGAAC
Organism: Bacteroidaceae bacterium; assembly: GCA_017458585.1. Classification (GTDB taxonomy): domain Bacteria; phylum Bacteroidota; class Bacteroidia; order Bacteroidales; family Bacteroidaceae; genus UBA6382. The sequence goes on from JAFTAJ010000024.1 coordinate 5,613, forward strand.
TTGATAAAGCAATTTTTCAACAAATCACTCGGTGTCGCCACCTCCGTTATCGTTTTCGTTATCGTTTTCGTTACCGGCACCGCCCTGGTCGCCTGTCAAGACAAGGTTGACGAGTCAAACATGTACACATTCACCGGACAACTCATGTCCGACTATTTCGAGGAGGACGAGGCACTGTCCGACTTCCTCTACCTCGTCAAGCGCGTGAAGCTCAGCGATGTCTCAGAGTCCAGAGTCTATGACCTGCTCTCAGCACGCGGCAACTTCACATGCTTCGCACCTACTAACGACGCCGTCCAGACCTACCTCGACTCACTCTACAACACACAAGGATTCGACATCACCCTCACACCAGACTCAACAGCAGAGTTCATCGTCAACAACTGTCTCATCGACCATGAGAACAGCCCCGCACTCCTCAGCACCGAGTTCATGGAAGGAACCATCGAAACACAATCCTTTGCCGGACGTTTCGTCACCATTAACTTCGACACCATCACCGGTGGACGAACCGCTGTCTATATCGACAAATACTCTCGCATCACCGCCAGCGATATCGAGGTGGAGAATGGCGTAGTACACAAAGTAGATAAGGTAGTGGCTCCCACCACCTCCTCGCTCAGCTCCCTCATCGAGGCAACCGATAACCTGCAGGTGTTCTCCAACCTGCTCAAGGTCACTGGATATGCTGAGGTGCTCAATGCTCCCTTCCGCGATATGGACTACGAAAAGAACCATCCCGAGACAGGACTCGGCTGTCCTACCGAGACAGGCGATAACCCAGTACCCACACCTGCACATCGTGATAGCGGATTCACCGCATTCGTCGAGGCCGACAGCCTCTTCGAAAAAGCCTTCGGCGTTACCCTCGTCAAAGAAAATGGCTTAATCCTCAACTGGGACGAGGTATTCCCTGTCATAGAGCAAAAGTGCAAGGAGTTCTATCCCGATGCCACTGACCCTGACTATAAGAGCGACAATAATGCTGTCCACCAGTTTGTGGGCTACCATATCACCAACCGCTCCGTGGCATGGAACTATCTACTCATTCACTACAACGAGCAAGGCTATGGCTATCGCTACCCCGAGAACCTCGCCATCGACGTATGGTGCTACTACCCGACTCTCACCCAAGACCGCATCCTCAAGCTGATGGAAGGCAAGCAGATAAACGGTAAGCGTATCAACCGCTACGTCAGCGAGCGCAACTGGAAAAACTTTGCCGAGATAACAGTGCCCCGCGAAGGAATCCTTATCCACAACGACGGCGACAATGCAGCCCTCAACGGATACTTCTATATCATTGACGAGGTGCTCATCTATGACGACGACGTGCCCAACAAAGTCCTCAACGAACGTATGCGATATGACCTTTGCGACATGCTGCCCGAGCAGATGTCTTCTGGATACCGACGCATCACCAGCGGTAACGCCGCAAAGGGAATGAACATACCCGCAGGCTACCATTCCACCATGAAAGCATCCGCCGACAGCCGTGTGGTATTCCTGCCGGCCTTTGGATACTCATGGCAGAACTATCAGGGTGACGAATACAATATCGTTGGCCAGTACGACGTAACCATCGAGCTGCCGCATGTTCCTTACCTCGGTACTTACGAGTTCCGTATCGGTATGCAGAATGTGGCTGACCGCCGCGGTATGTGCCAGCTCTATTTCGGCACCAATCCCAATAACCTTGAGGCTATCGGTCTGCCACTCGATATGCGTATCTACGGAGAAAACCCGCAGATAGAGTGGGAGGAGGATAACCCCGATGATGATGACTACAACACCGAGATAGAGAAGCGTATGCGTATCCATGGATATATGAAAGCACCACGCTATTTCGGTACCGGAAGCACTACAGCCACAACCAACAACTTCCGCGACAATAACCGTGTGTTCCGCCGCATAGCATACACCGGCACCTTCGACCCACACAAGACTTATTATCTACGTATGAAGTCAGTGCTTGAAAACACTAGTACCCAGCTCTTCATAGACTACTATGAGTGGTGTCCGAAGTCCGTTTACAACGGAGTGGAGGAAGAAGACGACTGGTAAAACAAGACGACTGGTAAAACAAATAGAGGATTTGCATTGTTGCAAATCCTCTATTGTTTTTGGGCAACCTTATTTCTACTGGAAAGCTTTATCTAATGCATCCTTTATTTCGTTGGCAGCCTTGTCGAGCCCTTCGCCGAGCTCTTTGCCCATCTGCTCGAAGCTTTGATTGAGTTCTTCGCCAGCCTCTTTGAGTTGGCTCTTCATTTGAGTGGTGTCAGCAGCAGAACTGAACATGGCCTTGAGGAGTTTGAAGGCAAGCTCTTGCTTGCGTGACTTCTGCTCGGCGGTACCCTTCTCGTCAATCTCCTTAATAATAGGACCGAGGTCGGTGAGCTGGCGGTCGAGGTCTTCGGCGTTCTTCATGTCACCGCTCTTGATACTTTCAACCATTTGGCCTACCAGGTTCTCATACTCGTCGAGGGCGGCATCGTATTTGTTCTGCTCGCCACAGGCCATGAGCGCAAAGGCTGCAATGGCAATCATCAGTAACTTTTTCATTCTTGCAGGGTTTAAAGTTATTATGTATAGTTTATAGTTTTAGAGCACATTGTGCGGCAAAGTTAATAAAATCTCCTTATTCCTTACTCCTTACTCCTAAAAAAATATTACTTTTGCAGTATGGATATAGCTCTGCTTGCTTCCGGAGGCGTGGACAGCGCCGTGGCTACTCATCTGCTCTGCGAGAGAGGTGAGAGGCCTACCTTATTTTATATTATAATAGGCGCACAGGAAGAGAGCGAGTTTTCATGCACTATGGAGGAGGATCTGGAGATGGTCAACCTTCTGGCACGCCAATATGGGTTGCATGTCGAGACGGTGGACCTTCACCGCGACTATTGGGATAAGGTGGTGAGCTATCTCATCGACCGCGTGAAAAGGGGCCTTACGCCCAATCCTGATGTGATGTGCAATAGCCTGATTAAGTTCGGCAGTTTCTACGACAAGGTGGGCAAAGACTACGACCGCATCGTCACTGGTCACTATGCTTCTACCGTTGTGGAGGATGGCGTGAAATATCTTGCTACATCACCCGACCCCGTGAAGGATCAGACGGACTTCTTATGCCAGATAACCGTTGAGCAACTTAATCGCCTTGAGTTTCCTATCGGTCTGCTGCGTAAGGAAGAGGTGCGTGCCATTGCTGAGCGCAACAATCTGGCACCGGCTCACCGCAAAGATAGCCAAGGTATTTGTTTTCTTGGCAACACCACTTACAATGCGCTGCTTCATCGCTACCTTGGCGACCGAGAAGGCGACATAGTGGAGTGGGAGAGCGGTCGTGTGCTTGGCAAGCACCAGGGCTATTGGTATTACACTCTTGGCCAACGTAAGGGCTTGCGCCTCGGTGGAGGTCCGTGGTTCGTGGTGAAGAAGGATGTGGAGACCAACACGGTGTTTGTCTCGCTCGACATAGATAATCCCAACCAACTATGCAATGCCAACGAATTTGCACTCAATGGATGGCATGGTCTGACACACAATTCCTCCTTCCTTCCCAAAGCCTCTTCTTCTCTTCCCATATTCTTCAAGATACGTCACTCTCCAGAGTTCGAGGAGGGCCTGCTCTGCTACTCGGAACAACTGGAGCATTATGTTGTAAAAAGCAATCGCACACTCAAGGGAGTGGCTCCCGGTCAGTTTGCCGTCATCTATGTGCCATATAATGATGGCCGCAAGATTTGTATCGGTAGCGGGGAGATAATGTAATCACATTTTTTTTCGCGTTATATTCACAAAATGCACATAAAAGTATAAAAATATGCTATTTTGTGCATTTTCTTTATAAAATATTACCTCCGTATTGGAATTTTTGAATATCTTTGCAAAAAAATATTGAAAATCTAATTATTTTATTATGGCAGCAAAGAAAGTAAGACTGGAGAAGCTTCGTGCACTTTTGCAAGAGAATTGCTTTGAGAGTCAAGATGAGATGCTCCGCGCTTTGGCGGATGCAGGTGTTTCTGTGGCTCAGCCCACATTGTCGCGCGACCTCCGCACATTGAAAGTCTCAAAGATGTTTACAGAGAATGGCAATTATGCATATCTGTTGCCACCGGAGAACAAGAATGATTCCCATCGCCCAGTGATGCCTCATACCTATGGCTTCCTCTCGGTGGACTTCTCTGGCAATATGGCAGTGATAAAGACTGTTAGCGGATATGCTATGAGCTTGTCGGCGGAGTTGGATCGTCTCAATTCCCAGGAAGTGGTAGGCACAGTTGCCGGTGATGACACTATCTTTGCCGTTTTGCGCGAGGGAACACCAAGAAATGTAGTCCATAATATGCTCAAGGCTATCATACCTCATTATGGAGAGTAAGGAAGACTATACGATGCAGAAGGACGACCAGGAGTTGCATGACGGGATTAGTGTGCTGGTGGCCGACGCTTCGCATGAGAAGTATGTAGACACCATCCTGCAGACTATAGCCGAGGCTGCCAAGGATCGCGGTACAGGTATTGCCAAGCGAACACATGACTATCTGGCCACGAAGATGCGGGAGGCTAAGGCGGTGATAGCTCTTGCAGGAGACCGCTTCGCAGGTTTCAGCTACATCGAGACATGGGGAAACAAGCAGTATGTTACCACGTCAGGACTCATCGTGCATCCCGACTTCCGCCATCTAGGCATCGCCAAGCGTATCAAGGACATGACTTTCACACTGGCACGCATCCGCTGGCCTCACGCCAAGATATTCTCGCTTACCAGCGGCAAGGCAGTAATGAAGATGAATACAGCGTTGGGATACCAGCCTGTAACCTTCGACGACCTTACCGACGACGAAGCTTTCTGGCGCGGATGCGAGGGATGTGTTAACTATCCTGTCTTAAAGGAGCGTAACCGCAAGTTCTGTATCTGCACCGCCATGCTTTTCGACCCCGAGGAGCATCTCCCGGCAAGAATACCGCAGGAAGTGCTTGACCGCATAAAGAAAGCAGACCACCCCCGACCCCTCCTAAAGGAGGGGAGCAAGGACAATAGGCGCCCTAAGTGGGAAACAGCTGATGACGCTACATATGACTTGCTTAAACATTTTGCTGAGCAAAACAGAAAGAATCCAACTGAGGCGGAAAGCATATTGTGGATTTTCTTAAAAGGGAAGCAACTGGGCGTAACTTTCAGACGGCAGTATATTGTCGGTCAGTTTATCGCTGATTTTATATGCATTAAATTAAAACTTATTCTTGAGGTTGATGGTGGGTATCATCAATTGCCCGAGCAGCAAATAAAGGATGAAGATCGTAGGCTCTGGCTTGAACAGCATGGGTATCATGTATTGCGATTATCAAATGAAGAAGTGATAGCATCTCCTGAAAATGTGTTGAATAAAATTAAAGAACAAATATGGAAAATAACAAACAAATAACATCGTCTCCCCTCCTCAAGGAGGGGACGGGGGTGGTCTCCAAGAAAGTAGTGGTCGCTTTTAGCGGCGGATTAGATACCAGCTACACAGTGATGTATCTGGCAAAGGAGAAAGGCTACGAGGTATATGCCGCATGCGCCAACACGGGTGGTTTCAGTGCCGAGCAGTTGAAGACCAACGAAGAGAATGCCTATAAGTTGGGTGCCACCAAGTATGTGACACTCGATGTAACGCAGGAGTACTACGATAAGTCGCTCAAGTATATGGTGTTTGGCAATGTGTTACGCAACAACTGCTATCCCATCTCGGTCAGTTCGGAGCGCATCTTCCAGGCCTTGGCTATCGCTCGTTATGCCAATGAAATCGGTGCCGATGCCATCGCTCATGGCAGCACCGGTGCTGGCAATGACCAGATACGCTTCGACATGACATTTCTTGTCAAGGCACCGGGAGTGGAGATTATCACCCTCACTCGCGACAATAACCTCACTCGTCAGGAGGAGGTGGACTACCTCAATAGCCACGGCTTCAACGCTGATTTCGCCAAGTTGAAATACTCATATAATGTAGGTATTTGGGGCACCAGCATCTGCGGCGGCGAGATACTCGACAGCACTCAGGGCCTGCCGGAGAGTGCCTACCTCAAGCACCCCACTAAGGATGGTTCGGAGATACTCTCTCTGGGCTTCGAAAAGGGTGAATTGGTTAGTGTTAATGGACAGAAATACAGCGATAAGATCAAAGCTATTCAAGCAGTGGAAGAGATAGGTGCTGCCTATGCTATTGGTCGCGACTGCCATGTCGGTGACACCATCATCGGCATCAAGGGCCGTGTTGGTTTTGAGGCCGCTGCGCCAATGTTGATAATCGGTGCCCACCGTTTCCTGGAGAAATATACCCTGAGCAAGTGGCAGCAGTATTGGAAGGATCAGGTAAGCAACTGGTACGGCATGTTCCTACACGAGAGCCAGTACCTCGAGCCGGTGATGCCCGACATCGAGGCTATGTTGCAGAGCAGTCAGCGCAATGTGAACGGCACCGTCACTCTGGAGCTCCGCCCATACAGCTTCCAGACCGTTGGTTGTGACACTCCCGACGACCTTGTTCACAACAAGCTCGGCGAGTATGGTGAGACTGCCAAGGCATGGACCTCCGAGGATGCCAAAGGCTTCATCAAGGTAATGAGCACGCCGTTGCGTGCCTATTATTTGGCTCATCCTGACGAAAAAAGATAACCCCTACCCTGGCCCTCCCCGAGTGGAGGGGGAGAAAAAAACTATCCCGATTGTCCCCGAGGGGAGGGGGAATAGAAATAGCATTATGGGAAAAAATGATGGAACCTACAACACTGCATCACCTGATAGGTATTTGCTTCTGAAGGATTTTGCCCAGAAAAATAAACGTTTTCAAACTGACGCAGAAAGATTGCTGTGGGAACATATTCGGGCAAGACAATTGTCTGTTAAATTTAACAGGCAACATATTATCGGTGATTATATTGTAGATTTCGTCTGTATCGAAAAGAAGCTTGTCATAGAGGTAGATGGTGGTTATCATTCTGAATACGAGCAAATTGAAAAAGATGAGTTCAGGACTGAACGACTGAAAGATGTGGGTTTTCGTGTCATACGTTTCAAAAACGAAGAAATTGCCGGAAATCTCCCAGAAGTTTTGAACATAATAAAAAACAACTTGATTAACAGAAATGAGTAATATTAAAATATCCTCCACTCGGGGAGGAATAAAGGTGGGGGTTCTTGGTGCTGCCGGTTATACAGGAGGCGAGCTTATCCGCCTACTGCTCAATCACCCCTACGCAGAGATAGCTTTTGCCAACAGCGAGAGCAACGCCGGCAACCGCGTGGCAAGTGTTCACGAGGGACTAGTGGGCGATACAGACCTGACCTTCACCGCCGCTATGCCCTTCGACAAGATTGATGTGCTGTTCCTCTGTTTCGGCCATGGCAAGAGCGAAGCCTTCCTCCGCGAGCACTCCATCCCTTCTAATATAAAGATTATCGACCTTGCGCAGGACTTCCGCATAGCAGGTGACCATGACTTCGTGTATGGCCTTCCCGAGACACATAAGTCAGCCATAGCAAATTGCACCCATCTGGCCAATCCAGGCTGCTTTGCCACCTGCATTCAGCTGGCAATGCTTCCTGCGTTGAGTGCAGGTATTATCAGTGGCGATATCCATGTCAATGGCATCACGGGCAGCACTGGGGCGGGGCAGAAGCCTGGTGCCACCACCCATTTTTCGTGGCGCAACGACAATATCTCCGTATATAAGACTTTCACCCATCAGCACCTGCTGGAGATCAACCAGACCGTCCATGAGTTGCAACCCGACTATGACGGACGTGTATTGTTCATCCCCCAGCGCGGATGCTTCACCCGTGGCATCTTCGTTACTGCCTACGCTAAGTGCGACGCCCCTATAGATGACGTACGCGCAATCTATTCCGACTACTACAAGGATGCAGCCTTCACCCATGTGGTGGACACCAGTCCAGACCTTAAGCAAGTCGTCAACACCAACAAGGCCGTTGTCTATGTGGAGCGTTACGAGGACCAGCTCCTTATGATTAGCTGTATCGACAATCTCCTCAAGGGAGCCGTAGGCCAGGCCGTGCAGAATATGAACCTCATGTTCGGTATCGACGAGAAGGCAGGCCTCAACCTTAAGGCATCAGCCTTCTGAATCCTTACTCCCATTCTCCTTACTCCTATAAAATAATGACCCTTTTCGACGTATATCCCTTATTTGACATAACCATCGACCACGGCAAGGGCTGTCGTGTGTGGGACACTGAAGGTAACGAATACCTCGACCTTTACGGCGGCCATGCTGTCATAAGCGTAGGCCATTGTCATACCCATTATGTTGAGGCTATGGCAGCCCAGCTCAATAAGTTGGGCTTCTACAGCAACTCAGTCATCAACCCGTTGCAGAAAGAGTTCGCCCGACGTCTGGGCAAGCTCTGCGGTTATGACGACTATTGCCTCTTCCTCATTAATTCTGGTGCCGAGGCCAACGAGAACGCTCTCAAACTGGCGTCGTTCCATAATGGCCGCACCCGCGTCTTGTCGGCCGAGAAAGCTTTCCATGGTCGTACATCGCTGGCTGTTGAGGCTACCGCCAATCCCAAGATTATAGCGCCCATCAATGCTAACCATCATGTCACCTATTTGCCCCTCAACGAGTTGGAGCCATGGTGGCGTGAGATAGAGAAAGGCGACGTGTGCGCTGTCATCATAGAGTGCATCCAGGGCGTGGGCGGCATACGCATGGCCTCGGCAGAGTTCATGCAAGGACTACGCCAACTCTGCGACGCCACTAACACCGTGCTCATCTGCGATGAGATACAGTGCGGCTATGGTCGTAGTGGCAAGTTCTTCGCCCACCAGCACCTCGGCATAAAGCCGGATCTTATTACGGTGGCCAAGGGCATCGCCAATGGCTTCCCCATGTCAGCGCTGCTTATCTCGCCCAAGTTCAAGCCCGTCTATGGACAGCTGGGCACCACCTTTGGTGGCAACCATCTCGCCTGTGCCGGTGCCATCGCTGTGCTGGATATCATTGAGGAAGAGCATCTTATAGACAACGCTGCCGAGGTGGGTGACTATCTCATGAGCAGGCTGCGAGCTGAGGCTCTGCCTCATGTGGTGGATGTGCGCGGTCGTGGCCTGATGATAGGCATAGAACTGGATATCCCATATAAGGAGATACGCAATCGTTTGGTGAAGGAGCAGCATGTCTTCACCGGCTGTTCGGGTACCAACACCCTGCGTCTCCTTCCTCCGCTCACACTGACCAAGGAAGATGCAGATGAGTTTATTGAAAAGTTGAAGCGCGTGCTCTGATGGCATTAATTTGTGCCAAAATATTCTGAAAAAGTGTGCTCCACTTCCGTTTTTTGCGATAGCAAAGGGGTAGTGGAGTATTTTTTGCCTAAATTCGCATGCAAAGCGATAATGTTATGGCAACAGACAGTAAGAAAATAGTTATTATCGGTAGTAGCAATACTGACCTCGTCGTGCGTGTGGAGCATTTTCCACAGGCAGGCGAAACAATTATGGGTAGTGATTTTATGACTGCGCAGGGTGGCAAGGGTGCCAACCAGGCAGTGGCCGTGGCTCGTCTCGGTGGCGAGGCGGTCTTCGTGGCCCGCCTTGGCAACGATGCTTTCGGCGAGGTGACACTCGCTGCATTGCGTAGCGAGGGCATCGACACACGCTATGTTACTATCACTGACGGAGTGGCCTCTGGTGTGGCTACTATCACCGTGGACGACAATGGCGAGAACTGCATCGTGGTGGCAGGAGGAGCCAATCTGCTCTTGTCGCCCGAAGATGTGGACAAGGCTGCCGCAGACATCCAGTCTGCCTCCCTGCTTCTGATGCAGCTGGAGACACCGCTTCCTGCTCTCATCAGGGCTGCGCGTCTGGCTCATGATAGTGGGGTAGGGGTGGTGCTCAATCCTGCGCCCTATCCCAAGGAGCCGCTCCCCACTGAGTTGTTGCAGAATGTTGACATCATCATCCCCAATGAGACGGAGGCCGCCTATATGACTGGCATACAGGTGGTGGATGATGCCTCGGCACTCGCTGCCATACGCAAGATGCAGTCGATGGGCGTGAAGGAGGCCATCATTACTGTTGGCAAGCAGGGTGCTTACACCCTGGTTGACAATCAGTTGGTGAGAGTGCCAGCCGTAGAGGTAAAGGCTGTGGACACTACCGCTGCGGGTGACACCTTCTGCGGTGCTCTCTGCGTTGCGCTGACAAAGGGTATGCCCATGACGGATGCCATCCGCTTCGCCTGCAAGGCGGCGTCTATCTCTGTGACGCGTAAGGGTGCGCAGCCCTCGGTGCCGTACGCAAAAGAAATCTCATAAAATAGTTAATTGTAAATAGTAAATTGTCAAATCGTAAATCAAAACCATGTTTATCGTAACAAGCAGTACCCTTGCCGTAATACTGTGCGTAGTAACCATGCTATGCTGGGGCAGTTGGGGCAACACACAGAAACTCGCTGGCAGGAGCTGGCGCTATGAATTGTTTTACTGGGACTACATCGTGGGCATCCTGCTGTTCTCCCTTGTTGTAGGCTTCACCTTTGGCAGCACAGGCGAGGGAGGCCGCGCCTTCCTTACTGACCTTGGTCAGCTTGACGTCGGTCGTGCTGGAAGTGCCATCCTCGGTGGTGTCATCTTCAATGCGGCTAACATTCTGCTCACCGCAGCTGTCAGCATCTCCGGCCTTGCCATCGCATGGCCCATTGGCCTCGGCATAGCCCTTGTGCTTGGCGTGTTCCTCAACTACATCCTTGCCCCTAACGGCAATCCCGCCCTGCTGGCTCTCGGTGTTGGCCTTGTGCTCCTTTCCGTGATATGCAATGGCATTGCCTCGGGCAAGAACAGCAAGACCTCCGGGCGCGGCATAAGCAAGAAGGGCCTCGCGCTCACCATTGTAAGCGGCCTGCTGATGGGTGTGTTCTATCCTTTCGTGGCATACGCCATGGACCTCACCAGCTGCACCAGTCCTGCTGCCGGCATGGCCACTCCCTATAGTGCCTTCTTCCTCTGTGCACTGGGAGCCTTCCTGAGCAACTTCGTGTTCAACACTATCCTCATGCGTCGCCCCATCTCCGGTGAGCCCGTTACCTATAAACAGTATTTCGCAGGGCGTCCTGCCACGCACATGGTGGGCATCCTCGGTGGTTGCATTTGGGGCCTCGGTACGGTGCTCAGCTATGTCTGCGCCGGTAAGGAGGCCAACCTCGGTCCTGCCATTTCCTATGCCCTCGGACAGGGTGCTCCGATGATAGCCGCCCTTTGGGGCATCTTCATCTGGAAGGAGTTCAAGGGAGCCAACGCTGCGGTACGCCTGTTGCTCGTGGCCATGTTTGCCGCGTTCATCATAGGCGTCTTCACCATCATAGCTGCAAGAGGGTAGGCAACGTTGTGATATCAATTAGCGTTGTTGGTACAGGCAAGATAGTAGGCGAGGTGCTGGAGATGCTTCGCCAGGAGCGCCTTGACATTAAGGTGAACTCCATCTACGCCCATAGCAATGTAGAGCGTGCGGGGCAGTTGGCCGACACCTATAATATAGATAAGGTATATACCGACTACGACGAGTTGCTCAGAGAAGACCTGTCCGACATGGTCTATATCGCCAATGTCAACGACCAACACTTCCCCTTCGCCCTGAAAGCCTTGCAGGCCAGTCGCCATGTCATCATTGAGAAGCCCATCTGCCTGAAGGCCGAGGAGCTCGACACCCTTATCGCCCTTGCCCGCGATAGGCACCTCTACATCTTCGAGGCCATGACCATCCGCTATATGCCTAACTTCATCCGACTGAAGGAAGACGTGCAGCGGCTCGGCAAGATACGCATCGTTGAGGCCAACTACTCTCAGTACTCCAGTCGTTACGACCAGTATAGGCAAGGCATCGTCCTGCCAGCCTTCGACCCAGAGCATGCCGGCGGCGCACTGCTTGACCTCAATATCTACAACATCACCCAGGTCATCTCTCTTTTTGGCCCTCCCGAGAGTAAGCACTATTACCCCAACCGCGGATTCAATGGCATAGACACCTCAGGTGTCATGATTATGCGCTACCCAGACTTCACCGCTGTATGTACGGCATCCAAGGATGCCGATGGCGACTCGCATATCACGATTGAGGGAGAGCGTGGCTACATCCATGTCAAGGGTGTGACCAGTGTGTGTCAGGAGTATGAGCTGCACCTCAGGGGCGAGCAGCCCGTGGTGGTAAAGGAGGAGAGATCCGTCCACCGTCTCGCGTACGAGTTTCGTCGCTTCGCAGAGATCTTCGAGCACCGCGACTACGATGCCATGACCGCAATGCTGGAGCAGACTCGCGCCGCCATAGAGGGCTATACCTTCTAAGATATCAACCCGATGTGGTATATTTCAATATGTTAGGCCAAATGACCACAATGGTATAACGGTATCAGTGCCATACTCGATGTCATCTCTGACCACATATCCATCTGTCGCTTCAGAAATCTGCTTCTTCCCTTTCTTCTTTCCACCAACCTCGAATGTCTTGCTGTTTATTTCGAAATCGCTTATGCGTGAACTGATTACCTCTGTGCTCACGCGCATCTGGTTGTAGAAAAATGTCTCGCGGATATTTCCGATGTCTGTTGCCTCGCCACCCAACAAATAAGCAAGGTTGGGATTGTCCAGATAAACCTTATCTACCTTGCCCACTCCGCGGATGCCCCCGGTGTCATCGCGCAACTGTCCTATCATGCCCGCCTGTTCCATATATAGGAAATACTCTGGCAGTACATTACGGCTTACTCCGACAACGGTGGCAATTGTGTCCATAACAGGCTTAAAGGGAACACTGCGCGATATTACTGCCAGAAGTCTCTTCAGTTTTCTGCCGGTGGACGCATTCATGTTCGCATAGAGAGGAATGTCAGCTTCCATTGTTTGGTTGACCACTTGTCGGAGGCGTATCTCATAATCGGTATCATTCCCGAAAGGATAGTAGCCGCGCCTTAGATAGTCTCTAAACATTGGAAGTGGATGCGACACTCCAGGTATTTGGGGCTTAAGACTCAGAACATCGTTCAAGGAATATACCGGCACCTCTATCTGATGGAACATTATTAGATATTCCCTGAACGACAGACCTTGCATCATAAATATGGGTGCTCTGCGGCTCAAATCCGAGGAACCTTTATATATGTCAAGCACAGAAGAGCCTGTAAAAACCACCCTCATGTCAGGATGCGTGTCATAAATCTGCTTCAGTTCCCTTGACCAGTTCTGATACTTGTGTATCTCATCAATAAATAGCTGTTCGCCACCCTCCTTGGCATACTCGTCTGCCATATCCACAAGTGTGTGGGAAGAGAAATACAGGTGGTCTGCCGAGACATAGAACATTTTTCTCGAATCCCTGTTTTCCTTGATAAATTGAAGTAGCATAGTTGACTTTCCAATACCCCGGGGGCCGACAAGGCCAAACATGCGGGATTCCCAACTCACCTTATCATACATGTAGCGGTGAAATGTAGTCTCTATTTGGCGTAGCTGCACTTCCATGTAGGCTGTAAGAGATGTGTCCATACTGAGTGTTTTTGCTTTTTACGGTGCAAAGGTAATAAAATTGCACTAAAGTAGTGCAAAAATATGGCAAAAAATGCACTATGGTAGTGCAATCACGTTAGATGTGCGGTCGAGGCTGTGAGGTTCTCGCGCGTACCATATTCGTATAGTAGGGCGTGGGTTGCACGCGGAGCGTTTTTAGTGCGCCCTTTCGGATTTTAAACGCGAGCTGGTGGAAACTAAAGCGGAGCGGACAAAATTTAAACGCGACCTTACGAAATCTAAACGCGCTCTTAGAAAATCTAACGTCGCTCTCGCGTTCGTGAGAGTGGCTTTAGTCTCCACGAAGTCAGCTTTAGTTCCCACGAAGTCGGCTTTAATTTCTATGAAGTCGGCTTTAGTTGTCAACGCCGTCGGCTTTAGTTTCCACGCCGTCGCGGTAAAATCTGACGCGGTCGCGGTAAGTTTGGACAGACCCCCTCTAACTCCCCCTCTATGGGGAGGAAAAGTTGGAGTGAGCGACGATTTATTGCAAAATACTTCATGTATTATTTTTATTTTCGTTTTTTTGCCTCCGTTGCCTCCGAAAGTGTAACAGATGTAGTGTTTATCGGGCTTTGTCGTTCGGAGGCAATTCGGAGGCATCGGAGGCAAAGGCCGCAAATGAACGTTTTGCAGCAAAAAAATATATTTTTGTCGTCAAAAAGTGCCGAAAAAGTTTGCTTGTTTGAGGAAAAATTGGTAATTTTGTAGCGTAATAAAGGTCTCATGAAACCTTGTGTAAACAAAAACCAGAAAAAACACCCAGTCAGCATGTAAGGGCTAGCCCTTGTACGATGCAAGGCATATATTATTCCTTGAACGCAAGCATTCCAGATAATAATCTATGCCTCACATCTTCAGCCTCTTCCAGAGTCTCCACATGCTGTCCGGGCAAAAACAGAAAAAAGAAGTTAAAAAAGTTCAAGGAGTTTAAGAGTTCAAGGAGTTCAAAAGCTCGCACAGATATCACAGATTTCACAGATAACGAAAACAAAAACCTAAAAAACTCTTTCGCTCAGGTAGAGACTGCGTCTAACGGATGAAGTGGCTGTATGCTTCTCCTCATGATCAAGTTCACAGGCGAAGCCTGCATCCGCCTCATCCACCTCTGCGAGGTTGCTACCTGGGCGAAAGCAAAAAGAGAAAAGATTGGCAATGATATAGGAAAAGGGCTTATAACGCAGAAACTATAATAGATAAAACACTGATAATTATGAAATTTACAATCATTAAAAACAAGAGGAATGGTGCGCAGAACATTAAGCGCATGGAAATGTCGGCCTTTTTCGACAAGATCAGGACCGACGAAAGGGGGCGTATCGCCGCCCTGCGCGAATATATGCGCTGGAATGACGATGCCGAGAAGTATGAGCATGCTGACAGGATAGCCCGCGTATATCCGTTGGCAACTTTAAAGCTTAGCGCGAACAACGACATGGAAATGTCATCTTATAATGGTATTATATGGCTACATATTGATGAGCTGCGCCATGTGTCAGAACAGAAGGCTGCCAAAGAAGCCGTTGCGGGTCTGCCTTCCACGTTGGCAGCCTTCGTCGGTGCCGACGGGAAGAGCCTGGAGGTGCTGGTGGCAGTTAAGCCTAAGATTGGCAAGATGCCTGATAATGAGGCGAATGCCAATGACCTGTGCCTGTCGGCGCACGAAAAGGTCAGTCGAATTTATGAGGTGGTGCTGCAGTGCGGGGAGATAGTGAGGCAGCGCATCACCGTCCGCAGCAGCATGATGTGGCCCAATGACCCTGAGCCGTATGTCAATCCCGATGCTTTGCCGATAACGGTTGACAGTCGCATGCTGACCGCAGTCTCTGGCCCCGCGTTCAGCGCTGAATCGGTGGAGGAGACGATGGACGCGCGTGCTCGCCATGCCCGTATGTATGCCCAGGCTGTCAGGGACAGTGGACGTAGGCTGGACGAGATGGACAGCATCGAAGATTGCGCAGACTTGCTGGCGGAGCTTGCCCATCGTCTGCGCGCCATGGGTCTGGAGGAGAGGGATGCCTTCCGGCAGCTGAGGTTGAACAGTCTCCTCTGGTCGTGGTACGATGAGGACAATTTGCGCGACATCGTGGCTGCGGCGTATGCTGAGGACCATGTGAAGAAGTACCCCCGCTTTGCGGATGGCGAGGCGGAGAGCTCGCGACGCTTCGAGCGCTTTGTGCAATCCCACTACCATCTGCGCTATAATGTGATGATGCTGCGCGTGGAGTACCTCAGCACGGATGCCCCCTATGGCGACTGGCAGCCGGTGGACGACCGTGTGCTGAACACCATCCAGCGTGATGCCCGCAATGCAGGGCTGAAGATACATGGCAATGATGCACGCACATACGTCCATTCCACTAAGATAAAGGAGTATAATCCCGTTAGTAACTATCTGCTCATGTTGGAGTGGGACGGCAAGACAGACTATATCGGCATGCTGGCGGACACTGTGCCGTGCAAGGTGCCGCACTGGAAGATGTGGTTCCGCAAGTGGTTTCTCGGTATGGTGGCTCAGTGCCAGGGCATGACACGCGGACATGGCAACCAGATAGTGCCGCTACTCATCTCGGAACAGGGCTACAATAAGACGACATTCTGCGCCCGGTTGTTGCCTCCGGAGTTGAGTGAGTTCTATATAGACAATCTTCAGGTGTCTGACAAGCGACAGATGATGATGGCCATGCACCAGTTCGTCCTTATCAACCTGGACGAGTTCAACCAGATCAGTCCGAAGCTGCAGTCCGGTTTCCTCAAGAACCTAATCACGCTGGGCAGCGTAAAGGTGAAGCGTCCCTACGGCAAGCATGTGGAGGACTTCCCACGCATGGCCTCCTTCATCGCCAGCACCAACGAGGAGAGGGTGCTGAGCGATCCGACCGGCAGTCGCCGTTTTATCGGTGTGCGGCTGACGGGGCCCATAGATGTCAGACAGCCCATCAACTATAGGCAGCTCTACGCACAGGCAATGTATGCCCTGAGAGGAGGTGAGCAGTACTGGCTCACTCATGAAGAGGAAGAGGAGCTCATGCGTCATAATCGCCAGTTCCAACTGCAGCCCACGGTGATGGAGTTCTTCTATGGGTGTTTTGAGGTGACTGACGAAGCGAATGGTGCGCAGTGGATCTCGGCCACCGATATATATGAGTATCTGCGCAGTAAGGTAGGGGCAAGCCTGGAAGTGAGCAACGTGTCCGTTCTGGGCAGGTATTTGACGCACATGCTACCAGAAAGCAATAGAAAGAAAGGCAAAAATGAGATGCTTTATCTGGTGAGAAATAAGGAAAAGTGACGTTTTTCACCCTTTGCCTCCGATGCCTCCGAATTGCCTCCGAACGTCTAGGCCCGATGCACACTGCGTTTGCCACATTTTCGGAGGCATCGGAGGCAAAAAACGAAAAAATATTTTTTACTTTCCCTACTCAAAAATGTGATTAATTGTTTATTTTTGCAACTGGAAAAAAGAGATATGGATATAAAAGAAACTTTGAGATATGGAACCGAAAGAGAATAAACTGATACTCTATAAGGATGAAGAAGGCAGACTGAGTGTGAATACGCTCTTTGCCGATGAGGATGTTTGGCTTACGCAAGCACAGTTGGCAGAAATATACCAGACCACTCAGGAGAATATCTCGATGCACATTTATAACATTTATGCGGACGACGAACTCAACAAAGAGGGAACTTATAAGAAATTCTTATTAGTTCGCCAAGAAGGGAAACGTCAGGTTAATCGTCACATCGATCATTATAACCTTGACATGATCATCGCTTTGGGTTATCGCGTTCAGTCGCCTATAGCTGTGAGATTCCGCAGGTGGGCCACACAGCGGCTGCATGAGTATATTCAGAAAGGATTCACGATGGACGATGAACGGCTGAAGCAAGGAGGGAATCGCTATTTCCGTGAACTGCTGCAACGCATCCGCGATATCCGCAGCAGCGAACGTAACTTCTATCAGCAGGTAACAGATATCTATGCAACTTCTACGGATTATGATCCACGTTCAAAGATGACGAAACTGTTCTTTGCCACCGTACAGAACAAGATGCACTATGCCGTACACGAACATACGGCAGCAGAGTTGATATACGAGCGTGTAGATAATGAGAAGCCTTTTGTGGGGATGACCAATTTCAGGGGAAATTACGTGACGCGTGACGATGTGAAGATAGCCAAGAACTATCTGACGGAGATTGAACTACAGCGGCTGAACCTGCTGACCTCGCAGTTTCTGGACTATGCCGAGTTTCAAGCTTTGGAGCAGAAACCCATGAGGATGGTTGATTGGATTCAGGCTCTTGACAACCAGATACTACAACTGCGGAAGAACATCCTCGAAGGCAATGGTAGCATATCGCACGAGGAAGCCATAAAAAAAGCGGAGCAAGAATTTGAAATCTATCGTGAACGTGAGATGCGTTTACTGGAGAGTGACTTTGACAAAGCCGTAAAGGCCCTTTTGGAGGACAAAAACAAACCCCAAAAGGACTGAAACCTATACCTTCGTCGATGGCTCGGAGATGGAAGAAGGTAAGATGTAAAACGATAAAAAGAGATATGGCAGACGAAACGAATATACAACCTATACAGCCGGACTTTGAGCAGATTAGGAAGACGGCTGAGAACGGACAGGAGTACTGGAGTGCACGCGAACTGGCGACAGCCTTGGGTTACAGCACATGGCAGAAGTTCAACCGTGTGCTGAATAAAGCCTTACAGGTTGCTCAGAACAGGAGCATGGAGATGGGCGAGCATTTTAACCAAGTGGTAGAGATGGTTAAGTTGGGCTCTGGCTCTTTCCGTGAGGTGGAGAACTGGCATCTTTCACGTATGGCCTGCCTTGTTATTGCTGAGAACGCAGACGGAAAGAAACCTCAGGTACAAGCTGCACGTATCTATTTCAGGAAGCAGACTTCGATTACTGAACTAGTTGAAAGTCAGATGACTTCGCAAATTCTAATGTACAAAACCAATCATGGCGAGACTCGTGTTGAGGTTCTGTTTAATGGGCAGACATTCTGGCTCACACAAAAGAGGATGGCAGATTTGTATGATGTTGACGTAAGCACGGTAAATTATCATCTGGGGCAGATTTTCGCCAGCGGAGAGCTGAAAGAAGAGGCAGTTATTCGAAAAATTCCAATAACTGCCGCTGATGGTAAGGACTATGATACGCTGATCTATAACCTCGATGCTGTCATTGCCGTGGGCTATCGCGTGAACAGCTATCAGGCGACGCAGTTCCGCATCTGGGCCACGGGAGTGCTGAAAGAGTTTATCATCAAAGGATTTGTGCTGGATGATGAGCGACTGAAGCAGGGCAAGCATTTCGGACAAGACTATTTTGACGACTTGCTGGAGCGCATCCGTGAGATTCGCACTTCGGAGCGTCGCTACTACCAGAAGATAACAGATGTGTATGCTGAGTGTAGTGCCGACTACGACCCCAGGAGTGAGACAACTAAGCTGTTTTTCAAGATGGTACAGAATATGATGCATTGGGCGGTAACCCACCAGACGGCAGCAGAGATTATCTACAACAGAGCTGATGCCGAGATGCCTCACATGGGTCTGACCACATGGAAGAATGCCCCTGACGGCAGGGTGCAACGGTCGGACACGATTATAGCCAAGAACTATCTATCGGACAAAGAGGTCACCCAACTGAATCGTATCTCTACTGCCTTCTTGGATTTGGCAGAAGACAGAGCAGACCGCCATCTCATCACTACGATGGCCGAATGGAAACAGCAGCTGGAGCGGTTTATGACCATGTACGACTATGAGGTGCTGGAGGGTGCTGGCACGGTGAGTGCAGAAGATGCGAAAGAAAAGGCATATGGTGAATATGACAAGTTCCGCTTGATACAAGACCGTGAATATCTCTCGGACTTCGACAAGGAAGTCAGGAACTGGAAGGAGTTGGGGCTGTTTGATGATTAATGAAACTATGCTAACTCCCGCTATTGAGGGAGGCTATGTGCTCCATGCTTATCCCGATAAACCTAGTCACCCGAACCAGCGGTACTATCTTTCGGAAAAGGGGTTGAAATTGGTGAAGTAGCAAGGGTGTGGGGTAGGCCATGCATAGAAGATAGCAAGATAGAAGGAAGAAGATAGGAAGAAGTCCTGTTGTCAAATCTTTGCAATTCTATTCGCGTGAAATATACGATGCGAATATTCGTTCATTTCGCAAATAGTTGCATGTATCTCCGTCAAAAAGCAGATTATTCACTTCTTTTCTGAAGATTTTATATCTTTTTTTGTGGTTTGTTAACGAAAAATCAGTAATTTTACACCCGACTTTCACATCTTGCGCCCGAAGTGAGACTGCAGATGAATTCTGCGAAGCACAGGGTGCAGGTTGCCCACGCTGAGCCAAGAGAGACATCATAAGATGTTGATTGAGCGGGCATTGGGTGGAAACGAGAGTCAAAGCATTTTAGAAAGGCGTTTACTTGACGCTTCGCCATTACGTCTCAAACTTCGAACACTTGAGATTTCCGGTAATTTGGTGATGCAACAGTAGATGTTCGTGGGATATGTTAATGGTTTTCTACGGAAAATTATATACATATCAGCGTGGGCTTCGAAGTTGCTTATCTTTACTGGAGAGGCAAGTTCGAAGGCCTGAGACGTGAGGTAAGTAACAAGTACGGACCTCACGCTTTTTATGTATGTATACTAGAAAAATAAATTTAAATAATTATAAAAAATGAAACGATTAGCTAACCTAACAAATCAGTGTGTGTGTAAAAAAGAGATGTGCCTATTGGTGGTCTTTTTGGCTGTTTTAATGGGATTACTGCCGTTACGTGTAGTAGCGCAGGAATACACAGTTGATAAATCGGAAACCGCAATGCCAACAGAAGGAAAACTAACGGCTGGCAGCGACACGTGGATTCCCTCGACAGATGATAAGAGTACCTGGATAAAAATGACAGGCAAGGTTAATAGTGGCAAAGTAAGGTTTTATGCGATAAAGAATTCGGGTTCTTTCAACAATACAGTTACGATTTCGCTGAGGAAAGACGTAAAGATCAATGGCAGTAAGGTTACAAGTAAAGGAACTGAAGTAGGGAACAATACAATCGAAAAAGATAAATCAACTGGATCTGTTACAATCACTCCTGATTTTAGTAGCGGTTCTCACACTTATCGCTTTATCGTAGAATCTGGAAGTCTGATTTTCTACACTGCTCCAATAACTGTCACGGCAAAAAATTCCTCATCTACTCCGAATCTGTCTATTACCAGCACCACCTACTTTGGCACATCCACTCTCACCGTTGGTAAGTCGGCAAATTTTTCGACGAAGATAAAGAATAACGGTAGTACAAGCTGGACCGGTTATTTCTTTGTCAAACCTGTAGG
>JAFTAJ010000025.1 GCA_017458585.1 Bacteroidaceae bacterium
AACATCATATCGTATTAAAGAAACCAGAAAAATAATCAATAACAAGTAATGTTTAACACACTTTTTGTACCTTTGCAGCACCTAACCGAAATGGTATACTTTTAAATTATTATTTGGTATACTTTAGCGTTATCATTTACATCCTATTGATGTCACTGTGTATGAATTGCCGTCTAATTCTATCGTTTGGGGGATAGAGACATTTCCGACTTGAGAATCTTCGATTCCTATCACTGTAGCCGTATTATTGTCATCACTGACAGCATATATTAAGCCTGAAATGGAAGGATAGGTTGTTGCATAAACTTGTCCATCTTTTATGGTGAAGTTTGCATCAGCATACAGGTGCAGCTGATCCAGACCACTGGTAACAGCCACACAGTCATACATCTCTACAACATAATCACCATCGGCAAACTCACTTGCATCAAAGAAAAGTGTAGCTATTACCCCCTTATTTCCTGTAAAGAATTTGCCACCAGAACGCGCAATATCCACGTAAAGGATTTCGTTCCCAAAATGTAAATCATATTCTGAACTGATGCTATGGCCATTCCAGCGTTCTGTATTGGTGCATTCCGGCTTATCCTGGTCTTCCATTATAATCTTTTTGACAGCACCTTCTACGGGATCATCTCCGACGACTCCGTTAGTAACAGGAAAGAATTCAAGAGGGAATCCCACTCTATATATATCGTCAGACGGATTTTCGAGTGTAATGCTTATTGGTACTCTGGAGATATCAGATGTAGGTGTAACGTAGCAATCCATTTCTACGCCTCCAGTCTCTGAAACATATACAATGCAAGAAGCCTTCTTGTTGCTGCCGTCAACTGTCGTTGCGGTGATAATGGCCGTGCCTTCAGCAATGCTTCTTACCCATCCACTTTCGTCAACTGTAGCCACCTCTTCATTGGACGAGGTCCACAGCACCTGCTGAGAGGCATTGTTTGGAGTAATGGTTGCATCAATTCTTTGAAGGCTTCCTATTCTCTTGTATAATTCCTCATGATTTAAGGAAATATCTGTAGCCAGTATCAGTTGCTCGGTAAATGTGCCAGTCACGGTAATGTCCTCTGTGCCCATGACGCTAGGGATGGTGCTCCAGCCACTGAAGACATGACCCACTTTTACAGGTTCGTCAAGGGGAACTATTTCTGCACCTTCTTTATAATATTGTTTTTCATAGACCTCGCCGTCAACTATATAGGTTACAGTTCCATATC
This sequence comes from Bacteroidaceae bacterium, assembly GCA_017458585.1. Lineage (GTDB taxonomy): Bacteria > Bacteroidota > Bacteroidia > Bacteroidales > Bacteroidaceae > UBA6382. The sequence continues at coordinate 1,227 of JAFTAJ010000025.1, forward strand.
CCGGAATTCGTTTTCCTATAACCTTGCCGTTCCGGATGGAGAATCCAATATTTGCTTCATCAAGAGTATAAATTTTAGTATAGGGAGGGGTATATGCTATGACATCGTACATCTTTACGGTATAGCTGCCGTCGGCCAGCTCACTACCATCAAAATAGACTGTTATGACGGGACCTTCAGTATCCTTTAAGGGCGTGCCATAATCCTCACTATCTCGAAGCCAGCAATATAAGGCATTATTCTCGTATGTGGGAGTACTTAAGTCGACAACGGTGTTTTTATTCCAGCGGTCAGTGCTGTTGTATAAATCTGTATTGACAAATTTGCTTACATCAACAGGGGGGTCAAACTTGGCCTCAATGCCGCATATTTCGGTTGAAGGGTTTGTAAGGCAGAGGGTTATCGGGATATTGCTTACGTCGTCTGTGGATTCCACGACGGCGAAAATCTCGACATCATCGCCAGCATCACCGGCTGCATTTGCGCTGTTTGCAATCATGGTCAGCACGGCCACGATGAACATTGTAAGTAATGTAAATTTTCTCATTGTTTGTTGGTTAAGGGGTTAATAAATGTCTATTTACTGTAATCCCCCAATCAGACGTTAACATTTTGGCATACGAAAAAGCGTAGGGATTTGTCCTTACTCATCTTTCTCTAGGCTCTGGTAAACCTTCTCGGAAATGAATAGTGAATCACCTACGCCGTATATGCCGCAGCATTACGGCGTAGGTCGGCCGTATGCACACAGTCACATACAGGAAGTGAACCATCATCTTCATCCTTCCGAAGAAATGTACCAGATTTCAGAGAAAAGGATAAAGCGCGGAACGCTTCTTCGGTCTCGGGATTTCTCCCCAAGACGGTGCAAAGATAGAATTTTTTCTCATTACTGCCAAATTTTGAGGGCAGAAATGAGAAAATAATATTTAATAGAGAATAGAGAATAGTGGCTACAGTAGTGATAGTAACTATAGTGGCAATAGGAGCAATAGCCGAGCTAGTCGTGCTAGGGGTCCTAGAAGGGAAGTTGCAAAGGAAAGGGTTATTGCCGGGTGGTCAGTGCGTCGGCACAACGCTCGCCATCGATGGCTGCGCTGACGATGCCTCCGGCATATCCTGCGCCTTCGCCGCAGGGGTAGAGGCCCTTGACTCTGATGTGCTGGAGCGACTGGCCATCGCGGACGATGCGGACGGGGGCTGAGGTGCGTGTCTCGATGGCTATGACGGTGGCTTCGTTGGTGAGGAAGCCGTGGTGGTGACGCCCCCAGAGGAGGAAGGCCTCGCGCAGTCTGTCGGTGAGGAAACGGGGCATCCAGAAATGCAACGGCGAGGCTATCAATCCCGCGGCATAGGAGGTGGTGGGGAGGTCGGCGCTCAACCGCTTATTGACGAAGTCGGTCATGCGCTGCGCTGGCGCTGTCTGCCTGCGGTTGGCCTGCAGCCAGCACTGACGCTCGAGCTCTTCTTGCAATGCAAGCATTGAAAGGCAGACCCCCTCCCCGCTCCCCCTTGTAGGGGGAGTGCCGAAGGATTGGAGGTCTTCGGGGCGGACTTCGACGACGATGCCGGAGTTGCTCCATCGGGAGTTGCGGGCGGCGGGGCTCATACCGTTGACGACGACTTGCTCGGGGCCGGTGGCTGCGGGGATGACAAAGCCGCCCGGACACATACAAAAACTATAAACGCCTCTGCCACTACTCTGCGCTGTGAGACGGTACTCGGCTGCGGGGAGCCAAGGGCCGCGCCCCTCGCGGCTGTGGTACATGATACGGTCGATCATCTCGCTGGGGTGCTCGAGGCGTACGCCGATGGCAAGCCCTTTGGCTTCGAGCTCGACGCCCTCCTGACAGAGCATACGATAGACGTCGCGTGCGCTATGGCCGGTGGCAAGGATGACGGGGCCGAGGACTTCGTCGCCCTGGGCGGTGATGACGCCGCGGACGCTGTCGCCAGAGAGGATGAGTCGGTCCACACGGGTATTGAAGCGCACCTCGCCTCCGCAGCGGAGGATGGTGTTGCGCATATTCTCGATGACTCGCGGCAGTCGGTCGGTGCCTATATGGGGATGGGCGGCGGAGAGGATATCGGTGCTGGCTCCGTGCTGGCAGAAGATGGCGAGGATGCGGCTCACATCACCCCGCTTGGTGGAGCGGGTGTAGAGCTTGCCGTCGGAGTAGGCTCCTGCCCCACCCTCACCGAAGGCGTAGTTGCTCTCGGGGTTGACGATGCTCTGACGGGAGATGAGGGCGATGTCTTTCTTGCGCTCATGGACATCTTTGCCTCGCTCGAGGACGATGGGGCGCAGCCCGTGCTCTATGAGTCGCAGTGCTGCGAAGAGTCCTGCGGGGCCTGCTCCTACGACGATGACCTGCGGCTGACCCTCGACATCGGGATAGGTGATCTCGGTGTAGGGCAGTGCGGGTGCGGGCTCATCGATATAGACGGTGAGAGTGAGGTTGACCATCACCTGGCGCTGGCGTGCATCGATGCTGCTGCGCGTGATGCGCACGCTCTGTATGCGGCGCGGGGCGATGGCCAGCTCATCGGCCACTCTCTGCCGGAGCAGCGACTCGGTGGCTGCCACCTGGGGGATGACACGGAGATCTAATTTATGAATAGACATTTATTTAAGGAGTTATCGCTTCGCTCAGAAGTTATCGCGGCTTTGCCGCTAGGAGTTATCGCTTCGCTCAGAAGATACCGCGCTGACGCGCTCGACTTTACACACCCCCTCCCGGCGCTCCCACCCCTCAGTCGCACACCCCATCCCCCTTACGGGAACTTCCCCTAACTTAGGGGCAGAAAGCTTTTTGCCGTTGCTCTGACACCCCTTCGGGGCTATATTTTGTCGGTGTCCGTACCGGGGGTTGCACCCCCGTCTGTTATCTGTCGTGCCTACGGCACTTAACTTCTTTAACTTCGAGCTTGCGTAGCAAGCGTTAACTTCTAGCCCGCTTGCGGGCGTTAACTTCTTATTTTACTATACGAACATTTGCTTGAGGGCGTCTTGCACCTTGCTGACGGGGACCAGTTCGATGGATGTGGGGGTGGCGTCGAGGCCCTTCATGTTGGTCTGGGGTATGATGATGCGGCGGAAGCCGAGGCGCTGCGCCTCACTGACGCGCTGATTGATGCGTGTGACGGAGCGTATCTCACCGCTGAGTCCCACCTCGCCAGCCATGCATGTGAGGGGGCGTACGGGCTGGTCGTAGGTGCTGGACAGCACGCTGACGATGACGCTGAGGTCGATGGCGGGGTCGCTGACGCGGATGCCTCCGGCGATATTGAGGAAGACATCTTTCTGGGCGAGCTTAAAGCCGGCTCGCTTCTCGAGCACTGCCAGCAGCATATTGAGGCGGCGGATGTCGAAGCCGGTGGCGGAACGCTGTGCGTTGCCATAGGCTGCGGAGCTGACCAGTGCCTGTGTCTCTATGAGGAAGGGGCGCGCTCCCTCGATGGCTGCTGCGACGGCAATGCCGCTGAGTCCCTCGCCCACGCGGCTGAGGAGCATCTCGGAGGGGTTGCCGACGGGACGGAGTCCTCCGCTCTGCATCTCGTAGATGCCGAGCTCGGAGGTGGAGCCGAAGCGGTTTTTGAGTCCGCGCAATACGCGGTACATATAATGGCGGTCGCCCTCGAAATGGAGCACGGTGTCCACGATATGCTCCAGCACCTTGGGGCCAGCCAGGGAACCGTCCTTGGTGATATGGCCCACGAGGATGACGCTCTTGCCAGTGTCCTTGACATAGCGCAGCAGGCTAACGGCACAGTCTCTGACCTGCGTCAGGGAGCCCGGGAAGGCCTCGCCCTGCTCGGTGGAGATGGCCTGGATGGAGTCGATGATGATGAGGTCGGGGTCGAGGGCGGTGGCCTGCTCGTAGATTTTCTCCAAGGAGGTCTCGCAGAGGATGTAAAGGGAGGAGGATTGAAGATTGACACACCCCATCCCCCTTACGGGGACTTCCCCTAACTTAGGGGCAGAAAGATTGAAGATTGAAGATTGAGATGAGAGGCGCTCGGCTCGCATCTTGAGTTGCTGTTCGCTCTCCTCGCCGCTGACGTAGAGGATCTTGAGGTCGGTCATGCGGAGGACGGTCTGAAGCAGGAGTGTCGACTTACCTATGCCGGGCTCTCCGCCCAGGAGCACGAGGGAGCCTTTCACTAGTCCGCCGCCAAGCACACGGTTGAACTCGTCATCGTGGGTGTCGAGGCGCACCTCGGCAGAGGTCTCGATGTCGCTCAAGAGATGGCAGACCCCCGCTGCGGAGTGAGGAGTGAGGAGTGAGTGTCGTCTTGCCGAGCTTGACCTCTTTGAAACTGTCCCATGCGCCGCAGCTGGGGCAGCGGCCCAGCCATTTGGTTGAGTCGTAGCCGCACTCGGTGCATACGTATGCTGTTTTGGGTTTCACTGATAAGATTGAAAAATTGAAAAGTTGAAGAATTGAAGATTGAAGATTTACTATTTACACACCCCCTCCCCCTTCCACACACCCCCTCGGCCTTTGGCCACTCCCCCTAGTTTAGGGGGAGAATCCATATTCACTTCCCCAGAGGGGCCCCCGCTAGCTTAGGGGGAGAATTGTCAGAGTTAATGGGAGATGAGGTATTCGGCTATCTGGACGGCGTTGAGGGCTGCGCCCTTGCGTATCTGGTCGCCCACGAGCCAGAAGGTGAGGCCGTTGGGGTTGGCGAGGTCGCGGCGTATTCGGCCCACATGGACATTGTCCTCCCCTGCAAGGAAGAGGGGCATGGGGTACTGCTTGTCGGCAGGATTGTCGCAGAGGGTGAGTCCGGGCTGATGGGAGAAGAGCTCGCGGGCCTCCTCAACGCTGACGGGGCGCTCCGTCTCTATCCACACGGCCTCGGAGTGGCTGCGCAGCGAGGGAACGCGGACACATGTGGCGCTGGTCTGCACGTCGCTGTGCATTATCTTGCGTGTCTCGTTGTACATCTTCATCTCCTCCTTGGTGTAGTCGTTGTCGAGGAATATGTCCACCTGCGGAATCATATTGAACGCCAGCTGATACTGGAACTTCTCGACGGTGGGCTTCTCACCGCCCAGCACCTGACGATACTGCTCGTAGAGCTCGTCCATGGCTGCAGCGCCAGCACCCGAGGCAGCCTGATAGGTGGCTACATGGATGCGGCGTATGTGGGTGACGTTCTCTATGGCCTTGAGGGCAACCACCATGATGATGGTGGTGCAGTTGGGGTTGGCTATCACACCGCGGGGACGAACCAGCGCGTCCTCGGGGTTGCACTCGGGCACCACCAGAGGCACATCGTCGTCCATGCGGAAGGCGCTGGAGTTGTCAATCATCACCGCTCCGTAGCGGGTGATGTCGTCGCGGAACTCTTTCGACACCCCGGCACCTGCCGAGGTGAAGGCGAAGTCGATGCCTTTGAAATGGTCGCCATGAGTCAGTTCTTCCACTATGTATTCTTTACCCTTGAAGGTATATGCACAGCCTGCGCTGCGGGCGGAGCCGAACAGCCTCAGGTTGTCTATCGGGAAATTACGCTCAGCGAGTATGCGCAGGAACTCTTGTCCCACGGCTCCGCTGGCACCTACTATTGCTACGTTCATAATTGAGGATTGAAAATTGAAGATTGAAAATTGAGGATTGAGAGTTTTGCATGCAAAAGTAGTAAAAAATTAGGAGTAAGGAGTAATGGAATAAGGAGAAAAGTGAAAAATTAGGAGTAAGGAGTAATGGGAGTATATTAAAATTTGAAATTTGAAATTTGAAATTTATTAGTAATTTTGCAACGTGTTTCCGCTAACTGACCCGAAGCTAATCATGCTGTGTGTGCTGTGCCTGATACTGGGCGCACCACTGCTGTTTGAGCGCATCAAGGTGCCACCCTTGGTGGGCATGGTGGTGGCCGGTATGCTGGTGGGACCTTTCGGTTTCGGCATACTGGAGCGCGACAACAGCTTCGAGACATTCTCGCTGGTGGGCCTGTACTACATCATGTTTATGGCAGGCCTGTCGATGGACACGAGCGCCCTGAAGCAACGACGCACCGAGGTGGTGAGCTTTGGACTGCTGAGTTTCGCTGTGCCCTTCGCTCTGGGCTACGGCACTGCCTACTGGGGACTGCACATGGGGGTGGCTGCCTCGGTGGTGGTGGCGTGCATACTGTCGAGCCACACGATGGTAGCGTTCAGCATTGCGAGCCGCTACGGACTGGCACGTCACCGAGGAGTGACGCTGTCGGTGGTGGCTACGATGATATCGCTGCTCCTGTCGCTGTTTATACTCGCAGCGCTGAGCGGAGCGTGGGAAAATGGAGTGAGGAGTGAGGAGTTAGGAGTGAGGAGTGAGGTGCTGCTCATACTGGGCAAGTGTGCCCTGTTTGCCGGTGCCGCGCTGTGGGGACTGCCGCGCCTGACGCGCTTTGCCTTCCATAAGCTGAGCGACGATGTGCTGCAATATATCTTTGTGATGTGCGCCATGCTGCTGTGCGCTGCTGTATGCGACTGGATAGGACTGGAGGGAGTGCTGGGCGCCTTTATGTGTGGCCTGGTGATGAACCGCTACATACCCGAGTCGGCACCGCTGATGCGCCATATCGACTTTATGGGCAACGCCCTGTTTATCCCCTATTTCCTTATCGGTGTGGGTATGCTGATAGATGTCAGGCTGATGTTTGAAAGCATGGATGCGCTGATAGTCACCGCAGTGATAGTGGTGGCAGCCATCGTATCGAAATGCCTGAGCGCAGTGATTGCCGCCCGCCTCTTCAAGCTCGACAGCAACTGCCGTCTGATGATGTGTGGTCTCACCTCTGCCCACGCAGCTGGTGCGCTGGCCATCGTGATGGTGGGACGCCGACTGCTGTTGCCCGATGGCAGCAGTCTGGTGAGCGATGTGCTGATGAACGCAGTGGTGATGCTCATACTGTTTAGCTGTATCTTCAGCGCCTTCGTCACCTCGGCTGCCGCACGCCGCATCAGCCTCAGCGAGGTGAGCACCGAGGAGCGCCAGGGTGTGGAGGATAAGATGCTCGTGGCGCTGGCCGACACAGAGACGATGGCCAACCTGGTGAACATATCCATACTGATGCGCCCCCACCGCAGCACCACTCCGCTGGTGGGCGTGAAGCTGGTGGTAGATGCAGTGGGCAATGAGCGCGAGCTGCAGCAGGCACGCCAGCTGGTCAACGATGCAGCCATGATTGCTGCCTCAGCAGGCATAAGTCTGAAGAAGGTGGTGCGCTCAAGCGTCAATCCCATCACGGGACTCACCCACCTGATGAAGGACTTCGAGACATCGGAGATAATAATGGCCGATGGTCAATGGCTGACAGCAAGCAACCAACAAGCCACGGAACTGCTGACCACAATCTCGCGACAGATAACAGTGGTGCACACCACACAGCCTGTGAACACGCTGCGGCGCATACATGTGGTAGTGCCGCCCCTGGCAGAGAAAGAGACGGGCTTTGTGCGCTGGCTCAACCATGTGCTGCGACTGGCACGCCAGCTGGACTGTACCATCGTGTTCTACTGCAACGAAGAGGCGTGGACACTCATCAGCGACCGACGCCGCAAGCACTATGGCAAGGTGAAGGCTCGCTTCCACCACTTCAGCGACTATGAGCAGATGGAGGAGCTGCACAACTACGTCAACGATGACCACATGGTGGTGTTTATCGCTGCACGCAGCGGTTCGGTGTCGTTCCACCCGCTGATGAACAAGCTAGGTGCCACCATCAGCACCGACTACCCCAACACCAGTGTGATGATAATATACCCCGACCAATATGGTGTGGAGCACCACAACGTAGGATTTACAACAGGATTAAAATAATATAAATAAGAAGTTAAAGAAGTTAACGAAGTTAACGCCCGCAAGCGGGCTAGAAGTTAAAGACAAAACTGTTAAACATTGAAGATTGAGAATTAACTCCTGACTCTAAACTCTTGACAACATTAAATATGACTATCGTCGAGCGCGTCTTGCGCGATAACTTCTGAGCGAAGCGGTAACTTCTGAGCGCGAAAGCGCGGTAACTTCTGAGCGAAGCGATAACTCCTAAAATAATTTAATCGTAAATTCATTTGATGATAACAGTCAAAGACATAACCAAGAAATTCGGAGAGCTGGAGGTGCTGAAGGGCATCAGCCTCTCCATAGAGAAAGGCGAGGTGGTGAGCATCGTTGGTCCCAGCGGTGCCGGCAAGACGACACTGCTGCAGATAATGGGACTGCTGGACGCCCCCACCTCGGGCGAAGTGATAATCGACGGGCGCAATGTGACGAGCCTAAAGCCCAAGGAGCAAGCCAAGGTGAGGAACCTGCAGATAGGCTTCGTGTTTCAGTTCCACCAGCTGCTGCCCGAGTTCACAGCGCGTGAGAACATCATGATTCCTGCCCTCATAGCAGGGCGCAGCCGTAAGGAGGCAGGGCGCAAGGCCGACGAGCTGCTGCGCTTTCTGGGGCTCAGCGACCGTGCCGACCATAAGCCGCGCCAGCTGAGTGGAGGCGAGAACCAACGCGTCGCCGTAGCCCGTGCATTGGTAAACGACCCCGCCGTGATACTTGCCGACGAGCCGTCGGGCAGCCTCGACAGCCACAACAAGGCGGAGCTACATCAGCTCTTCTTTGACCTGCGCGACAAGATGGGTCAGACATTCGTTATCGTCACTCACGATGAGCAGCTCGCTGCCCTCACCGATCGCACCATACACCTCAAGGACGGAATGATAGAGAATTAAACAATTGACATGCAAGCAATACTCGGCAACTATAACACACTGACGATAACGCGCTTCACCGAGAGTGGCGCCTACCTCGACGGAGGCGACGGACTGGAGATACTGATGCCCAAGCGCTACACCACGGCAACCATGCACCCGGGCGACGAGGTGAGGGTGTTCGTGTATCTCGACCAAGAGAACCGCCCCGTAGCCACCACCGAGAAGCCACTGGCAAAGGTGGGAGAGTTTGCCTGCCTCACCGTGGCATGGCTCAACCGTCACGGCGCCTTCCTCAACTGGGGACTGATGAAGGACCTCTTCGTGCCGTTCAGCGAACAGAGCGTGAAGATGGAAAAGGGGCGCTCCTACATTATCTATATATACGTAGATGAGGTGAGCGGCAGAATAGTGGGCACCTCCAAGCTCGCTCGCCATATCACCAAGAACACGGAGGCGCTGCAGCCCCACGACGAGGTGGAGATTCTCGTCTATAAGCAGACCGACATAGGCTATAAGGCCATCATCCTCGGTCCCAACTGCGAGGGTCTGCTCTACCATAACGAGGTATTCCGTCCACTGCATTATGGCGACAGGCTTACCGCCTACGTCAAGAAGGTGCGCGAAGACGGCAATGTGGACCTGGTGCTGCAGACCGCAGGACGCCAGCATACCGAGGACTTCGCCGTGACACTGCTACAGGCCCTACAAGCCAAGCCCAACCATTTCATCGCTCTCAGCGACAACTCCGCCCCGGAGGACATATACGACCTCTTCGGTGTGAGCAAGAAGACCTTCAAGCGCGCTGTGGGAGCATTGTATAAAGAACGCCTCATCATCCTCAGCGACGATGGCATCAAACTGGCAAACTGACATGCGCAACCATATATTACATATTATCTGTTATCTGTTCTCTATTATCTGCCTATCGGCATGTGACCTGATAGAGTATCACCCCTACGACGTCAACATTGACGGACCTACCGGGCTCACCGCCACCAACTGTGCCCTTATAGAACAGCAGTGCGCCGGCAAGGATACCCTGCGGTTTGCTCAGATTAGCGACACACAACGATTCTACGATGAGACACAACGCATAGTGAGCGATATAAACAGCCGCGGCAACATCGACTTTGTGATTCACACCGGTGACCAGACAGACTTTGGGCTACCCAAGGAATATATGTGGATGCGCAATGTTCTGCTCAAACTCAAGATGCCGTTTGTCTGCGCCATAGGCAACCACGACTGCCTCGGCACCGGTGAGGCAGCCTACAATAAAGTGTATGGCGATGACAACTTCAGCCTCAACGCCTCCTTCCTACACATAGTGACCCTCAACACCAACGCCTACGAGTACGACTACTCGAAGAACGTGCCCGACTTCGCCTTTATGAAGAGGGACGCCCAGTCATTGCCCGACAGTGTGACATCCACCATCATCGCCATGCATGTGGCGCCGGGGATGTTCCTGTTCAACGATAATGTGGCCGAATACTTCGACCAGATATGCCACTCCTACCCCGGGCTGCAGCTGTGCCTCTGTGGCCACGACCACCACTTCGAGGTGATGTATCCGTTTGGCGAGGACGGCACGCCCTACTTCCAGTGCGAAGATGCCAAGTCGCTCTCCTACACCATTTTCACCGTAACACGCAACAGCTACAGCTATGAGGTCGTACAATTGTAATAAGGGCAAGAGTCGAGGGGCGAGAGTCTGGAGGCTAACATTGGTGATAGCGTTGCTAACCCTAACGGCCTCAGCAGAGACACTGGTTGACAGCGTCAAGGTGAAGCCTGCCAAGGGCACGCCCGAATACTACGAGCAGCGTGTGGAGAGATACCACAGGTTCTGGCGCAGCCTGATACCTAACCAAGCACGAGTGCAGTACGCCGGCTCCGTCGGAGCAGTAAACCTAGGACTGGGATGGCACTACGGAGGGCGTGAGCGCCGGTTGTGGGAGAGCGATTTCATGTTCGGCTTCGTGCCCAAGAACAGTGCACCCGACGCTCACGCCACACTGACCCTGCGCCAGAGCTATGTGCCCTTCCGGCTACGCCTGTTTCCGATGGGGAGCAAGGGCAGCGACGGTGCCATCGCCTACGAGCCATTGGCCACAGGCCTAATATGCAACACTATCTTTGGCAAGTCGTTCTGGACCAGAGAGCCGTCGCGCTACCCCAGCAAATACTACGGTTTCTCCACAGCAGTGCGCTTCCACGCCTTCCTCGGTCAGCGACTGCGCTACGAGATACCGCAGAACAAACGCAAATACGTGAAAGCCATATCGTTATGCTACGAGCTCTCGGTCTCCGATCTTTACCTCGTATCGGCAGTGCCCAACCGCTACATCACCCTCGGCGATATCCTCTCGCTGTCCGTTGGCATAAAGGTGGATGCGTTTTGATTATATCTATAAGAAGTTAACGCCCGCAAGCGGGCTAGAAGTTAAAGAAGTTAGAGAAGTTAACGCCCGCAAGCGGGCTAGAAGTTAAAGAAGTTAGAGAAGTTAACGCCCGCAAGCGGGCTAGAAGTTAAAGAAGTTAGAGAAGTT
>JAFTAJ010000026.1 GCA_017458585.1 Bacteroidaceae bacterium
CGTCTTACATATTACATCTTACATCATTTACACACCCCCTCCCCGCAAGCGGGACTCCCCCTTGCTAAGGGGGAGAACATGTGAGGGTGAGTGTAAAACCCCGAAGGGGTGTCAGATAACAGGCAGGTGGTGCAGTTTCCGCAGGAAACAAACCCCTGCAATAGACGTAAACCAGAATAACCCCGAAGGGGCGACAGAACAACCAAATAGCTAAATAACAAAAATCGTAAATAAACACGACTATCGTCCTGTTAACTTCCCGTTAACTACTCGTTAACTTCCGAGCGAAAGTAAAAACATAAAATTTATTCCCAATATAGAACACGCCTGTTCCCGACGGAGCAGGCGTGTGTTATTTCACCGATGGGCACTTCGCCACCGTCAGTACGGAGGAGATGCTTCACCACGCCCTCGCTGTTGCGAACGATAACGAGGCTGTCGCCGTCGTACACCACGCTCTCCAGCAGTCCGCCTGCCGTAAAGCCAATCACCGCGCGGCCCGCGTCAATCTGCCGCACGCTACCACGCAGGTCAAACATGCGCAGGTCGTCGGTCACCAGGTCGCGATGGAAGGACTCCTTCCGCTCCTGCAGCGACTTCTCCTTATATTCGGGCGACTTGCTGCCCCCGCAGGCAGAAAGCAAGAGTGGAACGATAACGATAACAAAAACTCGCACAGATATCACAGATATCACAGATATTTAAACGATAACGATAACAAAAACCAGAAAAACTCCAATGAGCCACGTATTGCATACGTTTCTTGCCACAGCCTCTGCGTCTGGCTGCAAGCAAGCTTGCGCCACACGCAGCGACTCCGCCAAGGAGCTAACGCTCACGGCTCATTGGCAAAAACATAAAAAACGACTATCGTCCTGTTAACTACCCGTTAACCTCCCATTAACTTCTAGTTAACTACTCGTTAACAGTCAAACGCCATGAACTATTCGTACTTCTTGAGGAATGCTATATTGGCATTCTCATACTTGTTGAACTGACGTGGCGGCACCTCGTCGTAACGCGGCTTGTACCATGACTGCGAGCTGAAGTATGAGCGCAGCTGGGCATCCTTGAACCTGCGACCATGACGAGCGTAGATAGAGTTCTTGAGGACGCGGATTTGTCCGCGGTCATAATTGCGGATGTCATCATAAGTGGCATAACGAGTGGAGAGCCAGTCGTACTGAGTGCCCCACGCCACATTGGGGTTGCGCTGCGGCTGTGCGGCCACTCGCTTAGTGGTCTGAGTCTTGCGCGGAATACTCGGCACCTGTGCCGAAGCAACGTCTGCCAGCACAAAGGAGGCCAGCATCACCAATAGAAAGAGAACTTTTTTCATGTGAGTGTGTAAGTTTATGAGTTTGAGTAAGTAAGGAGGGGCGGCTCGCACCACCCCTCCTTGTTATAGAATATTGTCTGTTACTTCAAGAGCTTGGATATCTGCGCCTTGAAAGCACGGCTCTGGGCTCCATCGCCACCGATGATGGCGGTGTAGATAGCCACCACGTCAGCAGTGTTGACATTGCCGTCGCGGTTGACGTCGGCTGCCTCGCGGGCAAAGCCGCTCTCGCCGCCCTTCTCGATGAAGGTATATACTGCCACTACGTCGGCGGTGTTCTTAAAGCCGTCACCGTTGACGTCAGCAGGATCGGTGAGCTCGGGCACCAGATTGAGGTCGCCAACTATCACAAGGGTAGCCGCTGTCTCTACGCCCTCTACCTCTCCACGATATGTAGACGGATCAATCACACCAGTCTGGGCATCGAAGCCGCCGGTGAACGGTGTAAAGTCCTTACCTGTGGATACAGCAGTGATAGGCTCAGGTGAGTCGCTGTGGAGGCTGCCCACGATACCGTTAGCCACGAAGGTGTAGCTGTGGTCTACCTGCTCGGTGGGGAACGGGATAATCAGGTCGTAAGGCTCGAAGGGTGCCTCGTCGGTCGGTGCCTGCCAGTTGCCAAGAGCGATGATGAAGGGCTCGCCAGCGGCGAACTCATTCTTCTCGTAGAGTTCTACGGTGGTAACAAGCTGCTCCTCTTCATTAGTCTCCTGGGTAATCTTCTTAATAGCGTAGGTATGTACATCGTCGTTGTACTCGGCGATATCTCTTACATCGTAGGGCACTGTCATTACGTCGATGAGGTTCATGGCAAAGTCGCTGATGCTGATAGCCTCCTGCTCCTCGGGTATTACCTCCACAAAGGTCCATGCGGAAGCGGGGGTGCCGGGATCATGGCATACCACGTCGCACTCAAAGCCCTCCGGCCACAGGCTCCAGCCCTTGGTGTTGGCCTTGGTCTTGGGAACGAGATAGAACTGTCCGTTGCCGGCGTAAGCTACATCGTAGGGCACGGGCTTCTCGCTGATAGGCAGGTTGATATTGTCGCCTGCATAGTCGCCGAGGTAGTAGCCGTTGTAGAGGTTGCGGATAGCATAGTAGTCGGTTCCCTCAACGGGTACGAACTGCCACATAGCCTTAGGATTGCCATCGGCATTGAGCGTCATGCTGGCCGGGTCGAAGAGACCCCACTTGGTAACGGAGGCACCGGTATATTTGCCGGTGAGATAGATGGCGCTACCGCCGCAGAAGGCATCCTCTGCTCCAGCGTCGCCCATACGCTCTGTGTCGAGGTTGGTGATGAAGTACCACTTGCCGGGCTCAACCATCTTCAAGCCTGCCTTGAAGGCAGCCTTAGCCTCAGTGATGGCAGCCTCAGCAGCCTTGACTGCGGAAGGAGACAGCGGTGTAACGAAGGCATTCTGGCGAGCATCGGCGATAGCTGTCTCGAGGTTGGTCTTGAGAGTCTCGTCGCTCAGCTGGCCCATGTCGTCGCCAATCTCCACGCCCTGCAGCAGCACCTCGCACTCGTCGATGAGGGCAGCCAGAGCGGTGGTGTCGGCATACAGTGCCTGAACGGCAGCGATGGCGTCGCGCATGTTCTGCACATCCTCGTCGGTAGCTGTGTCGTCGGCTACTATGCCTGCGCTGGTGGCAGCCAAAGCCATCATGGCCTCAGCCTTCTCGCTCATGCCCTCGGTGGTATGATACTGAGAGGTGGCCTCGTCAACCGTAGAGCCAAATACCTGGAAGTATGACAGCGTGCAGCCGGTGCCGCCGCTGGCATTGCTTAATACCACATAGCGCAGATACTTGTAGGGCTCACCCATGTCGAGAGTGTAGAGCACTGGCGGGAACGGATTGGCGCGGTCTTCGTCTGTTACGGTGCCGAAGGTGTTGGCGCCCACCTTTGTCCAGTTGCCACCGACGGTGTCGTTGGAGGCGTACACCTCAACCTGGTTAGGACGCTCCTGCACACCCCATGTGTGCTGGTTGGCGGTGCCATACTGCATGCTTGCGCAGCGTGTCTCCCACTTGAATGTCACTGTCTGCACAGGAGTGCTGGAGATGTCAATGTCGATATAGTCGCCACACTTGATGTAGGTGGAGTCGAACTCGTCGATGAGGTACTCATACTTGCCTGCCATGTAGAGATAGCTCTGGCCATCGCCCTTGGCAGTACCGAAGCGAACCTGGCTCTCGTCGGTGGGGTCTTCGTATGCACCACCGTTGACAACCTTGATGAGGCCTTCGTCGCCCACCTTGTAGTTGAACAGCTTGGCGTAGAGGTCGTTGGCCTCATTTACCAGGTTGTTAAGCTCGGAGGTGCGGTCAGCCTGAGCCTTCTTGTCCATGAAGCCAGCCATCAGACTCTCATCCACACGCTGGAAGCGCCAGCCCCAAGTGAGGTGAGGCTTGTCGGTAACCTCGCGGCCATTGTAAGCCCATATATAATCGGTCTTTTCATCGCTCTCGCTTGGTTTGCCGTGAGCAGACATAGTCCACAGGCGCTTGCCGTTGTGAGTCTTGATACACCATGAGCCGGTGCCGTTCCATACGTAGAGGTCCACGTAGTTGCTCTTGTCGAAGGTGGGAGCAAACCTGCCGCAGAACTCGGCAGCGATACCGAGATAGGAATCGTGCTTGAAGTTCTGTATCGTCCAGTTGCCGTCTTCGTAAGGCGAAACCTTATATACAAACTTGATGTCCTCGGGATCGAACGGACCATAGTAGTAAGCATTGGCAGCCTCATTGAGATACATTGCCTTGGGCGTGACACCGGCGTTGGCGGTCTCCTCGTCATCGCTCACAATGTAGTAGTATCCCTCAGTCATTGGCACCATTGACTCACCCATGTTGGAGCGGGCGGCCTTGAGACCGTCGTATGCCTCCTTCAGTTGCTCGTCAGTGGCAGTGCCATCGTAGCAAAGCAGCAGTGCCTCCTGCAGCAGGTTCTCGTAAGCGTCCACCTCTTCCTGCGACAGGAAACCGGGGTCAGTACCACCAAGATATTCTGCATCGGAGGTGTAAGAGTCGATCAACTGCTGGAGGTCATCGCGCAGGTCTTTCTCATAAGTCACGGAATAAGCATTCCACTGGTTGCCAGTACAGTAAGCCCAGGTGATGGGGAGCTGATTGCCTGTTCCCACCCAGTAAGAGAGGTAGGCAAAGCTTGTCTCGGAAGGTGACACACTGAAGGCCACCGAGTTGTCATCAGTGATGGCATCGTCAGCAATCTCCCAGTGGGTATAGCTATTGCCTTCATCATACCATGGGATAGGCTCGCCGCAGCTGAGCACCTGCCAGGGAGCGGCATCATCGATGGACGAAGTGAGCGTCATGCCAGGGGCACTCCACACATAATACTTGGCCTTGATGTACATGTCGTTCTCCAAGAACTTCATGTAGAAGGTAGGCGCATCCGTACGGATGTCATTGGGGCCCTCTTCGAAAACAATAATGGCAGCGCTGCCAATACCCAGACCTTTACCAATGATAAGGTCGCGGTCGGTGTAGCTCTCGTCGGCCACCTGCAAATAGCGGTCAGACTGAGACTCCTTGGCTGCAAACTGCAGTACCACTGTGTCGCCAGCATGAATCTGGCTGGCGTTCTTGCGCTCGCCAATCACCCAGCGGGCATCCATGGTGGTCCATGTTGCCGCCGTCAGGGCGAGAGCAAACAATAAGAGTAATTTTTTTACCATAGTTTTGTTATTAGGGGTTAATAATTCAGGAGTTATCGCGGCTTTGCCGCTCGAAGTTAATGGGAAGTTAACAAGACGATAGTCGAGTTTATTTACTATTTAGTTACTATTTGGTTATTTGGTTGTTCTGACACCCCTTCGGGGTTATTTTGGTCTAACGTCTATTGCAGGGGTTTGTTTCCTTTGGAAACTGCACCACCTGCCTGTTATCTGTCGTGCCTACGGCACTTAACTCTAAATGTTTTTTTGTTTTTGCCAATGAGATGATAGCGACCTGGTCGCTTCATGATGATTAGGAAAAAGAGGGAAAGCTTGCTTTCAGTCTTTTGAGTAAGCATGATGAGTAGGTGCGAAGCACCCATCTCATTGGTGTTTTTCAGGTTTTTGTTCTTGTTATCGTCAAGGCTCAAGTATCGTCATTAACTTTGTTAAGTTCTTTAAGTACTTAAATTACGGCAAATATCGCAAATTCTTTTCTTCCCACCAAAATTACAACAGAAAAAAAGTACATTCTTACCACTTTGCCCTCATCCAAAAAACAATTCTCCGAAGAAGGCCGGCAGATGGAAATTGGGTTTCTCCCACGTTATCGGCGACCATGACAGGAAGTGCGGCTGCTGCAGCTCGTCGCCGCACTTGTAGAAATTGCCGCGTATCTTCATTCCTTGTTCCGGGCGGAAGGTGTGAAGCCAATACGAGGTGAAGGGCACTATCAGCGCCACCTCCCACGGACCATCGGCCTTGCGCTCTGCAAAGGGAGTGCGTCCCAGCGAACACCACCGCTTGATGGCGGCCGTCAGCGGAGCAGCGGCGCGTGTCTTGTTGCCCTTGCCATCGCCATAACCCAGCAGCACGGTGCCGATGCAGCTGCACTCCAGATTGTAGTAACTGCCGTCCTCCGGACACGGCGACAGAAACATCTCCATGCATGAGTCGGTCCACACATCACCGTCATCTTCGCCATACTTGGCCCTGATGCTGTCCTCGGTGGCGCGGTAGTGCACCAGCAGCGCCTCGTCGTTGTATGCCACGCGAAACTCTGCCTTCGGCATGTATGGAAACTCCTCCGGCCAGTTGCAGCACCCCACGGTGTGCCACTCCACGCCGTTGTCGTTCATAGCCTGCGGGATTTGCGAGGCATCGCCCGCAAATCCCGCAATTTTCTTTATAGTAAGTTCTAGTCCTTGCACTTTGCCTTGAGGAACTCGCGATTCATACGGGCAATGTTGGCAATGGTCTCGTTCTTGGGGCATACGGCCTCGCAAGCACGGGTGTTGGTGCAGTTGCCGAAGCCCAGCTCGTCCATGCGGGCCACCATTGCCTTCACACGCTTGGCAGCCTCGGGCTTGCCCTGCGGCAAGAGAGCGAGCTGGCTCACCTTAGAGCTGATGAAGAGCATGGCGGAGCCATTCTTGCAAGCTGCCACACAAGCGCCGCAGCCGATGCAGGTGGCGCAGTCCATTGCCTCGTCGGCATCCTGCTTGGGAATGAGGATGGCGTTGGCATCCTGCGGCTGACCAGTGCGTACGGAGGTGTAGCCACCAGCCTGGATAATCTTGTCGAAGGCCGAGCGGTCAACCATGCAGTCCTTGATTACGGGGAAGGCTGCCGAGCGCCAGGGCTCCACGGTGATGGTGTCGCCGTCGTTAAAGCGACGCATGTAGAGCTGGCAGGTGGTGGCACCCGTGGCGGTCTTGCCGTGAGGTGTACCGTTGATGTAGAGCGAGCACATACCGCAGATTCCCTCGCGGCAGTCGTGGTCGAACACAAACGGCTCCTTACCCTCTGTGATGAGCTCCTCGTTGAGGATGTCGAGCATCTCAAGGAACGAGGTGTCATCGGGGATATTCTTCATCTCATGTGTATCGAAATGACCCTTATCCTTAGGACCATTCTGCTTCCAATACTTGATTGTAAAACTTATATTTTTTGCCATAGTTCTATTGGTTTAAGGGTTAATTCTTATAGTTACGTGTCTGTACCTTAATTGCCTCGTACTCCAGTTTCTCCTTGTGGAGCACGGGAGCCTTCTCGTCGCTGCCCTGGTACTCCCAGCAGCCTACGTAGAAGAAGTTCTCGTCGTCGCGCTTGGCCTCGCCTTCCTCCGTCTGGTGCTCCTCGCGGAAGTGACCACCGCACGACTCCTCGCGATGGAGGGCGTCGGTGGCAACCAGCTCACCCATGGTGATGAAATCACGCAGATGGATGGCCTTGTCAAGCTCGATGTTGAGGCCTTCCTTCTTGCCAGGCACGAAGAGATTCTCGTTGAACTCCTTGCGCAGAGCCTTCAGCAACTTGAGACCTTCCTCGAGACCCTCCTTGGTGCGGCCCATGCCGACATGCTCCCACATGATGTGGCCCAGCTCCTTGTGGATGGAATCTACAGAGCGCTTGCCCTGGATGCCCATCAGGCGGTCTGTCTCAGCATCTACAGCCTTCTCAGCCTCGGCAAACTCCGGAGTGTCGGTGCTCACCTTCGGCCATACAGCCTGGTCGGAGAGATAGTTCTGGATGGTGTAAGGCAATACGAAGTATCCGTCAGCCAAGCCCTGCATCAGAGCAGATGCTCCGAGGCGGTTGGCGCCGTGGTCGGAGAAGTTGCACTCACCGATAGCGAAGAGGCCGGGGATGGTGGTCTGCAGCTCATAGTCAACCCATATACCACCCATGGTGTAGTGGATGGCGGGGAATATCATCATCGGCTTGTAGTAGTCCACGCCGTTGGCGCTCTTTACAAACTCGCCCGGATTGACATCGGTAATCTCCTCATACATATCGAAGAGGTTGCCATAGCGCTGACGAATCTCGTCGATGCCGAGGCGCTGGATGCTCTCCGAGAAGTCGAGGAACACAGCCAGACCGGTGTTGTTCACGCCGAAGCCCTTGTCACAGCGCTCTTTGGCAGCGCGGCTGGCCACGTCGCGGGGCACCAGGTTACCGAAGGCAGGGTAGCGGCGCTCCAGATAATAGTCGCGGTCCTCCTCGGGGATGTCCCATCCCTGCTTGGTGCCGGCCTGCAGAGCCTTGGCGTCCTCCAGCTTCTTGGGCACCCATATACGGCCATCGTTACGGAGCGACTCCGACATCAGCGTCAGCTTCGACTGCTTGTCGCCGTGCACGGGGATACAGGTGGGGTGAATCTGCACATAGCTGGGGTTGGCAAACATAGCGCCCTTGCGGTAGCAAGCCACTGCGGCGGAGCAGTTGCAGCCCATGGCGTTAGTGGAGAGGAAGTAGGTGTTGCCGTAGCCGCCGGTGGCGATAACCACTGCGTTGGCGGTGAAGCGCTCCAGCTTGCCGGTCACGAGGTTCTTGGCGATGATGCCGCGGGCACGGCCGTCAACCACTACCACGTCGGCCATCTCATAGCGAGTGTAGAGCTTCACCTTGCCAGCCTCCACCATACGGCTCAATGCACTGTAGGCACCGAGCAGCAGCTGCTGGCCCGTCTGACCCTTGGCGTAGAATGTACGGCTCACCTGAGCACCGCCGAATGAGCGGTTGGCCAGCATGCCACCATACTCACGGGCAAAAGGCACGCCCTGTGCCACGCACTGGTCGATGATATTGTTGGACACCTCGGCCAGACGATACACATTAGCCTCACGGGCACGGTAGTCGCCACCCTTCACGGTGTCGTAGAACAGACGATAGACAGAGTCGCCGTCGTTCTGATAGTTCTTTGCAGCATTGATACCGCCCTGCGCAGCAATGGAGTGAGCGCGGCGTGGGCTGTCCTGGATGCAGAAATTCAATACATTGAAGCCCATCTCACCCAGCGAGGCAGCGGCACTGGCACCGGCCAGACCCGTACCCACCACGATGACATCGAGTTTCAGCTTGTTCTTCGGGTTCACCAGTTTTTGGTGAGCCTTGAAGTTGGTCCACTTTTCAGCAACGGGACCTTCGGGTATTCTTGAATTAAGCTTTGTCATTTTAGTAAAGTTCGAAAGTTAGTAAAGTTGACAAGTTAACAAGCTGCGCCGCAAGCCTCGACAACCTTATGGCAGGCATCGCCGCAGCCGTCAGCGCAGCAGCCAGCAAGGCCGGTGGCAAAGGCCACAACCACAGCTACAAACATCAGGACAACGATAGTTACCCACACAATGCCGATAACCTTAACACGCTTGAACCAAATCTTGCCGCTCGCACCCAGAGTCTGGAAAGCGCTCCAGAAGCCGTGGCTCAGATGATACCACAGAGCGATGAGCCACACGATGTACAGACCGGCATACACCGGACAACTGAATGTACGGGCAATGAAGCCGTAGCCGTCAGTGGGCGACAGGGCGCCCTCCACACCTACGATCTCGGCAAACATCATGTTGTACCAGAAATTGTAGAGGTGCAGCAGCATGCCGAGGCAGATAATAAGGCCCAGCACAAACATGTTCTTGGAGGCCCACTCCACCTTGCCGGCGTTCACCTTGGTTGATACGGCATAGCCGTTGCTGCCGCGAGCCTTACGGTTCTGCAAGGTAAGGATGACGGCAAATACAAAGTGTAGGGCCACGAGGGCAGCCAAGGCGGCAGTACCCACTACGGCATACCAGTTCGCGCCAAGAAAAGCACAGATGGCATTGTAAGCCTCTCCGCTAATCAGCGCCACAACGTTCATGCACGCATGAAACGTCAGGAAAAGAACCAGAGCGATGCCGGTGACCGACATCACTACTTTCTTTCCGATAGAAGAATTAGTTAACCACATAGAAAATTAAGTATTAGTTAGTTGTTTGGTCGTTTGGTCGTTTAGTCGTTTGGTCGTTTGGTTTTTTTAGTTATTCGCGCTGCGAATTTAGCTTTTTTTTGCGAATAGGCCAAGTTTCATACCTAATAAAGAATAAACTTACGAACTTTTACATCACCGTGGCACCACTCTTGCGTAGTTCCTCGATGGTCTTGCGGGGTCGCTTGCTGACCTTTATCTTCAAAGGCTCGGAGGTGCACTCCTTCTGCACCTGACGGGTCTGGGTGCGGCCAAAGCCCCAGAAATCGCTGAAGGGGTCGAAGGGATTGGACTGCGTGCGCTCCTGCACACTGAGCACCACCTTGTATTGCTGGGCAGGGAAGGTGATCTCGCCCAGTGCGGATGGGGTGACGGCATACTGCTCGGCACGCACGGCATAGTAGCGCTTGCCCTTGTAGGCGGCTATGTCCTGAGTGAGCTGACGACCGGCACGGTAGCGATGGACGACGGATTTCTTGACGGAGGGCAGCTTGTTGCTCTTGTTGTCTATCTTGGCGAAGTTGACATTGGCGTAAAGGGTGACGGTGACTATCACGCTGTCGTCGAGATAGACCTCGTCCACTCCCTGCGGCAGCGATGCCACGGCAAAGAGGGTGATGTCGTCATCTTTATTGAGGATTGAAGATTGACCATTGACCGTTAAGGTCAGAGAACAGAGAAAAAAGAACAGAAGGCTGATGGCTGATGGCGGATGGCTGATGGAAGACTTTTTCATGGCTAATTAGTCGTTTGGCCGTTTAGTCGTTTGGTCGTTTAGTTCTTCTATCCACTGTGCGGGGTCGGCATCGGAGGGCATACGCCAGTCGCCACGGGGCGAGAGGGAGCAAGAGCCTACCTTGGGGCCGTCGGGCATGCAAGAGCGCTTGAACTGCTGCTGGAAGAAGCGGCGCAGAAAGGTGCGCAGCCAGTGGCGTATGGTGTCGTCGTCGTATTTGCCTGCAAAGGCGGTGCGGGCAAGGAACTCGGTCTTGCGGGGCGCGAAGCCGTGGCGCAGGGTGTAGTAGAGGAAGAAGTCGTGCAGCTCGTAGGGGCCCACGAGGTCTTCGGTGCGCTGCGTGATATTGTCCTGCTCGTCGGCGGGCAGCAACTCGGGGCTGATGGGTGTAGCGGCGATGTCCTCGAGCACAGCGCGGCAGGCATCATCGACCATGTGGCGGGCTGTCCACACCACGAGGTGGCGCACGAGAGTCTTGGGCACGGAGGCGTTGACACCGTACATCGACATGTGGTCACCATTGTAGGTGGCCCACCCGAGAGCCAGCTCGCTGAGGTCGCCAGTGCCTACGACCAGGCCGTTCATCTGATTGGCAGCGTCCATGAGTATCTGTGTGCGCTCACGCGCTTGGGCATTCTCATAAGTAATGTCGCGCGCGGCAGGGTCGTAGCCGAGGTCGCGGAAGTGCTGCTCGCATGCCTCGGCGATGCTTATCTCGCGGATGGTGATGCCGAGCTGCTTCATCAGGTTGGTGGCGTTGGTGTAGGTGCGTGTGGTGGTGCCGAAGCCAGGCATGGTGATGCCCACCACGCTCTGACGCGGACGACCGAGCAGGTCGCAGGCCTTCACGCTGACGAGCAGCGCGAGAGTAGAGTCAAGGCCGCCGCTGACGCCGAGCACGAGGGTGTCGCACTTCACATGGTCGATGCGCTTGGCAAGGCCATGCACTTGTATGTTGAATATCTCCTGGCAACGCTCGTCAAGGTCTTTGCCCTCCGGCACGAAGGGATGGGGATTGATGGGGCGAGTTAATTGACCATTGACCATTGACCATTGACCATTGAGAATTGAGCATTGTACATTGGCCATCGGACGCTGCGCTTTTGCCACACTGGCCGAGAAGGTAGTGTTGGTGCGGCGCTCGGAGCGCAAGCGCTCCACGTCTATCTCGGTGAAGATGAGCTGCTCGTCGAGTGAGAATCGCTTGGCCTCGGCCAGCAGGTGGCCGTTCTCATATATCATGGCCTTGCCGCCGAAGACGAGGTCTTGGGTGCTCTCGCCATAGCCGCAGCCGGAATAGACATAGCCGCAGTGGAGGCGTGCGCTCTGCTGGGCGAGCAGGCTGTTGAGGTAGTCCTCCTTGCCTACGAGGTCGTTGGAGGCGCTGAGATTGAAGATGACCTCGGCTCCGCCCAGGGCGAGCTGGGTGCTCGGCGGCTCGGGAGCCCAGAGGTCCTCGCATAGCTCAATGCCAAACTTGAACGACGGTGTCTCGAATATCTGACGGCGGTCGATGGTCACGGTCTGTCCCGCCAGCATGACGGTGATGGGAGGCAGCTTGATGGCCGAAGCAAACCAGCGCATCTCATAGAACTCGCGGTAGCAGGGCAGGTAGTTCTTGGGCACGGCGCCCACTATCTTGCCGCCGCTCACCACCACGGCGCAGTTGAGCAACATACCGTCGCAGCTGACGGGCATGCCGACTATGGCGGTGACATTCAGCGACCTGGTGGCCTCGACAATATGTATCAGAGCTATCTCTGCCTTATCCAGCAGCTGCTGTGAGGCGAACAAATCCTGGCATGTGTATGCCGTGATGCTTAGCTCGGGGAAGCATACCACCTCGGCCTGCGCCTCCTCAGCCTTGGCTATCAGCTGGCTGATATGCTCGGCGTTGTACTCGCAGTTGGCGACTCTCACACTGGGTATGGCGGCTGCCACCCTTACAAATCCGTAGTTCATGGCTTAGTATTTGAATGTGCTGCCTCCCAGGAACTCGCGCAGGAGCGAGGGCTGGGGCGTACCTAAGATATTTATGGGGTTGATGTAGCGCAACAACTTCAGCAGGCGGAAGGCCTCGTAGTATTCGGGCTCACTCTCGGGCACCAGCTCCAGCAGAGGCACGAGTTGCGACTTGAGTCCCGCCAACTCATAGATGAGGGCGGAGTTGAACATGACATCGACATTCTCCTGGAACGGGAATATCCACTTCCGCTCGCCTGCCCTGACGCTTGGCCAGCGCCGTATGGTGTCGGTGGCAGAGCTGCCGCGGAACTGGGCGTCTCTCACTATGCGGCGCATCAGTCGGTTGTCGCTGGGCGAGATATAGTTGTGGTTGTCGAGCTGAATGGTGGTCAGCGCCGACACATATATCTTGTATTTGTAGATATCGTCGATAGCCTCGGTGAGTCTGGGGTTGAGGGCGTGGATGCCTTCGATGACCACGATATCATTGGGATTCAATTTCAGATGGTTGCCACTGGGCACGCTCTCTCCGCTGACAAAGTCGTAGCGCGGCAGTTCCACCTCCTCGCCGGCAAATAGCTTCTGCAACTGCTCGGCCAGAAGGGGCAGGTTGAGGGCGTCGATGGTTTCGTAGTCGTAGTCGCCCTTCTCGTCGCGCGGGGTCTGTTCACGCGGCACGAAATAGTCGTCGAGAGAAATAGGGACAGGCCTAAAGCCGCAGGTCATCAGCTGCACGCTGAGTCGCTTGCTGAAGGTGGTCTTGCCGCTGGACGAGGGACCGGCGATGAGTGCCATCTTGATGGTTCGCTTCGACACGATGTCCTCTGCGATGTGGCATATCCTACGCTCCTGCCATGCCTCCGCCACATTGATTACCACATTGGTATATCCCTGGGCGCATATCTCGTTGAGGTCGCCGATGGTGCGCACTCTGCCCAGCTCTTGCAGTCGGTGGTGCTCCTTGAACACCTCAAGCATCTTCTCCTGCTTGATGGCAGGCTTGAGCTTGTCGGGCTCAACGGGGTCGGGCAACCTCAGCAGCAGTCCGTCGTAGTAATTCTCCAAGCCATAGAGCTTGATATAGCCCGTGGAGGGACAGAGGGCACCATAATAATTGTCAGGGTATCCGTCGAGGGTGTAATAGGTGGAGTAGAGGCGACCGGTGCTACGCAGCAGCTTCACCTTGCTCGTCATGCCTGCCCTCTCGTACATGGCTATCACCTCGTCGGCCGGCTTACGCTGCTGCACAAATGGCAGGTCGCAGCCTATCAGCGTATCCATCTCACGGCGGATATCGGCAGCGTCGATAATCTTGCCCTCGGCATGGCGGAGGCAGATATAGTAACCATTGGATATCGGGGCCTCAACACTAACGCTGACGCCCTTGTAGAGATTGCTGACCGCCTTGCTGAGCACGAACAGCAAGGTACGCGTATATGTCCTTATACCATAGGGCGAGGTTATGCCACTAAACTCTATATCGGAGTTGCCATAAACTCTGGCGGTAAGGCCCGTGACTCTGTTGTTCACCTTGCCCACAACCATTTCCGACATCTTGTCGGGCATTATCTGTTGGCCTATCTCCAGCAGTGAGGCGCCCTCGTTCACCTCATAACTCTTGCCGTCGTTGACGCAGCGGATGGTGATTTTCATAATAAGTAGATAAAAGTAGGTAGAAGTAGGTAGAAGTAGGTAGAAGTAGATAGAAGTAGGTAAAAGTAGGTGGAAGTAAGGCTATCACTTTACCCTTTTCACTCTTCGCTCTTCTCTTTGTCCCCCTTGCCGTAGCGCTTGTTGAGACCGTTGATTACCTCGTCGGTGATATTGCACTT
The DNA here is from genome assembly GCA_017458585.1 of Bacteroidaceae bacterium. GTDB lineage: Bacteria > Bacteroidota > Bacteroidia > Bacteroidales > Bacteroidaceae > UBA6382. The sequence goes on from JAFTAJ010000026.1 coordinate 14,303, forward strand.
GGGGTCGGCGAGCAGTATGTTGTCGTTGCTGCGCGAGAGGATGTAGGTGTAGCCTGCGGTCTTGTTGTAGGACGCCAGGAAGTTGTCGATGGAGTCGTGGAGAGCCTTGTTATACTTATCCTGCTCCTTCTGGAACTCCTCGGCCAGATTGTCCTGCAGGCTCTGCAGCTGGTTCTGCTTCTTGATGAGGGCAGCCTGCATCTTGGTGGCCTGGTCTTGGCTCACCAGTCCGCTCTGCACCTTCTCCTGGAAGTCGGCCATCTCCTTCTGCAGGGCTACGCCCTTGTTGTTGAGCGTGTTGCTGATACTGGTGCGTTTCTTCTCCAGCAGATTGCTGCAGTCGAGATAATACTCATACTTGGCCATCAGTGTGTCGATGTCCACAAAGGCTATCTTCACGCCCTTGTCTTCGGCAGCAGCCTCTGCCTTGGCGCCATCCTTTGCAGGCTTGGCTTCCTTCTGACCACACGAACTCATCATCACAGCGCAGCCCATCAGCAGCGCAAACAAAAATGTCTTTTTCATTGTATTGGGTTTAATGTTCTTTTATTTTCAGTCCGCTATTGAGGCGTGCCTCCATGTCCTGATGCCTCACGCAGCGTATGCCGCGCCGTGCCATTTCGCGATTGCCCTCGATGTGACTGTTCACCACGTTTTTGTGGCCTAGCAGCAGCCGGATGCAAAGCAAAACGACCGCAATTGCCACAATTACCAAGACAAATATCACTTCTTTGAGCATTTTTTACTATATTCGCAGCGCATAAGGAAACATCCTCACACTATTACAAAGTGCAAAGATAGTTTTTTTCTTCGATTGAACACCATAAAATGTCTGTTATTTTATCTTAATTTGCAGCAAAATCACATAAAAACATAACTCTTATGACATCAACCACACTTCAACCCAAAGCCGTCTTTGACTGCTTTGCACAGATCAATCAGATTCCCCGCCCCTCCTACAAGGAGCAGCAGATGGGCGCTTTCCTCGTTGACTTCGGCCACAAGCTCGGCCTCGAAACCCTGCAGGACTCCGTAGGCAATGTCCTTATCCGCAAGCCCGCCACCCCGGGCTATGAAAACCTCAAGGCCACCGTGCTGCAGAGCCACATGGACATGGTGTGCGAGAAAGTGGCAGGCCTCGACTTCGACTTCACCAAAGACCCCATCCAGACCTACGTTGACGGCGAATGGCTCAAGGCCAGAGGCACCACCCTCGGTGCCGACGACGGCATCGGCGTAGCCATGCAGATGGCCATCCTGCAGGACGACACCATTGAGCACGGCCCGCTGGAGTGCCTCTTCACCGTGTGTGAGGAGGAAGGCCTCGTAGGAGCCTTAGGTCTCGAGCCCGGCTTTATGAAGGCCGACTATCTCATCAACCTCGACTCCGAGGACGAGGGACAGATATTCATCTCCTGCGCTGGCGGTGCCACCACCACCATTACCTTCCATCCCACCCTGGAGCCCGCGCCCCAAGGGCAGTATTTCTTCAAGCTGCAGGTGAGCGGCCTCACCGGCGGCCACTCGGGCGACGACATCGTCAAGAAGCGTGCCAACGCCAACAAGCTGCTCGTGCGCATGCTCTCCGCCATGCGTCAATATGGAGTGCGCATCGCCGACATACAGTCGGGCGGCCTCCACAATGCCATCCCCCGCGACGGATATGCCGTATGCTGCGTGCCCACGGAGCACAAGGAGGCTGTGCGAGTGCTGGTCAACACCATGACTGCCGAGTTTGAGGAGGAGTTCTCCGCCACCGAGCCCAACCTCACCATCACCCTTGAGTCAGCCGACGCAGCCGACAAGGTTATCGACCTCTCCACCGCCGACCGCCTCATCACCGCCCTCGTCAGTGTGCCTAACGGAGTGCTCGCCATGGACCAGGAGATACCCAACTTTGTGCAGACATCCTCCAACCTCGCCAGCGTCCACCTAAAGAAGTTAGAAAGTTCAAAAGTTCAAGAGTTTAAGAGTGACATAATAGAGGTTGTCACCAACCAGCGCTCCAACCTAATGAGTGCACGCAAGAATGCCTCCCAGATGGTGGGCGGTGTCTTTATCCTCGCCGGAGCCGACGTGGAGGAGGGCGACGGCTACCCGGGCTGGAAACTCAATCCGCAGAGTCCCCTGCTTCAGATTACCGTGGAGAGCTACAAGCGCATCTTCAACAAGGAGCCCGAGATACTCGCCATCCATGCCGGACTGGAGTGTGGTCTCTTCTCGCTCAAATACCCCAACGTCGATATGGTCAGCTTTGGCCCCACACTGCGCGGCGTCCACTCGCCCGACGAGCGCCTGCTCATCCCCACCGTGCAGATGGTATGGGACCACCTGCTCGACGTGCTGAAAAACATCCCCGCAAAATAATTTTATTATTTTCGCGTTATAATATGGTATCCGCAACCCCTGCGGGTACCATATTTACTTGCAGCTATGAAATACACATTTTTATCTCCCTTTATCTTCCTTTTTCTCCTTTTATCTCCATTTATCTTCTTGTCTTCCTGCATCAGCGACGAGGAGTACCCCACACCTGCGGGAGCCACCTTCCGTCTGTCGGTTGACACCATCGACTTTGACACCGTGATAACCCATACGGCCTCCGCCACCCGCACCATGACCCTCTACAACGACAACTCCGACGGCCTGTCCATCACCTCCATCACCATAGAGGGCGAGGATGCGGCGCAGTTCCTTGCCAATGTCGATGGCACATCTTTTGATGCTCAATCGTCAAAGGTCGAGGGTCAATCTCTCGATTGCCGCGGAAAGGACAGCCTGATAGTCTTTGCGCAGTTCAACGCCAAGGATATCGACCAGGACGACGCAGCACTCAGCGAGGCACGTCTGGTGATTACCCTCGCCAACGGCAAGCGCCAGAGTGTAGTGCTACAGGGCTATAGCCTCGATGCCATTGAGCTGCGCGGAATCACCTACTCCGCTGACGCCACATTGGCCGCCACGCGACCCTACGTCGTTTACGACAGCCTGGTAGTGGCCGAGGGCACCACCCTCACCCTCGCCCCGGGCACCACCCTACTGATGCGCCCCGAGGCATACATCAAGGTCAAGGGCACACTCATAGCCAACGGCACACTGGAGCAGCCCGTCACCATGCGCGGCCACCGGCTCGACGACATGTTCAAGCACCAGCCCTACGACCGCATCGACAACCAGTGGCAGGGCATCACCTTCACCTCCACCTCCTACGACAACCGCCTCAACTACTGCGACATACACTCGTCCAACTACGGAGTGGTGTGCGACTCCTCCGATGTCAGCCGCCTGAAGCTCACCATAGAGAACTCCATCCTCCACAACACCAAGCAAGATGGTCTCACCCTCATCAGCTCGCAGGCCTTCGTCGGCAACACGCAGATATCCAATGCCGAAGGCAACTGCGTCACCATCTGTGGCGGTGACCAGCAGTTCATCCACTGCACCATAGCCAGCTTCAGTCCCTTCACCGCCATGCGCGGCAACGCCCTCGTGTTCAGCAACGCCGTCGGCAACTACCCCTGTCCGTTGCAGCGGCTCGACATCGTCAACTCCATCGTCACAGGCTATGCTTCCGACGAAGTCTTCGGCAACCCCTACAAGGACGAGAGCGTGCCCTTCAACTTCGCATTCCGCAACAGTCTGCTCGCCACCCCCGAGGTGACCGACAATGCTGCCGTCGTCAACAATATGTGGGAAGACCCCAAGGACAGCATCACAAGAGCGCGCAACTTCGTACCATTCGACCTGCCCGCCATCTTCTTCGACTTCCGTCTGCGCGAGGACAGCAAGGCGCGAGGACTCGCCGACCCCGGCATCACCTCCCTCTACTATCCCCTCGACCGCCTCGGACGCAAGCGCACCCCCACCTCCGACGCAGGCTGCTACCAGTACGAGGAGGAAAACTAAAGCCACTCTTACGAAAACTAAAGCTACTCTTATGAATTCTAAAGCCGCTCTCGCGCTCATGAGAGTGCCTTTAGATTCTCTAAGAGTGGGCTTAAATTCTCTGAGAGCAGGGATAATTTTCACGGGAGCGGACATCCAACTATAAAAGTGGCACAGGCCGCGAGGTTTTTACGTTTTTTCTACCACTAAATTTGGTGGAATGAGAGAAAATCTGTAATTTTGTGCCACTATTAAAAATACTGTAAATTGTCATGAAAAAGATTTCTCTTGTCGTTGCCATCGTTGCAACCTTATTTATTTTCGCGCACGCGAGCGCACAGGCACAAGGACTGAAGAAAGAGCAGATCGGGGATACAGCCCTGTACAACTTTTTCCAAAACCTCAAGCCGGACTATAGCTTGATTAGGAGTAAAGGAGTAAGGAGTAAAGGAGCGAAGTCGAAGTCTAATCGCGCTGAGCGCCCTGACCATGTCAACAATCAGGCGACCAACCACTTCCCGCCCATCTTCAACCAGAGCGGCGGCTCGTGCGGCTCATGCGCCAACGTGGCATATATGCTGTGCTACGAAATCAACAGCCTGAACAATCGCGACGCCAAGCACAACGAGGAATACCAGTTTCCCAGCCACTTCACCTGGCTTACGTGCAGCAACATCTGCCCCGAGCAGACGATGGCAGAGAAAAACGGCATACCGAGCGTGACCGTTTATGGCGGCCGCACCTACTCCAGATACTTCGGTCTGCAGGACACGGAGGAGAAGGATGTGGGCTGGATGCAAGGCTACGACAAGTGGTATAGCGCGATGTTTAACCGCTCGCGCGCCATGGGCAAGTTCCCCTACGCCCTCGACACGGAGGAGGGCTATGAGCTGGCCAAGGACTGGCTGTGGAATCACTGTGGTGACGAAGACTTCCCGACGGGCGGTGTGTTTGTGATTGGCGTGGCTGCAGGGCCTGAATATACCACGTTTCCCGACACTCCCGCCAACCGCGAGGCGGGCGTGGTGGGTATCTGCTATGTGACCACGTGGGGACCGCAGTATAACCACGCTCTGACGGTGTGCGGCTACGACGACCGCGTGGAGTTTGACCTCGACGGCAATGGCGTGATAGGCGAGAAGGACAAAGGCGAGACAGGCGCATGGATTATCGCCAACTCATGGGGACAAGGATGGGCCAGCAAGGGTATCATCTACTGCCCGTACAAATATACCTACTGCGTAGGCCTGAGCGGCTCTACATGGGATCCCGCCTTCTACCACCCGCGTAAGAACTACCGTCCGCTACGCACCATCAAGGTGACCATGGACTTCAGCCACCGTCCCGAGATACTGCTGGGCGCCGGCATAGCGCAAGATACCACCGCCACCAAGCCGGAACAGAGCACCGCCTTTGCCCACTTCAACTACACAGGCTCCACCAAGTCGGGCAGCAACGAGATACCGATGCTGGGACGATGGGCTGACGGCTATCACTACGAGCCAATGGAATTTGGCTATGACCTCACCGACCTCACAGCGGCCTTCGACCGTACCAAGCCCCTGAAATATTTCTTCTACGTCAACACCAAATACAGTGCCAAGGGCACGGGCAATATCTACAAGGCGTCTATCATCGACTACGAGTTTGACCGCGACGGCGTGGAGATTCCCTTCCACATCGACACGGTGGCTGTGCTCAACCGAGGCAAGACAACGATGATCAGTGTGACAGTGCCCGGAGAGCAGGCCTACAAGCCCATCAACCTTGAGCTCAACGCAGGGCAACTGAAGTGGGAGGCACCGCAGAAGTCGTACCTCACCCTCACGGGATACAATATCTACAACGGCACCCGCAAGGTGGGAGCCGTGGATGCCAACAACCGAACCTACACCCTCGACGGTGACGCATACGGTCTCTTCAGCGTGGCCGCCGTGTATGAGGTGAAAGGCGAGAGCGTAGAGTCTGAACAGAGCAATAAGGTGAAGGTGGTGGCCACGCCCTCCGACTTTGCTGACAACAAAGTGCTGGAACTGAAGAACACCGCCGTGCTGGTGCCCAACGCCGTGACCACGGCTTCGCAGCAGGCTACCATTGAGTTCTGGATTTATCCCTATAACCTCACCTCCTACAACCAACAGATAGGACAGGACTGGGGCACCTTCCTCTTCCATACCACTTACGCCGGAAACATCTACACCGGATGGAGCACCGAGGCAAACCGCATCACCACAGCCGATGGCACCCTCAAGGCCAACCAGTGGACACACATTGCCATCACTATCAACAACAACGTGATGACCCTCTACGTCAACTCTGTCAAGACGGGCTCCATCACCTCTACCCTCTACTCGGGTCTCAGCGCTATGGGCAACTTCCGCATCGGTGACGCTCACTACAAGTTTAACGGTAAGATAGACGAGCTACGCATCTGGAACACCTGCCGCACGCAGCGTGAGATAGCCAACAACATGAGGATGCACATAGCCAATCCCTCTGCCCTGCCCAACCTGATTACCTATCTGAGCATGGACACTACCGATGGTGAGGACGGTCAGGAGCTGATGGAGTATGCCGGTGGCAATAACGCCGACCTCAGCATGATAGAGAACTACAACATACTCACCGACAACTCCTTCCTCACAAAGGACAACAATGACCCCACAGCCGACTTCACCCTGAGCGCCGACACCGCCTACTGCGGAGCAAGCGTGGAGGTGCAGTCGATGCTCTCTGCCAACACGGCATCCGTGCAATGGAGCGCCCCGGGAGCCGCAATGGAGAGTACCACAGTAGGCAACCCCACCTTTGTGTACGACAAACCGGGCACATATACCATTACCCTCAAGACTGCCAACGCCACCGGTCAAGATACCGAGACACAGAAAGAGCTGACGGTGGTCAATGTGCCGATGCCCGTTGCCGACTTTGAGATTGGACAGGACAACGCCCCCGCCGGCGACAAGGTAAGCCTCATCAACCGCACACAAGGTCTGGGGTGCACCTATGAGTGGATTATTGACGATGCCAATACCAAGAGCTTCAGCGGAGCTAACGCCAATGTGACCTACACCGAGACAGGGCGCCATGCCATCACCCTCAAGGCCACCAACAGCGCAGGCACCTCAAGCGTAACCAAGTATGTGCGTGTCACCAACACCACACCCGCCGTGGACTTCGACATACTGCCCGCCACCGTCATCCTGGGTGAGGACATCACCCTTATCGACAAGACCAAGTATGCTCCCGACACATGGCAGTGGAGCTTCACCAACAGCCGCCACAACATAGGCATCAGCGGACAGAACTTCACCTACAAGACCGAGTATCCCGGCTACTACGATGTCACCCTCACCACCTCCAACGATGTGGGCACCGGCACCGTGACCAAGCGCCACGCACTCGCCGTCTGCAACGCTGACTCCGAGAACGGACTCAACTTCTCCGGCTCAGGCGAGAAGGTCAGCTTCAAGAGCCCCGTCAGCGAGGACACCAACATGTTTACCATCGATTGGTGGATGTATCCCTACTCTGTCAACGGAGCGCTCAATATGAGCACCGAAGATGGCAGCCTCAACATCAGCACCGACGAGAACGGCTCCACCACCATTGCCCTGAACGGCAAGAGCGTCGCCTCGGGCGACCAGTTTGTGGTGGCTGGCGAGTGGCATCACTACGCCATCGTTTACCGCACGGGTAGCGTGACATTCTACCGCGATGGAGAGAAATTTGCACAACCCTCGGGACGCTTGGCACTCAAGACCCCCGCATGGGCAGGCAATATGGTGCTGGGCAGCGACGCTACGCCCTTCCGCGGAATGATTGATGAGTTCAGATTCTGGCGCAAAGCCCTTACCACCACCGAGATACAGCAGACCTGCAACCAGCCCATCACCAATGTGGAGGAGCAGATGACCGACTACAAACTCGTGGTATATTACGACTTCAACCAGAGCACCGGCAATGTCAACAGCGCCACCGGCGCCGACTACCTCGGCACCCGCAGCGGCTTCGGTCCCGACGGCGATGCCTGGAGCAGTTCGCTGGGAGTGTTCACCCTCGACTTCTCGCCCCTGCAGAAAGAGCAGGATGTCACCGCCAACTACCTCACCAACTGTAAGGCACCCTTCCTGCATACCGACAAGCGCGTCAACACCACCAACTATGTGTCGCGCTACTTCCAGCTCGAGACAGGCACTGCCACATCGGGATGGAAACTGGAGAACACCGTACAAGAGGAAGGAAACAAGACCATCACCGGCGCATACGTTGACGCCTACTTCGACTACGAGCTGGCATGCATCACCGGCGACCAGGGCTTCGCTGCCTCCCTCAGTGACCAGCGGACCTACCAGACCGTCACACTGCCGGCAGGCCTATACCGACTGGAGGTGGTGCCCAGCACCAGGGTCAGCTCGCCCACTGGCAGCTATATCGTGGTCACTGCAGCCGACACCCTGGCAGGCAACGCCGACCTGGCTAACACGCTCGCCTACACCTATCTCAACGATATGGAGCTGGAGTTTTTCCTCGACAGCGAGACGGAAGTGTCACTCGGATTTATCTTCAATCTCAGCAGCTCCCTCGCGCTGGCCATCAACAAGATAAAGCTCATCAAGATTCCTTACGAGTTCCACTATTCAGGCGACCTGACAGGGATAGAGAATAGAGAACAGAGAATAGAGAACAGAGAACAGAGAACGGAAATCTACGACCTGCAAGGACGCAAGATAAATGGCAAGCCGGCTAAGGGTATATATATCCAAAACGGAAAGAAAGTAAAAAGATGAAAAAACTACTGACATTTTTCCTATGTGCTGCCGTAAGCATCGCTGCTAACGCGCAACTCAAGCCGGCACCGCTGTTTGGTGACGGCATGGTGCTGCAGCAACAGCAGAAAGTCAACTTCTGGGGCTGGGCAAAGCCTGACGCTGCAGTCAGCGTCACCACCTCATGGGGCGCCAAGGCCAAAGCCGTTGCCGACAAGCAGGGCAGGTGGAAGACCACCATGCAGACACCTGCCGCCAGCTACGAGCCGCAGACCGTCACTATCAAGAGCGGCAAAGACAAAGCCGTGCTCCACGACGTGCTCATTGGCGAGGTATGGTTTGCCTCCGGCCAGAGCAATATGGAGATGCCCCTCAAGGGCTTCGACGGCTGCCCCACCGAGGGTAGCAACGAGGCCATCGCCACTGCCGGCAAATATAAGGGCAAGGTGCACTTCGTCACCGCGCCCTCCATGCCACAGGTAGAGCCCACCGACACCATCACAGTAAAATGGGAGGACTGCATGCCCGCCACAGCCCGCAACTTCTGCGCCGCCGCCTACTTCTTCGGCACAATGCTGCAGAAGGCGCTCGACTGCCCCGTGGGACTCATCAACAGCTCCCTGGGCGCCACCCGGGTGGAGGGATGGACACCACGTGAGCTGCTGCAGACATATCCCGACGTCAACCTCGACAAAGAGATGGCTGACGCGGCACCCCAGATAGCCAGACTCAAAGCAGAAGACAACCTGTACAACATCAACCGCGGCCTGTCGCTGGTGTTCTATAATGGCATGATTCACCCCTTTGTGGGTTACAATATCAAGGGCTTCCTATGGTATCAGGGCGAAGCCAATGTGTCAGGAGAGTGCTCCGACTATGCGCTGCGCATGACCAATATGGTCAGGGAGTGGCGCAACCGCTGGGGGATGGGCGACCTGCCCTTCTACTATGTGGAGATATGCCCCTACGACTGGTGGTGGGCCAAGCCGCCATCGGCTGCCTGCGCCATGCGGGAGCAACAACTCTTGGCACAGAGCATGCTGCCCAATATGGGTATGGTGTGCACCAACGACCTGGTAAAGGACTATGAGCATTGGCAAATCCACCCATGCATGAAGCGTGAGGTGGGAGAGCGCCTATGCTACTGGGCACTCAGCGAGACCTACGGCATGGAAGGCATCTCCTGTAAGAGTCCCACCTTCCAAACAATGGAGATTAAGGACGGCAAGGCCATCATTACCTTTAACGACGCTGAGGAAGGCTTCAATCGCAACTACAACGTGGAGGGCTTCGAGATATGCGGTCCCGACAGTGTGTTCTACACCGCTCATGCCGGCCCCAGCGGCAACCGTGTCACGGTGCAGGCCGCCCAGGTGAAAGAGCCCGTGGCCGTAAGGTACTGCTATAAGCCTTGGCAGATTGGCAACCTCAAGAACAACTATGGACTGCCCGTGGTGCCCTTCCGCACCGATCACTTCCCTTTGAAATAGTCGCAAACTAACTAACAAACAATAAAACATCATGAAAAAATTTCTATTCTTTCTGCTGACCGCCTTGATAGTGTGCGGTCAATGGTCAACGGTTAGCGCCCGCTACAACCTTGGCAATCGCATAGCCTACGACCAACTGAAAGTAGGCGACACCATCGCCATTCAGGGCATCTCAGATGCCAACAACAACGGCTACCGCTTCATCGCCGGAGCACTGCTGCAGACGGCATTTACAGAGGAATGCGTCTTCACCGTGGAGGAGGGACCAGCTGACATCCGCACCGGCGACCCGACCTATTTCCTGCGCAACATCGTAGCCGACAAATATTTCGGCAAGAATGGCCTGCGCGGCACAGGACCCACCGGATGGAACGACACCCGACTGGTCAGCACACCCGATAGCGCCTACAACTTTATGCTCGTATGCGCTGCCGACTCCGCACAGGATTGGAACGGCCAGCACAACTACGACGAAGGCTCCACAGTGTTTATCTACTCCTACAACAATGGAAGTGAAGATAAATTTATAAATATGTGTAACTGGGGCTGGTTTGAAGCCGAGAAGATCTACATGTGGGGCTACAAGGACACCAGTCCCTGGGATATCTATCAAGTAATGTATGAGAAAGACCTCAAGGGTGATCTCGCCGATTTGGTGGACTTCTACAGCAGCCTCAACCTCGAGTTCCCCGCTGGCAGCGACCCCGGCTTCTATCCTTCCGAATTGGTTGACGCCTTCACCACAGCTATGGACGAGGCCACCGCAGCCACCATTACAGACCATACCGATGCCGAGTATCAGCAGTTTATCGACAACCTCAAAGCAGCAAAAGCGGCTGTCGAATCGAGCTATATCGATATCACCGACGGATACTACTTCGTAGTCAGCGCCTACACCGAGTTCCTCAACAAGCAAAAGGTCGAGAAGGCAGCATACGTCAACAACGCCTCCTCCTACATCCAGTGGGCGGACTTCGACCCCACCAACCCCGACTACGTCTTTAGGATAGAGAAGCTGGCCAGCGGCAACTACAGCGTGCAGAGCTTCAGCAACGACACTTACTGGAACGCCCCTGGCACCGACTCCAACTCGCAGGGCATCTACACCAGCACCACCCTCAACAATGAGCAGATATTCAGCAATATCGGCGCAGGACAGTGGCAAATCTGGAACACCTTCTCCAAGAAGCACTACCACCCCGAGAGCAACGGCGCAGGTAGTGGCAAGACCGGCAAATTCGTTACTTGGAACTCCTCGGGAGTAGGATCAGCCTCCACATGGTATATCCGCTGCGCATCCGATGCCCTCGTTGACAGCCTCATCGACGTACGCACACAGATTCGTCTTACCGAGCAACTCAGCAAGACCTACGGCGAAGCCTTCGACACCTACAACAAACTCTTCGTCTATAAACCAGACACTGACCATCCGCTCATCACCCATGTCACCGATGGTGATCCTGACGACTGCCAGCTGTCGTCCAACGCCTCCGACTCCTCGGAGGGAAAGCACCTCAGCTACCTTATCGACGATAACGCTGAGACCTTCTGGCACTCCAGCTACCATGACTCCTCCGACCCCAATCCGCTCACTTACCACTATCTGCAGGCCGACATATCCAACAATCCCCTTTCCGAGTTCCAGATCTACTTCATGCGACGTTCGGGAAGCTTCGGACAGAGTGACCGCCCTGTCGAGGTCAATGTCTATGCCACCGCCGACACTACAGGCCAGTGGAATCACACCGACCAGTGGACACTCGTGCAGCACTTCGCCTCACTGCCCCATGAGGAAAGCATCACTGAGTACTATATGCCCGCCCTTCAGACCGCAGAGCCCGTCAACTACATACGCTTCGAGGTGGTGAAGAACAACTCCTCCTCGCGCCAGCACAACGGCTATCCCTACTTCAATCTCGCCGAGTTTAATATCTACGCCACCACCCTCGACACCGAGACCTCGCAGTATCTCTACTCCGATGAGATAAAGGCAGCCGCCGACGCCCTCAAGGCTCTCATGGACCCTGCCCTCGAGAAGATAGCCGCCAACACTGCCACACAGGAGGACATCGACCAGCTAAAACAAGCCACCAAGGCAGTCAACGAGCTCTATGCCGACACTACCACCCTCAAGAACCTTATCGCCGCCGCTGAGCGCAACCTGCAGGGAGCCACCGTGGGTGACAAGATTGGCCAGATAGGCTCTGAGGATGCAGTCACCAACCTCACCAACGCCATTAACGAAGCCAAGTCCTTCGACACAAGCGGCAAGATAGACAAGGCTGCCCTGGATGCTATATGCAACACTCTGAAGCAGGCACGCACCGACTTCCTCAACAGCATCAACATGCCTGATCCCGACAAGTGGTACTATATCGCCAGCCTCGACACCATGCGCAACAGCTATGAAGACCTCTACACCAACGGCGCACTGATGTACGTGGCCGACTACGGCCGCGACAAAGGCGTGGTATGGGCACTCAACGAAGGCGAAGCCTTTGACTACAACCCCTTTGCCATGTGGCACTTTATTCCCGTGGAGGACGAGGACTACACCCTCACTTACTATGTGCAGAACCTCGGCTCCGGTCTCTACATCGGCGACTATCCCACCTACTCGCAGCCTGTACTTACCACTGACGAGCCAGTGCTATATCAGTTCAACTACACTGGCGGAGAGCTGGGACTCATAGCCCGCAAGGGTGAGAACCCAGGCTACTCACTCCATGCAGCCAACAAGGACAACGCCATCGTTGGCTGGAGCGCAGGAGCAGGCACAGCCTCGTCGTGGGAGTTCCGCGAAGTGGATGTCAACACCATCGACGCCATCACCATCACCGCCAAGACCAACAATATCGATGTCTTTGCAGTGCCATACGACTTCTCCGAGCTCTCCCTCTACAACGGAGAGGATGTCCACACCTATGCCATCAAGAAGATGACCCTCGACCCCGAGACCGACATCACCACCATCGAGTTCTATGAGAAAGAAGCCTTTGCGGCAGGAGAGCCCTGCGTGCTCGTCATCGGCGACCCTACCTTAGAGGAAGGCGAAGAAATGACACTCGTGATGGCCACGCCTACCGAAATAGCTACAAAGTCGGAGCCCGCCAACGGAATAGTAGGACTCTGGACCACAGACCCCGTGCCTGCCAACACAGCATGGTTCACCGGCAAGGAGATAACCTTGAGCAATGAGCCCGTGCATATCTCTGCCCACACTGGCTATATCGACGCCACGCTCTACAAGGGCGAGGTGACAGGCGTAGAGACAGCCCTCACCCTTGAGGTGGCAGGTCTCAACTGGCCAGAGGCCGGCGACAAGCCAGCTGATGTCAATGGCGACGGCAAGGTTAACACCGCTGACGTCGTAGCCGTCTACACCTTCATTGAGAAGGGCACAGAGAGTGGCTTCTCAAGAGAGACATCCGACGTTAACCGCGACGGAAGCGTCAACACCGCCGATGTAGTGGCCATCTACACCGCCATCATCGGAGGCGACTCTTCTGGCAGTCCACGCTGGATACAACGCATCCTCGCAAACCAATAACCTAATCAACAAAGGAGAGAAGCATCAAACTTCTCTCCTTTTCTTTTTCTCCTGGCCCTTTTTTATTTCTTCCCGTATAAAATGGGGTTGGTGTCTGTGTCGTTGTACATCTTCATCTGTTTATAGACTTTCATGTACTTGCGCCCTGCCGCGATGTCGGCAAGCAGCTGGTCGATGGCCGACGACAAGTCGCGCTGCTGTTCCATCAGCACGGCAAGCTTGGCTGAGCATTTGTCGCGATGCTCCGCGGTGGCGTCGGGGCGCTCTGCCTCCTGACGCATGTGATAAATCTTGAGGGCGAGGATGCTCAGACGGTCAATGGCCCATGCCGGCGACTCGGTGTTGATAGTGGCGTCGGGAGAGGGCGTCACCTCGCGGTAGAGGGTGAGGAAATAGCTGTCGATGCGCTCCACCAGGTCGGTGCGGTCTTGGTTGCTCTTGTCAATGCGGCGCTTGAGCACCAGTGCCGCAGCAGGGTCTATGGCGGGGTCGCGGATGATATCCTCAAAATGCCACTGCACCGTGTCTATCCAGCACTTGAGGTAGAGGTCGTGCTCTATCTGTCCCTGCGGATAGGGGTTGCGGATTGGCGTGTCAACATTGTCGGTGACGTGGTAGTCGCGGATGGCCGCCTCAAAGATGGGCTGGCAGAGCTTAGTGAATTCCATAACGATTTGTATATTTTTGCCACAAAGATAAAAAGAAATATCGTAACTCCATATAATTTTTGATTTATTTTTCATTTTCTATTACCTCTAACCTCTAACCTCTAACGTTTTTCGTTACCTTTGCGGCATGAAAGTTGTGATAGATGACCATATTCCCTATATTAGGGAAGCCGCCGAGTGGCTATTCGACGAAGTGACCTATTTGCCAGGCACCGCGTTTAAGGATAGCCGCGAACTCAGGGATGCTGACGCCCTGATTATCAGGACTCGCACCCGTTGCAATGAGGCACTGCTGGGCAATAGCAATGTGCGGTTTGTGGCTACCGCCACCATCGGTCACGACCACATTGACGCGGCTTTCATGCAGCGTGCCCAGATAGCGTGGGCCAACTGCCCTGGATGCAATGCCTCGTCGGTGGCGCAGTATGTGAGAAACGCTATCCTCTGCCTAGGTTGCTGGGGAAAGGTCGGTATTGTGGGCTATGGCCACGTGGGCAAGGCTGTGAGGCAAGCCCTGGAAGCCATCGGCTGCGAGGTCATGCTCAACGACCCTCCTCTCGAACTTTCAACTCCTCACTCCTCACTCCTCACTCCTCTCTCTTCTCTCGCCGAGCAGTGCGACATCATCACTTTTCACACTCCGTTGACAAAGGAAGGCAAGTTCCCAACCTTCCATCTGGCTGACGAGAGTTTTTTTCGCAGCGTGAAGAGGAAACCCGTAATCATAAACACTGCGCGGGGCGGAGTGGTGGATGAGCACGCCATGCTGCATGCCTACGATAAGGGACTGATAAGCGAGATGGTTATCGACACATGGGAGGGCGAACCGCACATCAACGCCGAGCTGCTGCAGAGAGCCTTCATCGCCACCACACACATCGCCGGCTATTCTGCCGACGGCAAGAGCAATGCCGCGCGTATGGCACTACGGGCTGTATGCCGCCACTTCGGTATAGCCATTAGTGACGAACAGAGATTTCTCGCCCTCACAGCACCGCCACCGCTGCCAGAACACATACAGCCCACCGGCGACCCCGTCAAGGATGCTCTGGCGCTGTACAGTCCGTTGGACGACTCAGCGCGACTCAAGGCCGCACCTGCAGACTTCGAAGCCCTGCGCAACAACTACCCGCTGCGGCGGGAATAAAAAAAATGTCCCCGTGAAGTTGCCTTCACGGGAACACTTATTTTTCTAATGTCGTGTTTCTGCAGCGTTTATTAGCCGAGAACAGCGGCAGAAGCCTTAAACTTAACCACCTTCTTTGCGGCGATCTTAATCTTGGCACCGGTAGCGGGGTTAACGCCAGTGCGAGCAGCACGCTTAACAGTGCTGAAAGTACCGAAACCAACGAGAGCAACCTTGTCACCCTTCTTTACAGCACCTGCGATAGCAGCGGTGGTGGTGTCAAGAGCCTTCTTTGCAGCTGCCTTAGAAATGCCAGCGCCTGCAGCGATCTTTGCGATCAATTCAGTCTTTGTCATAATTGAGAAATTAAATTGTTAGTAGTAAAAGGTTAATTAAACTGTTTTCGTTGTTATAACTGATGCAAATATCGTAATATCAGCGGTTACTTCCAAATATTTTGCTAAAAAAAATGATTTTTCTTGATTTTTTTTTGATTTTTGGCCTCAAACACCCGTGAAATAGGCATTTTACGCACTATAGGGCGGACGACAGGGATTCTTTTTCCATCGTCCGCTCAGTAGGGGAACGCGCTCAAAATAGGGCACTATCAAGGTACAGAAGACAAAGACTATGGCCAGCATGATGGCTGCGTCTGCCCAACTGCCACGCACAGAGATGTGGTTATACAGAGCTATGTTGCGGTAGATATACAACACGGGGAAATGAAGCACGAAATAAACCATCGAGTGCTCGCCTATATATCCGATAAGGGGCACACGGGGCAGACGCACTGAAAGCAGTAGACCACTTAGGCCACATACCACCAACACCGTATTGATAATGGCCGTCCATGGATTACCCGTGAAGAGGTTAGAATGCATGTAATACATGCCGTGCCACAACACATTGCTGACTGCAAACACGGCCAGCAGCGCTATGGAGATAGCAAACTCCCATCTCCTGCCAAGATGCGCTATGAGCAGGCGCCACCAATGGCCGAGGTAGAAGAAGAATATGCCCATGCACACATTGTTGAGATTCATCCACAGGGGATTGTCTTGTGTCCACAGCCAGTAGCTGACGAGAGGGAATGACAGAGTCAGCCAATGGAGCCATTTCACCTTTTCTATGAAATGTACTGCGACATACATCACATAGAAGGAGAACAAAAACCACATGGCCGCGTTGCCGTAGAAGTCACTGACCTTGTAGGTATGTATCCACAGAAATCGTATGGGGTTGCGCGAATACTCTCCCTCCAGCAGCCACATAGAAAACCAGAACAGCACATTGCCTATCAATCCGCAGGTGATGTAGGGAACCAGCAGGCGTTTGGTGCGGTCCCACAGATAAGGCAGAGTGGCGCCAGACGTGCCGCGATTGAAATAGCCAGCCTTAAAGAAGAAGAAACACATCAGGTAGAAACTCCAGTCCATAACGGTGTTCCACCAAGGATAAGCCACAAATCCCGTGTACTGAAAGGTGTGGAGCAACACCATCCTCACGATACACAAGCCGCACAAAAAATCAAACGTATGGTTCCTTTGTTTCATCTTTGGCTTGCAAAAATACGAAATTATCCTTACTCCCTACTCTTTTTATCTACTTTTATCTCCCTTTACCTCCTTTTATCTACTTTTATCTACTTTTATTTACTTTTTTTATTACTTTTGCATCCTAAAATATAATAAGGTATATAAGAATGAATAAGAAATTCAAGAGAACAACCATCACCTCGGCCCTGCCCTATGCCAACGGGCCGATACATATCGGTCACCTAGCCGGAGTATATGTGCCGGCTGATATCTACGCCCGCTACCTCAGACTCAAAGGCGAAGACATCGTCTTTATCGGTGGCAGCGACGAGCATGGTGTGCCTGTCACCATCCGCGCTCGCAAGGAAGGCATCACCACTCAGGAGGTCGTTGACCGCTACCACGAGTTGATAAAAGACTCCTTCGAGAGGTTTGGCATCAGTTTCGACATCTATAGCCGCACCACAAGTAAGACTCATCACAAGGTGGCCAGCGACTTCTTCCGCAAGCTCTATGACGAGGGCAAGTTCGTGGAACAAGTCACCGAGCAGTTCTACGACGAGCAGACGCAGCACTTCCTCACCGACCGCAATATCAAGGGCGAGTGTCCGCGATGCCACAACACCGATGCCTACGGCGACCAATGTGAGAAATGCGGTGCCACCCTGTCGCCAGAGGAACTCATCAATCCCTACAATGCCGAGACAGGCAATCCCCTCGTCAAGCGCGAGACCAAGCATTGGTACCTGCCTCTCGACAAAGCCCAGCCCTGGCTGGAGCAATGGATACTCAATGACCACAAGGAGTGGCGCCCCAATGTCTATGGCCAGTGCAAGAGTTGGCTCGACGGTGGCCTCAAGCCCAGAGCCGTCACCCGTGACCTTGAGTGGGGCATCCCTGTGCCCGTTGAGGGTGCCGAGGGCAAGGTGCTCTATGTATGGTTTGACGCTCCCATCGGCTATATCTCCAACACCGTAGAGCTTTGTGAGCAGCGCCCCGAGCTGGGCAGTTGGGAGAAGTGGTGGAAAGACCCCGAGACACGCCTCGTGCACTTCATCGGCAAAGACAACATCGTCTTCCACTGCATCGTCTTCCCCACCATGCTCAAGGAGCACGGCGACTATATCCTGCCCGACAATGTGCCCGCCAACGAGTTCCTCAACCTTGAAGGCAACAAGATTTCCACCTCCAAGAACTACGCCGTATGGCTCAACGAATACCTCGACGAACTGCCTGGGCGCCAAGACGAGCTGCGCTATGTCCTCACCGCTAACGCACCCGAGACCAAGGACAACGACTTTACCTGGGCAGACTTCCAGGCGCGCTGCAACAACGAGCTGGTGGCTGTGTACGGCAACTTCGTTAACCGCGCCCTGCAACTCACTCAGAAATATTACGAAGGACTCGTGCCTGAGCGTAGCGAGCTCACCGACTTCGACCGCGAGACACTCGCCGAGTTTGACGGAATAAAGGCAAAGCTCGAGACACTGCTCGACAACTTCAAGTTCCGCGACGCCCAGAAGGAAGCCATGAACCTAGCCCGCATCGGCAACAAATACATCGCCGACAGCGAGCCGTGGAAGGTAATCAAGACCGACCCCGAGCGCGTGAAGACCATCATCAACATCTCCCTCCAGCTCACCGCCAACCTCGCCATCGCCTTCGAGCCCTTCCTGCCCTTCAGCAGCAAGCGACTGCGCGAGATGCTCAATATGGAATCCTTCCGCTGGGAGCAGCTGGGCAACACCGACCTCCTCGCCCCAGGCAAGCAGTTGGGCTCGCCGAGCCTGCTTTTCAGCAAGGTGGAGGACAGCGTTATCGAGGCACAGACAAAGAAACTGGAGGACGCCCTCAAGGCCAATATGGAAGCCGAGTATAAGGTTGAGCCCGTCAAGGAAACCATAGCCTTCGACGACTTCCAGAAACTCGACATCCGCGTCGGTACCGTACTCGAGTGCGAGCGCGTGCCAAAGATGAAGAAACTGCTCAAATTCCTCATCGACGACGGCATGCAGAAGCGCACCATCGTCAGCGGCATCGCCGAGTGGTACGAGCCCGAGCAGCTCAAAGGCAAGCAAGTGCTCTTCGTAGCCAACCTTGCTCCCCGCGAGTTTAAGAACGGCCTCGTCAGCGAAGGAATGATACTCTCTGCCACCAACTGGGACGGCTCCGTAGTCACCACCACCACGCTCTCCGACGTAAAGCCTGGCAGCCAAATCAGCTAATTCTATGGACAGCACACGACAACTTAAGATCAACCGCCTCATCCAGAAGGAACTGGGCGAGATGTTCGTGGAGCAAGGCAAGGGACTGCGTGGAGTGATGGTCACCGTCAGCGCATGCCGCGTGTCGCCCGACCTGAGCTATTGCAACGTCTATCTCAGCGTCTTCCCCTCCGACAAAGCCCAAGAGATTGTCAACAATGTCACCGCCAACATCCGCAGCGTACGCTACGACCTCGGTCAGAGACTGCGCCACCAGCTGCGCATCATTCCCGAGCTGCGCTTCTTTGTTGACGACACCCTCGACAGGATGGAGCGCATCGACGAACTGCTGAAAAAATAACTCCTTCTGCCCTGTTAACTTCCCGTTAACTTCCCATTAACTTCCTATTAACTCCTTCAATCTTCAATGTCCTTCCCCTTCTACATAGCCCGCCGCTACCTCTTCGCCCGCAAGAGCCATCACGCCATCAACATCATCTCCATCATCTCGGTGCTGGGAATAGCAGTAGCCACGATGGCAATGGTCTGCGTGCTGTCAATCTTCAATGGTTTCCACGGGCTGGTGGCCTCCCTCTTCACAGCCTTCGACCCTGAGCTGAAGGTGCTGCCCATAGAAGGCAAGACCTTTGTCGCCGATGAAGCGCTGGAGGGCAAGATCAAGCAGCTCGACTGCGTAGAAGAATTCAGCGCATCCCTCGAGCAGCGCGCCCTCGCCCGCTACAACGGACGGCAGGCAATGGTCGTACTCAAAGGCGTTGACGACAACTTCTCCAAGATTACCGACATCAGCCGCATCCTGTATGGCCCGGGGCGTTTCTTACTTCATGCCGACGTCATGGAGTTTGGCATTCCGGGGCTACGCCTTGCCAACAACCTAGGCATGGATGCAGACTACATAGACCCCCTCCTCATTTACACCCCTGCGGCAGGAGCGCGCATCAACCTTATGGCACCCGACGAGAGCTTCAACCTCGACGAGCTCAACTCTCCCGGCGTCGTCTTCTCTGTAGGCCAGAAGAAATACGACCAAGAGTATATCCTCTGCTCCCTCCGCTTCGCCCAGCGCATGTTTGACAAAGACGGCGAGATAGGCTCACTCGAGATAAAGCTACGCTACGGCACCCAGACCGACAAAGCCAAGCGCCTCGTCCAGCAAGCCGTCGGCGACAAATTCCGCGTAGTGGACAGATATGAGCAGCAGGAAGACGTCTTCCGCATCATGAAAGTAGAGAAATACCTCGCCTACATCTTCCTCACCTTCATCCTCTTCATCGCATGCTTCAACATCGTAGGCTCGCTGAGCATGCTCATCATTGAGAAGAAAAAAGATGTCGTCACACTACGCAATCTCGGAGCCACCAATCGCCAGATACAGCAGATATTCCTCTTCGAGGGACGCATCATCAGCCTGTCCGGAGCCATCATCGGCATCATCCTGGGACTAATTCTATGCGCCCTGCAGCAACAATACGGATTCCTCAAGCTTGGCGACAAGACAGGAGCCTTCATCATCGACGCCTATCCCGTCGTCGTCAATCCCTGGGACATCGTCATAATCTTCGCAACCGTAGTTATAGTCTCCTTCCTCGTTTCCTGGTATCCCGTACGCTATATCAGCAAACAACTGACCAACAACCCATAACCATTTCACCCTACACATTTTTTTCCATGAAAAACACACTCCTATTCTCTATTCTCTTTTCACTATTCACACTTCACACTTCGCCCTGCGAAGCCAACTGGCTCATGCCCAAGCCGAAAAGCATCACCGACAACGGAGCCACCTTCGACCTCCAGCGCACGGTGAGGCTCACCGACCCCACAGCCTCCACGTTGCTCGCCTCCCTTTTCACCACTGACGACAACGCATCCGCCACCGTCACCGTCAACCTCGTCGATGATGAGGCCCTCGGCACCTTTGACTATACCCTGCCCGGCTTCGACAACGAAGGCTACAAACTCTCCGTCACCACAGACAACATCACTATCATCGCCGCCTCGCCAACTGGTGTCATACGTGCCGCACAGACCCTCGCCCAGCTCGTAGAGGCTGCCGACGGAGCATTCATACAGGGCGTCAATATCACCGACTATCCTGCCTTCAAACTGCGCGGTTTTATGCACGACGTGGGGCGCTCGTTCATCAGCTTCGACGAGCTGAAGAATGAGATAGACCTTCTCTCACGCTTCAAGGTCAACGTATTCCATTGGCATCTCACCGACAATCAAGGCTTCCGTTTCGAATCGAAGCTCTATCCCCAACTCAACAACGCCTCCTCGATGACACGCTTTGCAGGCCAGTATTACACCCAGCAACAATGCACCGAACTGGAGGCATACGCTGCCGAGCGCGGAGTGATTATCATACCCGAGATAGACATGCCCGGCCACTCCACCGCCTTCACCACCGCCATGGGTTATACCATGAGTAGCGACCAGGGCCGCGCCGCGCTGAAGCAGCTCCTCGGCGAACTCGCTGACGCCTTCCCTCTGGCACCCTACATCCACATGGGCGCCGACGAGGCAGGCACCACCGCAGCATTCGTCAACGAGATGTCACAGTACATAAAAGAGACACTAGGCCGTCGATGCATCGTGTGGAATCCCATCAGCGGCGTCAGCATCACTGCCTCCACCCTCCCCTATGTCGACATGACCGAGATGTGGAGCACCTCGGGCAAGAAAATCAGCGGTCTCCCCAACATCGACTGCCGCTACAACTACGTCAATCACTTCGATGTCTTCGCCGACCTCGTGGGCATCTATAAAAGCAACATATACTACGCCCAGCAGGGCAGCAGCGAGGTGGCGGGAGCCATCACCGCACTTTGGAACGACCGCAAGACACCCACCGAGACTGACATCATATCCCAGAACAACCTCTACGCCAACGCTCTCGCCACTGCCGAGCGCGGATGGATGGGCGGCGGCAAACAGTATATAGAGGTCGGCGGCACCACGCTGCCCAACATAGGCAAGGAGTATGACGAATTTGCTGATTGGGAGCGCCGTTTCCTCCACTATAAGGACTCATGGCTTAGCGCAGAGCCCATCCCATACGTCAAGCAGACCAATGTGCGCTGGCGCATCACCGAGCCCTTCCCCAACAACGGCTCGGCAACTGCCGTCTTCCCACCTGAGGAAGCTAGCGATGACATCCTGCCCTCCTCCTTCACCTACAACGGGCAGACCTACTCCACAGGGCTGGCCACGGGAGCAGGCATCTATCTGCGCCACACATGGGGCACCACAGTACCAGCCTATTTCAGCAATCCACAATCCAACACTACTGCCTACGCCTGGACCTATGCCTATTCGCCCAAGGCGCAAACCGCAGGGGCCCTCATCGAGTTCCAGAACTACGGACGCTCCGAGAACGACAAGGCTCCCGATGCAGGCAATTGGGACCGCAAGGGCTCTCGCATCTGGCTCAATGGCGAGGAAATAATGCCACCCACATGGACCAACAGCGGCAAGAGCATCGGCTCCGAGGTGGATCTCCAAAACGAGAACTTCGCCGCCCGTGAACCCGTGAGCGTGCAGCTCCAGGAGGGGTGGAACAAAGTGTTTCTTAAGCTCCCCTATGTATCAGCCAACGGCGTGCGACTCAACAAATGGCTTTTCACCTTCGTACTCACCACACCCGACGGGCGCCATGCCCTCGACGATGTCGTCTATTCCCCCACAAAAACAATGAATTTTGAGGACGAGGAAATACCGCGCACCCTCTCCTCCGACCCGCTGCCTGAGTTGGAGGGCAGAATCATCAGCGTATCCTCCACCACAGCAGCAAACCTCACCACCGACCAGTGGTACGTGATGTTCGATCGCGGTGCCAACCACGGCTACCTATGGGAAAACGCCGGTACCCACACACTCTTCAACACAGCCACAGCCCCCAGCAGCTCTGCCACAAACAATGCCAAATATCTCGTGCGACTCGTCGATGCATCCGATGGCAAATACTACCTTCAGACAGGCTACGGCAACTACTTTGGCAAGATACAGCAGAGCGTCAACGTACCCCTTACCGCAAACCCTACTGAGGCCATTACCGTGGCCAAGATTAGCGATAACGACTCACACTTCTACCTGCAATCCGCAGATGGTGTCGTGCTTGACGCCAACGACCTCTCCCTGGGCGACTCCAGAGCTACCGTCGTAGGATGGGGCACCACCCCGCCTACCTCACTCAACGGCAACAACGACTGGGCTTTCTATCCCGTAGAGGTGGATGATGCATCCCAAATAAGCTTCACATCTGACGACGTGGCTGTCTGCCAGGGCCACCAGACCGCCGGACAAGGCAATACTAAGCAGGCATTGCTGCGTGCCAAGGTCACGGCAACCACAGCCTGTACACCCACACGCTTCGACATCACACTCACCGGTGCTGAGCAGATGAGCCGCGTGGCCGTCTATGCCACCGACATTGACCAGCTGCATGCCCCCGATGCCTCACCGCGCCTCCTTGGGGCAGCCACACCCGTTGAGGGCGAACTGTCCATACCCGTCAATGGTTGCACCCTTACTGATGGCCAGCAACTCTATTTCTGGATTACAGCCGACGTGAAGACTGATGCTGCCGAGTTGTCAACCATCGACGCAGCCCTCTGCGCCATAACCTACGACAACCTGCAAGGCGGCAGCACCTGCGACCTTCAGGACAAAGGCAACCCTGCCGGAGTGATGCGTATCTACAAGCGACAGCAATTCCTCTGGACCGGCAGCCAAAGCAAGGCAAAATACTATCGCATACCAACCATTATGCGTACCGACGACGGGGGTATCGTGGCACTATGCGACGACCGCTACGACAACACCCAGGACCTCGGCAAGGTGGCCAGCGGAGCGGCCGGTAAGCACAAGATAGATGTCGTCATGCGTAAGAGTCTCGATGACGGCGCCACATGGGGCAACCCGCAAGTCGTGGCAGCCGGCGACGGCAACTCGGCTGCAGCCTGCGGATATGGCGACCCAGCTATAGTACGAACACTCAGCGGCAAACTCATCTGCCTCATGGCGGCAGGTAGCACCAGCTTTCCCAACGGCATGCTCCACATGGGCTACTCCTACAGCACCGACAACGGCACTACTTGGTCTGCACCTACCGACATCTACTCCGCCATCAACAAGAGCGGCCTTACCATCACCTCCGCCTTCACCTCTGCAGGCAAAGGCATCTGTTTCTCCAACGGACGCATAGCCTTCG
Organism: Bacteroidaceae bacterium; assembly: GCA_017458585.1. Lineage (GTDB taxonomy): Bacteria > Bacteroidota > Bacteroidia > Bacteroidales > Bacteroidaceae > UBA6382. The sequence goes on from JAFTAJ010000026.1 coordinate 38,763, forward strand.
CCCTCAACGCTAAAGTCGATGGAGTGTGCAATGAATACATTCTCTACTCCGATGACGAAGGAGCCACCTGGACCATCGCCCCCAACATGGCGTGCCCCAGCGCCGACGAGTCGAAACTCGAGATAATGAACGACAACTCCCTTCTCCTCTCCGTCAGGCAGGGAGGATGGAACTCACAGGCCAACCGCGCCTATAGCCGCACCACCGGCAACGCCGCCGGCAGCGGCATCAAAATCTGGACAGAAAAAGGATACTGGACCGACCTCAATGCCAACGGCTGCAATGCCGACATCCTCTACTACAGCCGCGAGACCGAGGGAAACGGCGTACGCGACCTCATGCTACACACCGCCGTCAAGACCTTCCAGACATATCGTAAAGACCTACGCCTCTATATGAGCTTCGACCAAGGGCAGACATGGCAGGAAGCCTTCCAGCTCCAGCCAGGCTACTCCGCCTACAGCTCCATGCAGAAACTCGACAACGGCGACCTCGCCATCATCTTCGAGGACGGCAGTCTCGGCAATCAAGACAAGATGGACTGCTACGCTATGACCTACCTCGTCATCAGCCGCGAGACACTGGAGGCACGCGCCGACGAAGTGTGGCAGACCAAGCAGGAGACAGCCGGCATGACGAAGATAGTCTACGAAAACAGCAAAGAGACAGAGATGGGCAAGTGGGACAACGACAACACTAGTGGTCGCAACGTATGGACCTCCGTAACACCTGCCAATCCCATTGCCGGACTCACCCTCACCAAGTCTGCGGGCACCTTCGACCGCTACACGGGATGGAACGGCTTCTACAACCTTGCTTACAAGGTGGGAGCTGCCAACCGCGATGAGGTACTCACCCTCACGGCCCCCGACGGATACTTCATCAAGAGCTACTCCTTCCAGGTGCAGGAGTGGAGCTCGGGCGCCGCTGCCAACCACTTTACCTTAAAGACAGAAGATGGCACCACCATCACGCCAGCCTATGGCGGCTCAGACGGCTACTTACCATTTGGAGCCAGCGACATCAATGCCAAGAGCACCTACTTCACCGTGCGCTCAACTGATACTTCCAGATATATCGCTATCATCAACTTCGTCGTCATTCTCACATCCGATGATCCCGATGGGATAGAGGACAGAGAACAGAGAGTAGAGAATACTTCTCAAATCTCAAACCTCAAATCTCAAAGTTATTACGATCTCACAGGCCAGCCCGTAAGCACCCCAACACATCCAGGCATATACATAAAGGGACATAAAAAAATCCTCGTACGATAATTAAATACTTACGCGTATTATATATAAATAATGTACGCGCGAGGGGGAAGAGAATAGAGAAAAGAGAATAAAGAATAGAAGTCTTACGGTGCGTAGTCCTAAAAGATTTCTATTGCCCCTGCAGGACTTTGATAAACTCGTCAATGCTTACAATGTCTATGTGTGGAAACGACGTTTGTTTGAGCACGTCGAAATGATGGTCTTGCGCTACGATATAACGGGCATTGGCCTTGAATGCACAATCAACGAACTTATCGTCATCAGGGTCAGCGGTTATAAGGCGCAAATGGAAAAAGACCTGCACCATTCTTGTGTTGGGCAGGTCAACAATGGCTTTAATTACATTGGAGGCAATCTCAGCCCCGACTTTCTGCGTAAGTATCTCTTCATACTCTGCAAGAATCTCAGTGGATACACAGAGTATATTTCCCGTCAACGAAATCTCTCCATACGGGATAGTAAGGGCTGCGACGCGAAAGCGACATCAGCAGGCAGTTGGTGTCAAGAACAATGTTCATCATTGGTTGTACGGAGTACGCATGTGTTCGTTCTTCCATTGTTCCATCACCCCTTCATTGAGAGTTCCCTCGTCCCAAAGATGATCAAGGGCATCTTCAGCTCGCTTGGCAAAATACCGACCAAGCAGGATGCGGATATCGCGCATCTCTACTTCAGACGATACTCTGGAAACCATTTCCAGCATCTCAATCTGGAATGGGGTAAACGGTTTTGACTGTAAAGTTGCGGTTCCCATTTTCCTTTTCTTTTACTAAGTTGCGAGGCAAAGTTAGTGAGAAATCACGAAAAGAACAAATATGACTATAGTTTTTTGTCTTTTCACTCTCGCGCATAAAATATATAAATAATGTACGCGCGAGGGGGGAAAGGTTAACGGTTAATGGTTATTGGTTAATGGTTAATGGTTAACGGTGCGTTTTGCTATCTGAAGTGGCGTTTTCTGCCACTTTCGTGTTTCAAAAAGGGGGCGAAATGGGGTATGGGTGCATTTTTTTCGGTTTTGGGTGTAATTTTTTCAGGAAAATGTTTGGCCGTTCGGTAGGATGTTCGTACTTTTGCATCCGCTTTCGCCCCAA
>JAFTAJ010000027.1 GCA_017458585.1 Bacteroidaceae bacterium
ACATCATATCGTATTAAAGAAACCAGAAAAATAATCAATAACAAGTAATGTTTAACACACTTTTTGTACCTTTGCAGCACCTAACCGAAATGGTATACTTTTAAATTATTATTTGGTATACTTTAGCGTTATCATTTACACAGTATAAGACAAGGTGCCCAAATCCTCCATTTTTTCGTCAAAAAACGGGTTTAGCCGTGCAAAATACTTCATTTTTTAGAGAGAAAGATCCACTTTTCGAGAAAAAAACTCCACTTTTAGAAAAAATATCCCCACTCTCCGACATACAAAAACCCACTCCCAGGAAAATTAACCCCACTCTTATTTCCGCGAGAGTGGCTTTAGATTTCACGAGAGTAGCTTTTTGTTACCACGAGAGTAGGGATAAATAAAATAAGAGTGGACTTAGCAAAAACGAGAGTGCACTAAAACTTACCGCGACTTGCCAAGATTTTAGCGCACTCTTACAGAAACTTAGCGCACTCTTGCAGAAACTTAAACGGACTTCGCCTAATTTTATGCAGAGTTCGTGGAATTTTAAGCGGACTTTGTTCGAAAAAAGCCTGAGTTGCTGATATTATCTCCGCCGAGATACAACTTTGTCTCGGCGAAGACACACTTGTGTTTCGGCGGAGATACATTCGTGTCTCGGCGAAGACACGAGCGGGAAGTCGCGCAAAAACTGGACGAAGTCTGCTTAAAATCCGGGGAGGACACGCTAAAATTAAACGAAGGCCGCTTAAAATCTGACGAGGGGGCGCTAAGATTTCACGAGAGCGGCTTTAGTTTACATGAGAGCGCGATAGAATATATCGTGCTTACGCTAAAAGTCGGTGACGCTATTATTATTTGCTGAGCACCTGCTTAATACTCTCTGTCCAGAAGTGGGCGAGGAGGATAGCGCCCTCGGGGTTGGGGTGGAGGTAGAACTTGACACCATTACCGAGGGAGGAGTCCTCGGCCACGAAGAGGTCGGTGCGGTTCTGGAAGGCACGGAAGGTCTTACGGCTACCCTGGAAGACACGCTGGGGAGAGGCTTTCTTGTACTCCTTGCACAGAGCGTCTATCTCCGGCAGGTAGGTCTGCAGGCGCTCGAGGCCCTGATGGAGATAGCGCGTGGCGTTGTAGGTGTGGGGATGATACCAAAGAGGATAGTTGATGATGACTTTTGCCGCAGGGTAGCGGTGGAGGATATAATCAACTATCTTCTTTATGTTTGCGCGATAGTCGGCAGGGGCTACGGGGGCACCGGTGCAGCAGTCGATGGCGCTGTCGTTGGTGCCGAGCATCATGGTGAAGATGAGGGCGCCGTCCTTCTGCGCAAGCTCATCGGCGGCTGCCACCATCCGTTGGAAGATGCGGCTGTTGCGCTCGGGCAGCCAATCGACGGTGGTGGAGCCCGACACACCGCAGTTGCGGTAGTTGACTTCGTAGCCCTCGGCGGTGAGCAGCTCGCTCACCCTCACGGGCGGTGCCTCGGTGGTGTGGTTGATTTCGGCTCCGTAGGTGATGCTGTTGCCGATGAATACGATGTTCAAAGACCCCCTCCCCGCTCCCCCATGAAGGGGGAGTGCTGAAGACTTTTGGGATGGGGGAAGGATTGAAGAACTGAAGATTGAAGATTGTGCATTAACTGCAAGGCAGATGAGTGCGAAGAGTGCGATTCTTTTCATAATTCAGATGTTTTAATTGCTATTTGGGCGCAATTTAGTCATTTCTTATCACATAAATGCAAAAAATGGCGTAACTTCGCTCCAAATTATGGGAAAAGCGACGAACAAGATACAACTTGGCAAGTGGATACTGCGTAATGTGGTGGCCGCGATAGTGGGGCTGGCGGTGTTCACGGCGGTGGTGAACTTCAACCGCAGCTACCATTGGCTGTGGTTCACCTTCACCAAGACCAACCTCGCCGACATCAAGGCCGACCGGCACCTGAGCCTCGAGGAACGCCTGGCGCACCGTCTCGGCACGGACTACGACTTCGTGCAGATGGTGAAAGGCATGACGCCCGAGAATGCCGTGGTGTACTACCCCTCGCGCGACGATTTCCTGGCCACGCCCTCCCATGGCAAGAAGATGCCGTTTCGCGGCACTATGAGCGACAAGGTGGCCGCCATCCGTGTGCTCTATCCGCGCAGGGTGGTGACCGCTGAGGAGATGGGGCTCACGCCGTATGCCGACAAGATAACACACATCGCCATCGTCAACGGCCTGCACCGCGACATGGTGGATTATCCCTGCGACACGATGCCCATTCTTGATGTGCTGCCAATGAATGCGGAGGATTATGTACCGTATTGAGAAGGAGATAGAGGTAGATAGAGGTAGATAGAGGTAGATAGAAGGAGATAGAAGGAGATAGAGGTAGATAGAGGTAGATAGAGGTAGAAGAGTAATGCTCATACTGGTGTTCATAATAGGATTTATGCTGCTCTGGCGCATAGGCAAGGGAGCCTCGCTCTTGGAGCGGGTGGGATTTGCCTTGCCCGTGGGCTTGGGCATCATAACCGTGTGCATGCTCCTGATGGACTGGATGGGCATCGCCCTCAGCCGCACCAATATGACGGTACTGACTATCGCCCTTCTCCTTGCAGCCACAGCCGCAAACGTTCGATATCTCAAACTTTCGAACTTTAGAACTTTCAAACTTTCGAACTTTTCCTGGTTCAACCTCGTGTGGCTGCTGCTGCTGGTGGGCGTGATATACTTGGAGTATGTCAACATCAGCAAGTGCCTCATCTACCCCACCTACGACCGCGACTCGATGGCTGCGTTCGACACCTTCGGCTATGTCTGCTCGCAGGAGGGCACCTATCTGCGCATGAGTCTGTTTGAGCCTGACTACATCCCGTCGCTGCAACACGCGGGCAGCGCCATGGGCTATATGCCAATGCTGCAACTCTCCTACGCGTATGTATATATATTTGGTGCAGCCACCTCAAAAGCTGTGCCCGCGTTCATCTACCTCGGCTTCCTCTTCGGGCTCTACGGCCTTTGCCGCCGCAGACTCACCCACACGGCCTCAATGCTGGTGTTGATGGGCGTGATGCTGACGCCGGAAATGACATCCTTTGCCTCCCACTCCATGACCAATGTGATGCACGCCTGCGTGGCCTCAGCGGCGATAATATACCTGTGCCTATGGCTGGAGCGGCGCGAGATCCACGACCTGCGGCTATGCGCGGTGCTGCTGGCGGTGAATGTGTGGATGCGTGCGGAGGGAATAGTGTTCATCGGCGTCGCGCTGTTATTAGTCCTAAGTTCGAGAGTTCGAAAGTTCGAAAGTCAATCGTCAATCGTCAATGGTCAATGGGCAACCCTCTATTGTCTGTTGACTTTGCTGCCCCTTGTGCTATGGACGGTGTGCAGCCATGCGTGCGGTCTCTCCTCGGAGAGCGCGCTGATAATGCATCCTTTCTGGGACGGAGAGAAGATGCTCACCATCCTAAGCGGCATCTGGGAACTGATGAGCGGCGGCGAGTTCTACGGCTGGACCTTCCACCTCGCGCTCATCATGTTTATTGTTAATCTTATCTATAGCAAGGTCAAATCCTCCCCCTATAGGGGGATAAGAGGGGGTCTCCTCTTCTGCGCCATCCTACTCGGATTGGCAGGCTATATCCTCGTGCTCTATCACGTTGACTACCAGTGGGACACCGTGCAGAATGTGCTGGCCTTCTCCGCCAAGCGCTTCCTGTTCTGCTTCGTGCCGATGGCGTGGTACTTCAGCGTCAGCGTATTGCCCATGCGGAAGCTGGCCGAATGGCTGGAGAGAACATTAGGAGTTAGGAGTGAGGAGTTAGGAGTGAGGAGTTAGGAGTAAGGAGTGAGGAGTAAGGAGAAAGAAGACGTGTTTTTTACTTAATTTTCAATCATCAATTCCCCTTTATCAATTATAATTAGTATCTTTGCGCATCATGAATATTAAGCGACTGCCAGTATGTGTGTTGAAATGGCTCGGGAGGATAGTGCTCTCGGTGGTCATTCTTATTATGTTGCTGGTGGTGGCTGTATATCTGCCCCCCGTGCAGCAATGGCTCAAAGGTCTGGCCGAGGACTACCTCAGCGAGGAGACGGGCATGGAGGTGAAGATTGAAAGGGTGAGACTCTCTCCGTGGCTCGATCTGGAGGTGGACAATATGAGTGCCGTGGACAAAGGCGACACCGTGGTGGCTGCCCGCCAGCTGCTGCTCGATGTGAAGGTGCTGCCTCTGCTAAAGGGACAGGTGGACCTCAACGGCTTTGAGCTGCGCGAGGCCAAGCTGAACACCAAAGACTTTATCAGCGACACGCATGTGGAGGGACAGTTCCGTCTGTTGAAGATGGACATCCCCGCCGTATGCGACCTCAAGCAGAAGCATGTTGATGTTAACCGCGTGAGGCTGAAAGGAGCCGATATGCGTATAGTGCTGAGCGACACCGCCGCCGTGGACACCACGCCGTCGGAGCCCGTGGAGTGGCGGCTGGCGCTGGGCGAACTGAAGGTGGAGGACACCAAGTTTGACGTAAGTTTGAAGTCAAGAGTTCCAGAGTTCGAAAGTTCGAAAGTTCGAAAGTTCGAGAGTTCAAGGGGCGAGGAAGCGCTCCAAGAATACATGCGCCTGCGGGGCGACATCAACAATCTCAGCCTCAAGCAGGCGGACATCAACCTCAAGGACGAAGAATATAAGGCTGGCGAAATAATCCTCAATGCCAGGAATGTAGGCTATGACGTGCCCTATGAGAAACCCGTGAAAGGACTCGACACCAGCCACCTCTTTATGCCGGAGCTCAATCTCAATGCCCGCGATTTCTCCTTCGGCAAAGATGGCATCGATGTGAATCTCGAGCGTCTGAACCTCAAGGAGAAGAGCGGCCTGGAGCTCACCAACATGAGTGGCACCCTGCACTACGACTCCACCCTCGTCAGCCTCAGCAACGGCCGCATAGAGACACCCAACAGCAAGCTGGATGCCGACGTGCAGATAGGCGACGACGACCGCATGACCGTCAAGGTGAACGGCGATGTGGGCAAGAAGGATATCATGCTGCTGGGCGGCGACGCGCTGGGCGACTTTGGCAAGCAGCTGCCCGACAAGCCCGTCAATATCAACATGCGTGCCGAGGGCACGATGGACGACCTTGACATCGACTACTGCCACCTCAACATACCGGGCAATATGGAGATGCGCCTCAGCGGACGCCTCAACCAGATTGGCTCCGACCGTCGTCGCAACGGACGCCTCCACTACGACATCTCCCTCAAGGATGCCAGCTTCCTGCGCCGCATGATGCCCAGAGACCTGCAGAGCACCCTGCGCATACCCAATGGCACCCGCATAGGCGGCGATGTGGACTTCCGCGGCAGCCAGTTTAACCTTAACAAAAACACCATCTACAGCGGCAAGGGCAGCCTCAGCTTCACCGGCAAGTTTGATGCCAACAGCATGGCCTACAACGGACGCCTCACCGCACGCCAGTTCCCCTTCCAGAACTTCCTGCCGGGCTCAGGACTCAACACCATGAGCGGCGAATTCAATATCAGCGGAAAGGGCACCGACTTCCTCTCCTCCGGCACCACACTTAATATCGATGCCAATCTCGGCAACTTCTCCTTCGCAGGCCTGCCGCTTGACAATATACGCCTCAAAGCGCAGCTCAACGGCAACAATGCAGAGGGCACCATCCATGCCGACAACTCATGGCTCAAGGCCAACCTCGACTTCACCGCCAGCCAGCTCGACGGCAGACTCAGCGGCTCGCTCGACGGCAACATTGCCCGTCTCAGCCTCAAGCCCTTCGGTATCGGCAAGGACGATATGTACTATATGGCCGACGTCCACCTCAAAGGCTTCTATGAAGAGAAGAGCCAAAAGATGGCCCTCGGCGGCACCATCGACCACCTCAATGCCGTTGACTCGCGCCTCGGCTATCCTGGCGGAGCCATCAACTTTGGCCTCGGCACCAGCCCCGACTCCACACACATCTATCTCAGCTCCGGCGACATGACACTTAGGGCACGCGCCGAGGAGCCATTCGACAAACTCATCAGCGACCTCGCTAATGTGGCCGACGAGTTGTCCACCAAGATCAGCGCCGCACAGCTTGACCACAATGCCCTGCGTCAGATGCTACCCGACATGAGACTACACCTTAACGCTGGCAGCAACAATCCGCTCCAGCAAATACTGCTCATGAGCGGATATAGCTTCGACAGCCTTCGCGCAGACATCACCACCAACATAGCCACCGGCATCAACGCCGATGTGAAGATGGCAAATGTACGCACCGGCGCAATACTCCTCGAAGACTCACGCCTCACCATTGTGCAAGACAGCGATGCCTTGCGCTTCAATGCCTGCATCGAAAACACCAGCAAGAAAAACCCCAACCGCTTCAAGGCAGCCCTCGATGGCAGCCTGCTCAGCGACGGATTACAAGTGATGGCCAACTTCAAGGACGACAAGGGCCGCGAGGGCATCAACATCGGCACCCGTGTCAAGCTCGACGGCATGGGCGGCATGGCCTTCACCCTCATACCCGAGGTGTCCACACTCGCCTACCGCCAATTCAAGGTCAATGCCGACAACTACCTCCGCCTCGACTCCGCAGGCTACTTCTACGCCAATATCGACCTGCTGGCCGACGACCGCACCAATATCAAGCTCTTCTCCATTGCACAAGACGACAGCCTCAGCCGTAAGCCTAACCAAGATATCACCCTCTCGTTGGCCAACATCAACCTACACGACATCAGTAGCGTCGTTCCCTTCATGCCCAGCATGAGCGGATGGCTCGACGGCGATATACATATCATCAAGACCCCCCAAAGCTTCACCGCCGTAGGACAGCTGCAGAGCCGCAAGCTCGAGTATGACGGCCTCTATATCGGCGAGCTGGGCACCGAGCTCTTCTATATGCCAGAGCAGGACGGACACTACGTCGTGGCACAGATACTCAGCGACGACCACGAGGTGGCGGTGCTCGACGGACACTACTACGAGCGCCAAGGCGGCACCCTCGATGCCAGCCTCAACCTCAACCGCTTCCCCACCATGCTGCTCAACACCTTCCTCAGCGACGATGGCACCATTGCCCTGCAGGGATGGGCCAACGGCGAGATAAGCGTCAAAGGGCCCACCGACCGGCTCACCTTCAACGGACAGCTCAAGCCCGACTCCATCCACATCTATTCAGACCTCTACGGCTTTGACCTCGCTATGGAGAACAAAGACATAGCCATCAACAACGGCAAGATAATCTTCGACCAGATGAAGTTCCTCGGCCGCCAGAGCCAGAACCCCCTCGTCATCGACGGCGACGTGGACTTCGGCGACCTTGGCAATATCATCTACGACCTCACCATCAAGGCCAAGGACTTTGAGCTCATCAACGCCGAGCGAACCAAGAAGACACTCCTCTGCGGCAAGGTCTATGTCGATATGGACGCCACCCTCAAGGGCAAGTCAGGCTTCATGATGCTGCGCGGCGACTTCAACGTGCTGAGCAAGACCGACCTCACATATATCATGCGCGACGGCCCCCTACAGGTCGATGACCAATTCAGCGGCCTCGTAGAGTTTGTGGACTTCAGCGATGAGGGCGCAGAGCAAGAGGCCGAAGAGACCAACACCGGCGGACTCTTCGTCAACCTCAACCTCCGTGTCGACGAAGCCACCCACCTGCATTGCGACCTCAGCGAAGACGGCAAGAGCTATGTGGACTGCCGAGGCGGCGGCAACCTCGCCATGCGTATGTTCCCCACAGGCGACATGAGTATGGAAGGCCGCTACAATATCATGAGTGGAGAGATGAAGTACACCCTCCCCTTCATCCCCCTCAAGACCTTCACCTTCGCCGAGGGCAACTACATCCTCTTCAACGGCGACATCGACAACCCCATCCTCAATATCACCGCCACCGAGCGCACCAAGGCAACCGTCACCGGCGACAACGATGTCAGCCGCATGGTAGTCTTTGACGTAGGCGTCAAGCTCACCAAGTCGCTCAGCAACATGGGCATAGAGTTCCTCATCGATGCACCCGAAGACCCCGAGGTGCAGATTGAGCTCGCCACCATGGGCGTGGAGGCAAAGAACAAGGCAGCCATCACCATGCTCGCCACAGGACTCTATATGTCCGCAGGCAACAAGGCAGGCTTCAAGGCCAACAACGCCCTCAACTCCTTCCTCGAGAGCCAGATACAAGGCATAGCAGGCGATGCACTCAAGACCATCGACATCAGCGTCGGAGTGGAAGGCAACACCACCGCTACAGGCGACACCCAGACCGACTACACCTTCCAGTTCTCTAAGAAATTCTGGAACGACCGCGTCACCTTCGTCATCGGAGGCAAGGTCACCACAGGAGCCGACGACAACACCTCCTCCTCCCAGAGCTTCATCGACAACATATCCCTCGAGTACCGCCTCAACCGCTTCGGCACACGCTACATACAAGTCTTCTACGACAACGACACCCACGACCCCTTCGAAGGCAGCTACTCCTCAGCCGGAGCAGGCTACATCTGGCGAAGCAAGACCGAGCACTTCGGCGACCTGCTGCTCTTCAAGCGCAAGAAGAAAGTCGTGCAGGCAATCAGAGAAGCGGAAACACAAGACGCCAACAATGAAAAATAAATATCAAATATCACATCTTACATCTTACATCTTCCCTCTTACATCTTCCCCCTTTAGGGGGATAAGAGGGGGTCTCCTCTTCTTCCTCCTCCTCACCGCATGCTCCACCACCGACCGCTTGCCTGAGGGAGAGACCCTCTACACCGGCATCGGCACCGTGAGCTACGTTGACCAGGGCGGCAAGGACCAGGACTCGCGCCACCAGCTTCAGAAAGGCGGAGTGATAGTAGCCATTGCCGACGCCGCACAGCAGGTCAAGAAAGCCTTTGAGGGCAAGAGCTATCGCACCACCAAAGAGAGTAGCATCGACAGCGCCCTGCTCGCACTCACCCCCGACGAGAGAGGAGCCGAGAAACTCGCCTTCGAGCCCGTGGAAGAAGAAATAGAGGCGGTGCTCGCCTACCCGCCCAACAACTCCTTCTTCGGCAGCTCACGAGTGCGCACACCGTTGCCCATCGGCCTGTGGGCATACAACGCATGGGGTGACAAGCAAAAAGGCCTCGGCCACTTCCTCTTCAAGGCCGTGGGCAGCCAGCCCGTGCTTATCTCCTCCGTCAGCCCCGACACCCGTGCCAAGGTAGGCGAGAACGTGCTCCACAACTACGGATTCTTCCGTGGACACATCGACTACGACATTGCCCACCACAAGCACAACGACCGCAAGGCCAAAGTCAACTACTATGTCCATTCAGGGCGAGTATGGCGCATCGACTCCATAGAATACCTCGGATTTCCCGACTACGCCGACAGCCTCATACAAGCCACGCGCACAGACAGCCACCTGCAGAAAGGCGCACCCTTCACCGCCGTCACGCTGCAAAACGAGCAGACACGCATCGCCAACATGCTCCGCAACCGTGGCTACTACTACTATAAGCCCACCTTCGCCACCTACAAGGCTGACACCGTGGCCAAGCCCTACAAGGTGCAGCTGCGCATGCAATGCGCCCCCAACCTGCCATCAGTCGTGGCCAGGCAGTGGTACATAGGCAACATAAACATCACCGTGCTGCGCAACACCTTCGACACCCCCGACCAGACAATCACCCTGCCGCGAGGCACCTACACCTACTCCGGCCATAAGCCACCCATCAAGCCCGATGCCCTCATGCGCAATGTGCTCCATCGACGCGGCAGTCTCTATCGGGCCTTCGGACAGGAGAAGACACAAGAGTTGCTTAACGAACTCGCCCTCTTCTCCAACCTCACCCTGCGCTATACCCCTCGCGACACCACCGCCTTCCGCCAGCGCAGCAATGCCGATAACGAAGCGTCAATGGTCAATACTAACGACACTCTCGACCTACACATAACTGCCGTGATGGAGCCGCGCTACAACGCAGACTTCGAAATCAATGTCACCGAACGCAACAGCGACCGCATAGGCCCGGGCATCTCACTCGGACTGAAAAAGAAGAACGCTTTTCGCGGAGCAGAAATGCTCAGCTTCAAACTCTTCGGCTCCTACGAATGGAGCACCAATCTCAAAGGCGACCGACAGCATGGTCTGTTCAACTCCTATGAGGTAGGCACCAAACTCTCCCTCGACCTGCCGCGCATGTTGCTGCCAGGCATGCATCCGCAGCGGCTTCGCTTCCCTGCCACCACAAGCATCAGCATCTACGGCGACCTGCTTAACCGAGCCACCTTCTTCCGTATGCTCTCCTTCGGCACAAGCCTCACCTACTCATGGCGACGCAACCGCACCTCACGCCACGAGTTCTCGCCATCACTCACCTACAGCAAGCTCAACCGCACCACCGCACAGTTTGACTCCATCCTCTATGAGAGCCCCGCCCTGGCTGTGTCGATGCAAGATCGCCTCGTGCCCGCAATGCAATATACCTATGCCTACACCTCGCCGCGCAACACACGCCACCCCGTCACATGGCAGCTGTCAATCAAGCAGGCAGGATTCTTCACCTCCGCGGTATATGCTATCGGCGGCAACAAGTTCAACGAGAAAGACAAGAAACTCTTCAACAACCCCTTCGCCCAGTTCATCAAAGTCACCAGCGAGCTCCACAACAATTGGCGCCTCAACACTAACACACGCCTCGTCACCCGCGTGATGGGCGGCATAGCATGGGCATACGGCAACTCCAACATAGTGCCCTACAGCGACCAGTTCTACTCAGGCGGAGCCAACAGCATACGAGCCTTCCCCATCCGCCGCGTAGGACCGGGACGCTTCGTCAGCAGCGGCGACAAATACGCCTATCTCGACCAGACAGGCGATATCAAGCTTGAGGGCAACATAGAGCTACGCTTCCCGTTGTTTGGCACCATCTACGGAGCCACTTTTGTTGACGCAGGCAACGTATGGCTGCTTCGCAAAGACGAATACCGCGAGGGCGGCACCCTACGCGCAGGCAGCTTCCTTAAGGATCTCGCCCTTGGCACCGGCGTAGGACTCCGCTACGACATGGACTTCCTTGTGCTGCGCCTCGATCTCGGATTTGCCCTCCACGACCCCGCATCCACACGGCCGGGATACTTTGCCACCGACAAATTCTCCGACCGCTTCGCCCTGCACTTCGCCATAGGATATCCCTTCTAGAGTATAAAAAATACGCGGGAAGCAAAAAAAATCCAGATTTCCTTACTCCTTATTCCTAATTTATTATTACCTTTGCACCCGAAATCATGATCGCGGAGTGGAGCAGTTGGTAGCTCGCCAGGCTCATAACCTGGAGGTCGCATGTTCGAGTCCTGCCTCCGCAACTAACAACCAAGCAATCCCGTCTGCCATGAAAGCATGCGGGATTGTTTAATTAAAACACCTTCCCTCGTGTACTGGCTGAACAGACTTTTTACTGACACCGATAGTGTGGCACACATAGTGCTCGTGCTGGCTCTGGTTATCACGCTTGGCTATAAGCTGGGCAAGCTCAAGATTGGCAGCGTGACGCTGGGCAGCACCTTTGTGTTGTTTATCGGCATACTGGCGGGCCATGTGTATAACGCTGCAGGGCTGGCCAACAGCGACGGATATGCCCTGCCGTTGCCAGTACTCAACTTTGTGCAGGACTTCGGCCTTATCCTCTTTGTCTATTGCATTGGTCTGCAGGTGGGCCCGGGCTTCTTCTCCTCGTTCAAGAAAGACGGTCTGAGGCTAAACATGTTCTCCATATTGACCATTCTGCTCAACATCGTGGTGATGATTGGGTGCTACTATCTGTTTTTCGACACCAGCGACCAGAAGGACCTGCCTATGATGGTAGGTGTGCTGTGCGGCGCGGTTACCAACACGCCTGGCCTGGGTGCCGCCAACGAGGTGCTGGGAGAGGCAGCCGCCAACAACCCCGCCCTGCAGCAAGCTATGGAGGGTCATGAGATAGCCAGTGCCTACGCTTGTGCCTATCCCCTGGCTGTGGTCGGCATGATTGGAGCGGTGGTGCTGCTGCGCTATCTGCTGAAGATAAAACTGGAAAGCGAGCAGGCGCAGGTGGAACACGAGATGGAGGAAAACCCTCACGCCAAGCCCTACCGCATGACCATCAGGATGCAGAACCAAGCCCTCGACGGTATGTCCATTCGCAAGATACGCGACTTTGTGAGCCGCAACTTCGTGTGCTCACGCATGGAACGAAATGGCGAGGTGAGCACTCCCACCATTGACTCGGTGCTTAAGCAGGGCGACTTGCTGCGCATTGTGTGTGCCGAGGATGACGCCGAAGCAGTTACTGCCTTCTTGGGCATTGTAGAGGACAAGGATTGGCAGCTGGCCCCGTCGCCCATCATCTCCAAGCGCGTGGTAGTGACCAAGCCCGAGGTGGAAGGCAAGACATTGGCACAGATGCACTTCAGCAGTATGCTGGGTGTGAATGTGACACGCCTGACGCGCTCTGGCATCGACCTCTTTGCCGATCGCAACCTGAGGCTGCAGATTGGCGACCGTCTGCTATTAGTGGGGCCGCAGGAGAGCATCAACCATGCTGAGAGTGCCGTAGGCAACTCCATCAAGCGACTGAAACATCCCAACATCGGGCCGCTCTTCCTGGGTGTGTTGCTGGGTGTGTTGCTGGGCAGCATCCCCTTTGCCATCAGCGGCATCCCCACCCCCGTGAAGCTCGGTCTGGCCGGAGGTCCGTTGATTGTGGCCATCCTGATTGGTGCCAAGGGCTACAGGCTACGCATCACATCCTACACCACTACGAGTGTAAATATGTTCGTGCGCGAACTGGGACTCAGCCTATTCCTCGCAGCTGTCGGCATCAAGGCGGGAGCCAATTTCTGGGACACCCTCTCGCAGGGCGACGGCATCAAATATGTATGGGTGGGCTTTATCATTACCGTGATACCTATCTTTATCATGGGTGTGTGGGCTCGCCTGCGGCTAAAGCTGAACTTCTTCACTCTCAGCGGCCTGATTGCCGGCACCTACACCGACCCTCCGCTGCTGGGCTTTGCCACTGAGGCAACCAACAACAATGCCCCTGCAGTCGGATACTCCACCGTCTATCCCCTGTCAATGTTTCTGCGCATCCTTAGCGCACAGTTGATTATCTTGCTTTGGTGTGCTTAGAAAAGGGAAGCCAAGGCTACATTTCCCGCGCAAGTTAACCACGAAAGTGTAAATTCTTCTGGAATTTGCAGCTGTTTTGTGAAGTTTAAGGGCATTTATGCCCTATTATATATTTCTTTTTAGTAACTTTGCCGCGCTAAGTATATATATTGGCTTAATAGCTTTATCGTTTAATGGATTAAAAAACACATACGATATGAAGAAGATTCTGCTGATTCTCACCGTTGCGGCCACTGCGCTAATGACCTCCTGCGTTAACAACAAGGAGATGATCTACTTGCAGGGAGCCGACTCCATTTATGCCAACTCCATTGCTATCGACAAGAACTTCCAGCTCTTGATTCAGAGCGACGACCAGCTGGCTATCTCCATCACCTCGCGCGATGCAGCGCTGATTAACCAGTTTAACAATAGCATCCTGGTAGGTTCTGGCGGTGGCTCTAGCCCATCAGGCGGTTCCTATACCAGTCAGGCTATGACGCAGAGTGGCGTGTGCTACTTCTACGTATACCAGGACGGCTATATCGAATTTCCTATCGTCGGCAAGGTGAAAGCTGCAGGCCTGACCGTAGATCAGCTGTCGGAGAATATCCGTCAGCAGTTGTCGAAGGATGTCAACGATGTGCAGGTGACGGCCAAGATTATGAGTTTCAAGATCACCGTGCTGGGCGACGTGAAGACTCCCGGCACACAGAGCTACACTGGTCAGCGCCTGACGCTGCTGGAGGCTCTGGGCCGCGCCGGTGACCTCAACGCCAGTGCCATCCGCACCAATGTGCTGGTTATCCGCGAGGAGAACGGCAAGCGCACATCCTACAAGGTGGACCTCACCAAGCCTGAGTCGGTGTTTAACTCACCTGCCTACTACATGCAGCAGAACGACCTCGTTTATGTGGAGTCCAACAAGTCGGTGAAGGTAAAGGGTAGCACCTCCTACACTTACCTCACTGTTACAGGCACCCTCGTCAGTATGGTAGCCTCAATTGTCTCACTTATCATAGCATTGACACGATAAAACCTAGTCACAAAGTCACAAAGTCGCAAAGTCGCAAAGCTTTATAGTCGCAGAGTTACAAAATTTTTCCTTATGTCAAAAAGGAGCATCGAAAATCTTTTCATTTGGAAACAAGCTCGTGAAGTAGTTAATCTTGTCTATATGATGATGAAAGAATGCAAGGACTATAGCTTTCGCGACCAAATTCAGAGAGCTGCTGTTAGCATTATGAATAGCATCGCAGAAGGATTTGACTCCGGCTCAGATGCAAGATATGCAAGTTCTCTCAATATAAGCAGAGGTAGCTGCGCAGAAGTTTACAGCATGCTATACCTGTGTGAAGACTTTAAACTGTGTACACCAGAAGAACGCGTTGAAATACAAACACGATTAGCACAAATATCTACAGGAATCATAAATTTGAATTATACACTATCCGCAAATAACCAAAGAGTATCTTCATAAACTATATGACTATGCGACTTTGCGACTTTGCGACTAACAAACTTTATTATTTATGTCTGAAGTTATTGAGAACCACAATTCCGTCCAAGAGGAGGAACGCAGTAATAATATGCTTAACATTGCGCTGTTCTGTTTGACAGTGCTTAGGAAGAACTGGCGTTGGTTTCTGTTGAGCCTCATTGTTTGCCTTGGCCTTGCATATCTGTATGCCAAGCGCCAGCCGCGCATTTTCCGCCAGAGCGCCACTATCCTTATTAGTGAGGGCGACCCAAAGACGAATAAGAACAGGGCCTTCAACAATATACAGGACCTGAGCGGTATCTCGGCCAACGACAATCTCAAGGACGAGATGTTTATTCTCACCTCGCGCCGCCTTATGGGACGTGTGGTTGACAAGCTGAAGCTCGATGTGTCGTATGGCACTACTATGCGCTTCACCCCCATCTCGCTGTATGAAGACTCGCCCATTCAGGCCGAGTTTCTTGAGCCCTTCAAGGGACATGTGATGTTTGAGGCCGAGATAAACGGCAACTCCGTGAAGGTGGATAAGCTGCGCTTCGACGGCGAGAAGACGGGCTTCCAGAAGACCGTCACCTTCGGCGAGCCGTTTAAGACTCCCGCCGGTATCGTAGTGCTGAAGAAGACCAAGTACACTCGCAAGTACGATAACAAGACCATACGTATCTCACGCTCCAGCCGCGAGGATGCCATCACAAGCTACCGCTCACGCATCGGTGCCTCGGAGAATGACAAGGATGCTAACCTTCTCACCATCTCCTGCATGGATGCCAACCGTGGCAGAGCTAACAAAATCCTTAACACCCTGCTTGAGGTGTATAAGGCAGACATCGTGGATTCAAAGAACACCTCGGGAAAGAAGACCGCCGAGTTTATCGATGAGCGTATCGCCCTTATCGGCTCGCAGCTGAGCGATGTGGAGCGCGACCTCGTCAACTTCAAGCAGGAGAGCAACCTGCTCGACTTCAACCTCAACGTTACCAACTATCTGCAGGAGAGCATGGCCTCCAACCAGACGCTGCTTGACCTTGAGACGAGGCTGGCAGTGGTAAGCTCGTTGAGAGACTTTATTGTCAACAGCGCCAACAACGAGAAACTGATTCCCGTGCTCGGCGCTCTGGGCAATGCCTCGATGGAGAGCCAGATCAACCAGTATAACCAGCTGATGATTGAGCGCAACAATCTGTTGGCCAACTCATCCATCACAGCGCCTACCATCGTGCAGCGCGACCAGGTGCTCAAAGAGATGCGTCACACCATCTGTGCCGGCATCGACAGCTACGTCAACTCCATCCGCATCCAGCTGGCCAAGGCTCGTGGCTCCGACAATCGTCTGCGCTCGCAGATGACCAGTGCTCCGCAGGCTGAGATCAAGACTCTCGATATCACCCGTCAGCAGAAGGTAAAGGAAGCCCTCTACACCTACCTGCTCAACAAGCGCGAGGAGAATGCCCTGCAGCTGGCCATCAACGATGCCAACGTGCGTATCGTAGAGTATCCCTATGGTGTAAAGTCTCCCGTGTCGCCCCATACAGGGCGCATCCTTCTGGTGGCTTTCATCCTGGGTCTCGCCATTCCCGCAGCCATCTTCTGGTTCCTCATCACTATGGACAAGACCGTGCGTGGCCGCAAGGATATCGAGGACACCCTCTCCGCTCCTATCCTGGGTGACATCCCACGCTGGGACGATGAGCGCAACGAAAATAAATTCCTTACCAAGGAAGATAACGGCAAGACTATCTCCGAGGCCTTCCGTGTGCTCCGCTACAATCTCAATATGATCAGCCAAGAGGGAGTCATCGCCATCACCTCGTCCACCCCGTCGCAGGGCAAGAGCTTCATCTCCCGTAACCTCGCAGCCATCCTTGCCATCGGTGGAGCAAAGACAATGCTTATCGACGCCGATATCCGCAAGAACTCCGTGTCTGAGGTGCTCGGTCTGAAGCGCACCAACTATGGTCTGACATCCTATCTGGCCAAGCAGTGTGAGATAGAAGATATCATTGCTAAGAACGTGAGCGAGAACCTCGACATGATTCCTGCCGGTGTGCGTCCGCCTAACCCCGCCGAGTTGCTGATGAGCAGCCGCCTCGATACCCTTATCAAGACTCTGCGCGAAGACATGGGCTACAAGTATGTCATCATTGACTGTACGCCTACCATCAACGTGGCTGACTCAGGCATCGTGAACCGCGTGGCCGACAACACTCTCTATGTCATCCGCGTTGGTGCAGAGGACCGCCGCTTCCTCCCCGACCTGGAGAAACTCTATAAGGAAGGCAAGTTCAAGAATATGAGTATCGTTGTCAACGACAGCAATGTCAAGGGCCAGGGCGGCTACGGCTATGGCTATGGTTATGGCTCTGGCTATGGTTATGGCTATGGCTATGGCTACGGCTATGGTTACGGCTACGGCAACGAGCATAAGCACCGCACCAAGCTCGGCCACAAGATTGAGAAGTTCCTGAGTATCCGCAAATAGCGGGACGCTTACTATACAAACAATTGAGCCTGCATGTCATCATGCAGGCTCAATTGCTTTTGCGCGTCTACGTTTCTCCCCTAAGCTATGCCCTTTTATGCCCTTTGATTCTCCCCCTAAGCTAGGGGGAGTGCCCGAAGGGGGAGGGGGTGTGTCCTTTCCACCTATATTTAATCAGCCACCAAGCAGCTATCAGGCCGTCGGTCAGGCGCACCTTCTTGCCCTGCTCTCGAGTGCGGGGGAAGTAGCTGATGGGCACCTCCTGTATCTTCAGTCCGCGACGCGCTATCTTTGCCGTCACCTCAGGGCAGAATTCAAAGCCGCGGCACTGCAGGTTGACAGACTTAAGCAGCGGAGTGCTAAACATCTTGTAGCACGTTGCCTCGTCGGTGAGGTGCTGGCCATAGAGGATATTCGCCAATGCCGTCAAGATGCGGTTGCCGTAGTAGAAGAAACGGCTGCCCTGCCTGCCGCCCACGAGGAATCGCGAGCCATAGACCACAGGCAAGTTGTCGGCAATCATCTTGTTGAGCATCACCACATAGTCGTTGGGGTCGAGCTCCTCGTCGGCATCTTGTATCACCACATAATCGCCAGTCACAGCAGGCAGCGCCGTGCGGATGGCCATTCCCTTACCCATGTTAACACTATGATTGAGCAGCTTCACGCTGGCCGCGACGTCTGAGCCCACAAATGCCTCTGCATGAGCCGCAGTATCGTCGGTGGAGCCGTCGTTGACCACTATTATCTCCTTTCCAATGCCATGAGGCAGCTCCACCTGCAGCACTTTTCTCAGCACAGCTGCAAGATTGGCGCCCTCATTGTACGCGGGAATGATTATGGAAAGGTTAGTATCTTTCATAACTCTCGACTCTCGACTATGCGACTTTGCGACTCTATGACTCTGCGACTATGCAACTCTGCGACTTTGCGACTAACAAAATTCCGCAGTTTCATCGAGGGATTTGGCCAGCGTGCGCCACAGATTAGTGTCGGGGCACGGAGCCTGTATGTCTATCATCTGGTGGCTCACGGGATGCTCAAACCTCACCCTCCAAGCGTGGAGCGATATGCTGCCATCGGGATTGCTGCGCGGAGCGCCGTATTTCAGGTCGCCCTTGATGGTGCACCCTATTGAGGCGAGCTGGCAGCGTATCTGATGATGGCGCCCAGTGAGCAGGCGCACCGCCAACAGATGGTAGTTGTCGGAGGAGGCTATCAGTCGGTAGCGCAGCCTTGCCAGCTTGGCATCGGGGCGCTCCACGGGGCTGACAAACGATTTGTTGAGCCGCTCGTTGCGAGTAAGCCATGAGGTTATCTCGCCCTCCGCCTCGCGGGGTTTGTTGGCGACGATGGCGAGGTAGGTCTTCTCCACTCCGCCGTCGCGAAAGAGGTTGTTCATGCGAGTCAGCGCCTTGCTGGTTCGGGCAAACACCACCACTCCGCTCACAGGGCGGTCCAGACGGTGAGTAACACCAAGGAACACCTGCCCTGGTTTGGCATAGTGTTCCTTGATATAAGCCTTGACGATATCGCTCAAGGGAGTATCGCCTGTCTTGTCGCCCTGCACTATCTCGCCGGCGGCCTTGCAGACGGCTATCAGATGGTTGTCTTCGTAGAGAACGTGCATTTACATATTCATGCCGCCGTCCACCTGGATAACCTGTCCGGTAACATAGCTGGAGAGGTCGCTGGCCAGATAAACGGCTGTGTTGGCGATGTCCTCCACCTGTCCGCCGCGGCGCAGAGGGATGCTCTTTATCCATTCGTTGCGCACATCCTCGGGCAGGGCAGCGGTCATGGCTGTCTCGATGAAGCCCGGAGCGATGGCGTTAGCGCGGATGCCGCGTGAGCCCATCTCCTGTGCCACACTCTTGGCCAGAGCGATAAGGCCGGCCTTGGAAGCAGCGTAGTTGCTCTGTCCGGCATTGCCGTGCACGCCCACTACAGAAGCCATATTGATAATGTTACCACTGCGCTGGCGCATCATAATCGGAGTGCAGGCATGGATGAAGTTGAAGGCCGACTTGAGGTTCACAGCGATTACTGCGTCCCACTGAGCCTCGGTCATACGCATCATCAGGCCGTCCTTGGTGATACCGGCGTTGTTCACCAGGATATCGATGGAGCCAAACTCCTCCTTCACCTTATTTACCACCTCCTCGGTCTGGGCAAAGTCTGCCGCATTGGAGGCATAGCCTACGCATTTCACACCCTTGGCAGCTATCTCGGCCTCAGTAGCCTTGCCGTTCTCGTCAATCACAAGGTCGGTGAACGCTACATTAGCGCCTTCTTCTGCAAACTTCAGGGCAATAGCCTTGCCAATACCACGAGCCGCTCCAGTAACGAGGGCTGTCTTTCCTGTTAAAAGTCCCATAATTAATTATTTACAATTTTACGATTAATACTGTTTCACACCAAGCATGCGCCTCACCATGTTCACCACCACGGGGCGGCTGCTGTCCTCGGTCATACCGTTGCGCAGGCGACCGAAGATATACGGCACCTCCAGACCCTTGATGCAATAGTGAATCACGTCGGCCAGCAGGTCTTCGTTCTCCACATGAAACTGGCCCTTCTCGCAGCCCTCCTTTATCACGCGGCGGTAGAGCTCCAGCTCCTCGTGGTCAAAGGCCTGGCGCACCTTCTCCACCATCCAGATGTTGCGGAAGAACTCAGCCCTCAGGTTACCGTTTCTCACCACAGCCTCCTTTACCATATTAAGATGCGTGTATATGAGGGTGGTAATCTTGAGTTCGGGCTCCATGTCGCGGGCAGCCACCTCCTCCATCTTGTCGGAGATGCGGTCCACCTCGGTCTCTATCACCGCCGAGTATATTTCCTCTTTGTTGGCAAAATAGGCGTAGAGCGTACGGCGCCCCTTGCCCGAGGCCTTGGCAATATCGTTCATCGTGGTGCCGTTGAGTCCCTTCTTGGCAAAGAGCCTGCGCGCCACGTCTATCAATAGAATTCTTGTTTTTATCGTTGACATAAATTTCGGAAAAATGCACACTATATTTTCAGTGTGCAAAGTTACGTATTTTCATTCATTCTACTATAAAAAGCCTACATTCTTTTTCTTTTTTGTATTGAAAACACCCTTTTTTCCGCAAAAATCAGTAATTTTGCCATCAATAAGATAATGTGTATATATCAAAATCAACAAATATGAAACTTTATAGGTTATTCTCCATTGCTCTCGTGGCAGGCGCCATTCTGCTTGGCGGCTCGTGTGTCGATAAGGTTGACGAGAGCGACATGTACACCTTCAAGGGTAAGACCGTGCTCGGCATTCTTGAGAGCAACGACGACTATTCCTATTATGTTGACCTTCTTGGCAAGGTGCATTTCACCAGCCGCGAGGAGTCGTCAACGGCAGCCCAGCTGCTCTCCGCCAGAGGCAACTACACCGTCTTTGCCCCTGACAACGCAGCCATCCAGGCCTACCTCGACTCCCTGTACAACACCACGGGCTACCCCGTATCGCAAATCAGCGACTCGCTGGCCACCTCCATCGTCAAGAACTCCATCATCGACACCGGCGACCGCGAGGCCTATTTCTCCACCGACTTCAACAGCGGAGTGCTCGACGTCACCAACCTTGACGACCGCTTCATAGCCATCGACTTCCAGCCCACCGAGACCAAGACACGCATCGTCATCAACAGCAGCTCCACCATCACCCGTGGCGACAACCAGGCCTCCAACGGCGTGGTCCACGGCATCGACCGCGTGCTTGAGTTCACCAACTCCAGCCTCGCCGAGCTCATCAAGCAGACACCCAACCTGCAGATATTCGGTGAGTTGCTGCGCATCACCCACTGGCAGGACTCCCTCACCAAATATCGCGATATGGAGTATGAGAAGACACCCCACGGCCCCGGCATCTTCTACGACGGCATCACCAACTACCACACCATCTCGCCCGAGCATCGCTACTTCGGCTACACAGCCTTTGTGGAGACCGACAGTGTGCTCGCCCTCTACTGGCAGCTGCCCGCCATCCGCTATCAGGCCAACGGCGCCATCGAGAACTGGGACGAGGTGTACGACGCAGTCCTCGCCAAGTGCAAGCAGCTCTACCCCAACGCCACCAGCACCGACCCCACCGACGAGAACAACGCCCTCAACAAGTTCATAGCCTACCACCTGCTGCCCGAGCGCATCCGCTGGGACCAGATAGTGCTCCACCACTGCGAGATGGGCTACGGCTACGGCGAGCCCAGCCAGCTCGGTGTCGATTGCTATGAGTACTACGAGACCATGGGCTATCAGGAGCGCCGCCTGATGAAGATAACCGAAGGCGCACAAAGCGACGGCAAGCGCATCAACCGCAAGGTCATCTACGACTACGGAGAGAACGGCGACAAGCTCAATGTCAAGACAGTGGTGCGCCCCGGCATCCTCATCACCGAGAACAACGGCAACTATATCCATCAGGCCCTCAACGGATTCTACTACCTCATCAGCGAGCCACTGGTGTATGACCAAGACGTGCCCAACCTCGTGCTCAACGAGCGTCTGCGCTGGGACTACTCCTCGCTCGTGCCCGAGATAATGACCAACAACCTGCGCAACGTGAAGAGCAACACCTTCATCGCGCTCGACGCCAACTACTTCGACCATATCCGCATGACCGAGGCCACCCACTACAAGTACAACTCCTACTACACCGCCACCGTGGAGAACTACCAGGGCGACGAGCACAATATCAACGGCCAGTACGACTTCACCATCGAGCTGCCGCCCGTGCCCTTCCGCGGCACCTATGAGTTCCGTATCAGCGTGGCCCACGGCGGCCACCTCGGCATGGCCCAGCTCTATATCGGCAAAGACCCCGACCGTCTGCATGCCTGCGGACTGCCCGTTGACCTGCGCCGCGACGTATCTGCCGACGACATAGGCTACAAGCTCGACGGCCCCGACTGGGAAGTCAACCGTCAGGTGGACAAAGACATGCGATTGCGCGGATGGATGAGGCCTCCGCAGCACGACGGCATCAAGACCGGCTACGGCACCCCGCCCCAGGAGTCCATGCGCTCCTCAGTCAGCAAGGGCCCCTACGCCCGACTGCGCTACGTGGTCTATACCGGCACCTTCGACCCCGCCGACCGACTCTACATGCGTGTCAAGAACGTGCTTGAGAACCCCGCCGCCAGCTTCGAGATCGACATCCTCGAGTACTGCCCCAAGAGCATCTACGCCGGCGAGGAAGCAGAGGACATTTGGTAAAAAAAACAGACCCCCTCTAACTCCCCCTTGTAGGGGGAGGATAGGTGAGGGTGAGAAGTGAGAGTGAGAGTGAGTGGTGAGTGTGAAACCCCGAAGGGGTGACAGATAACAGACGGGGGTGCAACCCCCGGTACGGATACAAACAAAAAAGCCCTGAAGGGGCGACAGAATCGTAAATCGCTAAATAAGTCGCAAAATGAAACTCAAACTGTTTTTTGTCGTACTATTCGCCCTCGCCGTTAATGGTCTGGAGTCAAGAGGCGAGAGTCGAGATTCTGGATCTTTGACTCTCCCCCTTAGCAAGGGGGAGTCCCCGCAGGGGGAGGGGGTGTGTACTTACTCCCCCTTCGACGTAGGCGAGATAAAACCCGAAGGCTGGCTCCGCGACTGGGCCTCCCTGGCAGCCCGCGGCATGACCCGCAAGATAGGCGAAGACTTCACCGAGTTCGTCCGCGGGTGGGCCGACCCCAACCAGGGCGGCTGGTGGCACTATGAGCAGACAGCCTACTACACCGACGGCTACACGCGCCTCGGTTTCCTGCTCGACGACACCCTGCTCATCAATCGCAGCCGCCGCGTGATGGACGCCGTCATAGCCCGCCAGCGTCCCAACGGCTACATCCACTCCAACACCCAGAATTATGTTGACAAGTGGGGCACCACCGATGCCGATTACGGCCTCTACTGGAGCGAGGGCGTCTTCTGCCGCGCAGCTCTGGCCTACTACTCCGCCACCCACGACCAGCGCGTGCTCGACATGCTCAAGCGCGTCTATCACGACTTCCCCCTCTTTAAGTATAACGCCCGCGAAGGCCATCACTTTGGCGGCGGCGACCTCGACAATATGCGCAAGATTGCCGGCATAGAGAATATGTTTGAGCTCACCCGCCACACAGGCGACCCCTACTTCGCCGACCGCGCCATGCAGGTGCTCAAGGCCTACGAGCCCGCCTACATCCAGACATGGGTCAACGAGCAGGACTTCCTCCACACCGCCATGTGCCACGGCGTCAGCTACAACGAGGCCTCCAAGCTGCCCGCCATAGGCTATATCTGGGGCGCCGGCCCCGAGTGGCTGCAAGCCTCCGTCAACAGCTACGAGTTCCTGCAGACCCACTCCATGCTCCCCATCGGCAGCAACTCCAGCAATGAGTTCCTCCACGGCATCGGAGCCTTCGAGGCCACCGAGAGCTGCGACATCAGCGACTTCATGTGGAGCAACATCTGGATGGCACGCGCCACCGGCGACCGCCGCTACGGCGACCGCATAGAGCGCGACTGCTTCAACGCGCTGCCCGGAGCCGTCAACTCCTCCTTCACCCAGAGCCTCTACACCCAGGCGCCCAACCGCATCCCGGGCTTCCACCTCCGCATACGCGACGATGGCAACTACTACAAGGAGATGCACTGGCCCACCTGCTGCCCCGCCAACCTCAACCGCGCATTGCCCAACTACATCATCAATATGGCAATGCTCGGCACCGACGGCAGCCTGCTCTGGCTCACCTACGGCCCCGCCCACCTCAAGAGCCGCGACGGCCGCTACGATGTGCAATGCGAGACACAATACCCCTTCCGCGACGAGCTCATCTTCCATATCAACGCCATGCCCGCAGGCCAGATGCTGCGGCTGCGCATCCCCGAGTGGTGCACCTCGCCCTCCATCGCCTTCTTCGACGCCGAGGGCCACGCCGTCAGCCCCAAGAACTACAGGATGCAGATACACGACGGCTACTACCTCATCGCCCCCAAGAACGACAAGGGCACCCTGCCCCATACCATCCGCCTGATTCTCTTCATGGAGCCCCAGCTCACCGTCGCCAAGGAGCACTTCCCCGCATACAAGGGCGCCAAGGCACCCTCCTGGGGCATGATGGTCAGCCCAGACAATGAGCACGGCCTCGACGGCTTCATCGACGGCGGCACCTACGCCTGCGTCAGCTACGGCCCCCTGCTGCTCGGCCTGTCGATGCAAGACCGCCCAGGCGACTATTTCGACATCAACGAAGAGCTGTGGCATGAGTACCGCTACGCCCTCGACGCCCGCAGCCTCAACCGCGGCTTCCTCGAGCAGAAAGACATGCCCGCCCGCTTCTCCTGGCGGCTCGACAACGCCCCCCTCTCCATCGACGCCACCGTCCACCTCGTCGATTGGCAGCCCGACAAGGGCGACCCCGTCATGCCCATCCAAGAGCCCGCCGTGCTGGAGCGCGACATCCACGTCAAGCTCATCCCCTACGGCTTCATGGCCTACCGCATCGCCATGTTCCCCTACCTCAGTAAGCCCTAACTTTGGAACTCTGGTATTTTAGAACTCTGAAACTTTAGAACAAGCGCGACTTCACCAATTTTTTACGTGACCTCGCCAATTTTTTCTGCGACCTCATCCATTATTTGCGCGAGTTCGCCATATTTTTGTGCGACCTTATTCTATTTTATCCCAACTTCCCGCAATTATCTCCGCCGAGATAATAAATTGTTTCGGCCGAAATAATACATTGTTTCCGCCGAAATGATACATTGTTTCGGCGGAAATACTTCGACGAAGTCTGCTTAAAATCACGCGAAGTCAGTTTTTTTTGGCGGGAGAACAGCTTAAGTTGTGACGAAGTCCGCTTAAATATTCGGGAGGTCGCACTAAGGTTATGGGAGGTATGCGTTAGTTTCAGCGAAGCCTGCGTTTGTTGTAACAAGGGGTGCTTTCATCTTAACGGAGGCGCACGACAAGAGTTTTTTAGCGGAAAAATGAAACTTTTTTCGAGGTGTGCCCCGAAACGGCACACCACATTGCTACCTTTGCACTCGTAATGCAGAAAAAGCAGCAATTCTCGCACATGAACCCTTGCGAAATAATCTAGAATCACTAACTTTGTGGCATATATCATAACACTATGGCAACACAGACACTCAGAAAGTATGTATGGCTCATCAACACCATACACAAACATCCGGGAATCTCCTTTAAGGATATCAACGACAAGTGGCAGTACAGCGATCTCAGCGAGGGCAACGAGCTACCTTTGCGCACCTTTCACAAGTGGCGCAACGCTATTTACAAAGTCCTTGGGCTGAGGATCGCTTGGCGTGATGGCGATGGCTATTTTATTGCCAATGACGACGACATTAAAGAAGGCACCATTCGTAAGTGGCTGATGGACAACATCTCCGTCAGCAACATACTTATGTCCAACCTGGCGCTGAAAGACCGCATCCTACTCGAAGATGTTCCCTCCAGCAAGGACCATTTGAACACTATCCTTGAGGCGATGCAGACCAACACCGTGCTCAGTTTCACCTACCAGGGCTTTGGCCGCAAAAATGCCCACACCTTCGATTTGCATCCCTACTGCGTAAAGCTTTTCAAGCAGCGGTGGTATATGCTTGGCTTCAGCCCATCCGATAACAGGCTCCGCATCTATGCCCTTGACCGCGTCGATAAGATTGAGCTGAAGAACGGCCAGACATTCTGTATGCCGCGCAATTTCAATGCAGAAGATTACTTCATGAATTTTTATGGCATTGTCGCAAACTCCGACAAGGAGCCGGAGCAGATCCTCATCAAGGTGTCCGCCGAGCAAGCAAAATATATCAAGACGCTGCGGCTGCATTGGTCCCAAGATATTATGGAGGACAACGACGAGTACACCATATTTAAATATAAACTGTGTCCCGAATACGACTTCATGCAGGAGCTGTTGTCGCATGGTGCTGACCTGGAGGTACTTTCTCCCGAATGGCTTCGCGAAGAGATTGCCGAGAAGGTAACAGGCATGTATAATCTATATTACTAAGCGATGACAAACTTTGCTGCTATAGACTTTGAAACTGCCAACTGTGAGCGCAGCAGCGTGTGCAGCGTTGGTGTGGTAGTGGTGCGCGATGGCAAGATTGTGGATACGTTCTATTCGCTCATCCAGCCAGAGCCTAACTACTATAACTATTGGTGTACCGAAGTGCACGGATTGACGCGCAGAGATACCGAGGAGGCTCCCGTCTTTCCCGAAGTGTGGGCACAGATAGCGCCGATGATAGAGGGACTTCCCCTTGTGGCTCATAACAGTCCTTTTGACGAGGGATGCCTGAGGGCCGTCTTTGATGTGTATCAGATGGACTACCCCGAATATGAGTTCTATGACACCTGTCGCGCTTCGCGCCGCGCTTTCCCTGACCTGGAGAACCACCAGCTCCATACCGTCTCCGCCGCCTGCGGCTATTGCCTTGAGCATCATCACCACGCCCTCGCCGATGCCGAGGCCTGCGCACGGATAGCGATGGAGATATTGTGATTTCAACCGAACATGCGCACTATATATATAAAAAGGTAGTAACTTTGCAGCGTATTTAGAAATATATGGAAATAACTTACATTATACTAGCTATTGCGGTCATTGCCGCAGGCGTTCTTGGCTACCTCATTGGTGGTCAAAGAAAAAACGGGATCATCACCAAACTAACTGCCGAGCGTGATGTTCAGAAGGCGAATGCGAACCACCTCGAAAGGAGGTTAGAAACTCAGCAAACGGCCAGCGAGAAACAACTGAGCGAACAAAAAAGCAACTTTGAGGGACAGATACAGGAACTCAAGGAAAACTTCGAAAAACAGGTTAACGAACTAAAATCGTCGTTCGACAAGCAACTTCAGCAGACGAAAGAAGCCCACGAGGGGCAGCTTGCAGCCTTGAAGCAGATGAACAAAGAACAGGTAAAAAGTCAGCTCGATCTAATTCGCGAGCAAATGCAGACAACATCTGAAAGGGTTCTCAAACTGCGTCAAGACGAACTTAGCGAGCACAACAAGGAACAGGTCTCGAAGATTATCGACCCGCTGCAAAAAAGTCTGAAAGACATGCAGGAAGCACTCGACAAGAACAAGGAGCAGCAGACTGAGGCGCTGACGCGACTGGACGAGAGCATCAAGATTAACATGCAGAAGAGTGCAGCCATCAGCGAGACAGCCGATCGGCTGACACGTGCTCTGACGGGAGAAGTTAAAGTGCAGGGCAACTTTGGCGAGTTGAAACTAAAACAACTGTTGGAAGACCTGGAGTTGAAAGAGGGTGAGCAGTTTGACACCCAAGAGACCTTGAAAGATAAAGGAGGCAAGGGGCTGAAAGGAGACGATGGGCATGGATTGATACCCGACTTCATCCTCCATTTCCCCAACAATCGCCACGTGGTAGTCGACTCCAAAATGTCGCTCACCGCCTACGAACGCTACATGAACGCCGAAGACAACACACCAGAGAAGAGCAAATTCCTGAAAGCCCACATAGATAGCGTGAGAGCACAAGTGAGGCGACTGGCTCGTAAGGAGTACACCAGATTCCTGCCCGAAGGCTACAACCGCCTAAATTTCGCCATCATGTATGTGCCCATCGAAGGGGCGCTAAACCTTGCCCTGGTGAATGATGCCACTTTGTGGCGTGAGGCTTACGATGAGGGTGTGATGATTCTCGGCCCCCAAACCATGTATATGAATCTTCGTGTGCTGGAAATGATGTGGACGCAGGTGCGGCAACTAAAAAATCAACAGGCGATGATGGATGCCGCCAACACCATCATCGAGCGCGTACAAGACTTCGGCTCCCGCTTTTCGGATGTAGAGTCAAGCATGAACGACACGCTCCGGAAAATGACCAAGTTGAAGATTACAACTGCAGAAAGCGGTCCCAGCATCATAACCGCTGCCAAGAACCTGCTGAAGGCCGGCGCAAAAGAGAACAAGAAGAAAAAGAATCTCGCCGAACTGGATGAAAGCATGTTCATCGAAGAAGAACATCCAGATGGTTCCAACGAATTAAACTCCCCCTCCATTTGAACACCCAAAAAACAAGAACCACTCTTTCAGCAATTTGCTGAGAGCGAAACGGAAGAAAAAGATGTGATGGTAAAGGTCGTGGTAAACCTGATTAATCAAAGGAACAACTGACAAGGAAAGCGACTTCATCTAATATTAATTGCTATGAAACATGTGTTTTTTGAACCTTGGGTGGGAAAAAATTACAAAACAGGAATTAGCGGTAAAAAGATTATGGTCATGGGTCATGTCCATGTCTGTGGGGGCTGCGATAAATGCGGTGTTGTTAAAGAAGCAGAAGAATGTGCGCATTTTACGAGAGGTTCTGTCACTAAATACCTAAAATGGAGAGAAACGGGCGAAGTTCCATCTAAAGGATATGACGGATGGCTTAACACTTATCTTAATTTTGCAAAAGCTTTTTTTGGATATGAGCCTGACACGATAGAAAAAGAGAACGAACTTTGGGACTACATCTTATTTTACAATTACGTACAAACTTCTGTTCGGAATTGGAATGAAAAACCCTCTAAATCTGATTATGAAAACTCCCAGAAACCATTTCTTGAGGTCATCAACAAATACGAGCCAGATATAATCATCGTATGGGGCAAACCTGCCTATGATAATGCACCAGGCGGGGGCAATGAAGAAAAACCAATCAAGTTTGAAGATGTAGAAGCAAAATGTTATTCATACACTTTAACATCTGGGAAGCGATGTACTATGATTTCAATACATCATCCAAGTATGCTCTTTTCATTTTTTAAATGGCATGAAATAATAAAAAAAACATTAACGAAAAGACTATGAATTTTAGCGAACTCTTGCACAAGGTGTCGTTCGAGGAGATTATGCTGCACTTAGACAACTTCACTCCCAGAGAGGAATATAGCCGTAAGTATGAGTTGCTGCGCTGTTCAAGGGTTGAGGACTATGTCAACTCCTTCGATGATCCTGCCTGGATTGTTAAAGAGATTCAAGACAACCCTATTGTCTTCAAAGACGACAACGGCTGTCTTGTATCTAACATAAGCAACGAAAACGGGTGGGACTATGTCCTCGCGCAGAAGATAGTACTTGAGCCCGGAACTGAGGCTCCGTGGGCAAGGATTGCCGCTCTGTGTCTGGAAGATACAGACACAGAGCTTAGGGAGTTTACGCAATAAAGAAAACTGAACCGACGGTTCATACTGCATCAGCCATCAAGTCCTTGTGACCGATAAGGCTGAACACGGTTATCGCTTTGTCTTCGTTAAGAATACGCAGCGTACGGAGTATCTCGTTGAGCGTAGAACCGCTGGTCGTCACATCGTCTACCACCAATACATTTTGTTGGTGGATTGAGGCACAGAGAACCTCGTCAGTCAAATTTCAGTGGTGAAATTCTACTTTTTCCTACTGGCGCACGTACTTCTCGAGGTTGCGGGCTACCACCTCGTAGCCGCGGGCATTGGGGTGGAGGCCGTCGGAGAAGAGAGACTCTATCAGTTCGCCGCGCTCATCGACGAGGCCGGGGGAAAGGTCGATGTATTGACAATTGACCATTGACAATTGACCATTGTCACACACCCCCTCCCCGGGCTCCCACCCCTCAGTCGCACACCCCATCCCCCTTACGGGGACTTCCCCTAACTTAGGGGCAGAATATTTTTGTCTTGACTCTTGACTATTTATCTTTTCTTGCAGGAGGGCGTTGATATTGTTGACGCGCTGGAGCTGGCCGCGGCGGGGCATGATGCCACACTGGTAGATGCGGGCCTTGGGCTGGTGCTGACGCACGGCCTGGATGAGGAGCAGCATGCCCTCGACTATCTCTTCGTCGGTGTTGGTGGAGAGGTTGTTGGTGCCAAGCAGGAGGAATACTTTCTCGGCATTGTAGCCGTCCAGCTCGCCGTGCATGATGCGCCAGAGGCCGTTCTCGATGCGGTCGAAGCCGAAGCCCATATTGCGGGCGATGCGGCCCTTGAAGAGGCGGTCCCAGCTGGCGCGGTAGTCCTTAGCGTCAGATCCGGAGCGGTCATCGGTCCAGTAGTGGGTGATGGAGTTGCCTATCATCACTATCTGGGGCGCCTGCAGACAGTTCTGCTGGAGTATATGCTCGTGGCGGTCGTGCCAGATGTAGGGGTCACGCTGCTGGGTGCGAGGGAAAAAAAGACCCACCCCCTTCCCCTCCCATGAAGGGAGGGGGGAAAGGAATATTTGGTGGAGCTTGCGGATATAGGCGTTGGCGTACTCGCGCATACCTACGTCGTTGGGGTGGATGCCCTCCACCATCGACTCCTGGGAGAAGGCGAGTTCCTCGTGGTCGAGGTAGTAGAGACCTGTGACGCCGCGCTGGCAGAGGGTGTCGTAGGCTCGGCGCTGCTCACGGTTGGAGTCGGCGTAGCGGTCGATGGCCCGCTGCGAACTGGAGGCGTTGGCGTAGTGGTGCTCCACGAGGAGGATGGGGGTGTCGGGGTGCACGGAGCGCAGCTGCTCCACGCCGCTCACCATGCGGTCGAAGATGAGGGGCACCTTTTCCTCGGTGAGGTTGGGCAGGCAGTCGAGTATATAGAGCTTGGCATCTATCTCGTTGATATAGTTGAACACCTCGGTCTCCAGCATGCCGTTGCCAGAGAAGGCTAGGTTGATGAGGGGATAGCCCGTCTCGCGCTTTACGATATTGGTCCATGCCATACCGGTGCGCGAGGCGCAGGCTCCCTGGCCGATGGAGGTGCCATAGACTACGATGGGGGCCTCCTGGGTGACGGGCATCAGGCGCAGGTCGTAGTCGTCGTCAACGCCTATCTCCATCCACTTCACCTCGTTGTAGAGGGGCAGGAAGAGCTCATAGTCGTAGCCGCGGCTCTCGCCGGTGAAGTAGGTGAGGTGGCGAAACTCATAGTTGATGGTGTCCTTGAATGAGAGGTCGAAGCGCGAGGCGCACCATCGCAGCTCGCCGTTGGCATCGGTGGCGTAGAGGTCGAGACCCGACACGCCGGTGGTGGGCATGTGGAACATGTTGAGGCCACCGGTGACCTGGTAGCGCACACGTATGCTGGGGGCGTTGGAGCGAAACTTGATGGAGAGGCCTGCCGACTGCTTGGAGAGGCTCCATACGGCTGAGCGCACTTCGTGCTGAGCACGGTCGGGCAGACGGTGGTAGTTGGTCTTGAGCTCCTCGCCCCACCAACGGCCGCAGACATAGCTGGTGCCAGGAGGGGAGTCAAGAGGATTGAGCCAGCGCGTTTGGCCATTGACCATGGACCATTGACCATGGACCATTAACGCCAGGAGGAATAGTCTGAGAATATTTTTTTTCATGAGCCATTAAGATTAAAAACTAATAAGGTGGCGCATTAGTGGCGCCACCTTACTAAGATATAGGGATGTTACTTGTTCTTGCGGAACTTGGAGTCGGGCTGTGCGAGGATGAGTGGTTTCCACTTAGCCACGAGCTCGCGAGCAATAGCTACGCCGTCACCCACTGGCTCTGACGGGAACTCACCGATGCACTCCTTCCACCACTTCTCCTCGAAGTCGGTGATGGTCTTCTGAGCTTCCTTCTCCTCTTTCTCGCCAAACTCCTTGCCCTCAATCACAGCCTTGTTGACTGCTGCAAAGAAGAGCTTGTAGCGCTGTGCGTAGAAGGAGCCTACGAGGCCGTTCCACTGGCGTGAGGCGTAGTCGTTGAGCAGCGCAGCCTTCTCGCCCCAAGTGGTGAGGAGGTTGCGGGCGTTCTGCTCATAGTACTTCACCTCTAGGCTGTCGGTGCCGCCCTTCTCGCGTGCTTCCTCAATCCACTTACCCATGAGGAAGGTGCGCTCGCTGGCGCAGAGGCGGTCAACGTCCTCCATGAGGTCGAGCATCTGGCGCTCCATCTCCTGCATCTTGTTGAAGTCGCCCTTCTTGTAGGCAGCCTTGTAGGCAGAGAAGATGGGCAGCGAGTAGTTGCCGAGCAGCTGGCGGGTGAAGTTCACCACGTCGAGCTTATAGTTCTGTGCTGTGCTCTTGCCCTTGAGCATAAGCTCTACGGCGTCGAGGAGGTCCTTGTTGTCATACTTGATGCCGGTGCCGCGGTAGTAGGTGCGGAACTTGTTCTCGCTCTCGCCCCACTTGTCGCTCATGAACGGGCGGACATTGATCTGCGGGCACTGTCCCGGGTGGTCAGCCTCGGTATAGACGGTCTCGCTCAGCAGCTTCCATGCAGCACGGATGTTGGGGTCGGTGCTGTTGGAGCGCTCGTCGGCCACGTGCTCAATCCACTTGGCCACGTCGTTGGTCTGGGCGATGTCCCAAGCCTTCTCGAAGATGTACTCATACATGAAGGTGTTGCAGTCGAAGCCCTCGAGGGTAGAGCCGAGGCCGATGAAGTTGTCGCCGCCCTCCTTATAGGTGTTCTCTATGCGCTCGTTGACAGTGGCGAGGTTACCGCTGAGGAAGGTGTTGCCACCGAAGTTGCCGAGGTAGCACCATACGTAGGGCACGCCGTAGTACTTGTCGGTCTTCTTCCAAATCTCGGTGTTCTCGCAGTAGTAGTCGAGCAGGATGGAGCGATCCTTAGGATAGGAGGTGATATACTTGCGGATACGTGCGCAGCTGTCGCCGGGCTCGCCATAGGCGGCCACGTCGCCGTCCTTATTCTCGCGTACGCCCCAGTCGCGCCACTCGTTGTAGAAGAGCCAAGTCATCTGCAGCCAGATAGCCTTGGGGTCAGCCTTCTTCAGATTCTCGAAGGTCTGCTTGCCCTGGCGTGCGAGGTAGTCGGACTTGTATGAGGGAGGCTCCAGCTCGTTGAAGAGGTCGAGACCGTAGATGTGGTCGGTGCCGTAGGTCTTGATTTCCTCCTCCATAAACATCTTCTGAATCTGCGGATAGAGCTTGTCGGAAGGATCGAGGTAGGAGCAAGCGTATTGGTCGGAGTAACCGGACCAAGAAGCTATCTTGGTAATCTTAGCATCGGGGTAGTACTTAGCCAACTCCTGGGGCACATGGCCGGCGAAGGCGGGCAGTACGGGGCGCATGTTGAACTCACGCTCGCGAGCCACAATCTTCTTCTGCAGCTCCTCCTGGTCGTTGAGCCATGACATGGGCACAGCCTTGATGGCACCCTCCTGGCCTGGCCAGTAGTCGATGTTCATCATGCGGTGCCAAGGCAGGTGGGCAGGACCGGTAAAGTAAGCGCGTACCTCCTCGTCGGAGAGGCCCATCTTCATCCATACCTTGCGCCAGATAGACTCCTGACCGGTGATAGCCAGCGGCAGGTTGATGCCGTTGAGAGCCATCCAGTCGATGAAGTGCTCCCAGTCGCGCCAGTTCCACCACGGCATGGTATAGCCGAAGGTGCAATAGTTGAGGAAGAAGCGCTCCTTCACTCGGGCTCTGATGGTAACGGGCTCGCTGATGGGCACGATAGCCTTGGGAGCGTCGAACTTCTCATCCACAAACCAGCTGACTACGGTGTTGCAGTAGTACTTGAGGTAGTAGTTGAGGCCCACAGCCATTGAGTTGGCATTGTTGCCGCCAACAATAAGCTTGCCATTCTCGGTGGAGAGCTGGAAATAGTCACCTGTCTTCTTTGCGGGCAGTTTCTTGCCCTCAATCTGTGAAGACAACTCGGGGAGCAGTCGGCCCACCAGACCCTTGAAAGCAGAGAGGTCGTCGGCCATCACTCCTAACGTGAGCACGAGGCTCATCGCTAATGCTAAGATCTTTTTCATTGCGTTTGAAAATTGGTTTTGGTTATTATTTGTTGGTTTTTATTTTTCCGTCGCGAAGATAATGAAAAAAACGCGTCTAATCGAATTTTATACAGAAAATATTCTTTTTCGCTGCTTTTTCTGCTAGAAGATGAATGTAGATGCAGGCAGTCCCGCTTCATTCACCAGATTGGCGCGAGTAAACGGCTGCCAGCCGTAGCGCACACTAACAGGACTGGGCACTGCGGCAGACCTCACGCGCACCGTCTTGCCCTCCACCGTTGCTGTGGCTGCATGGTAGAGACCATCGCTGCCTGCCACCTCGAAGGAGCGCACAGGGGCACCGTCGGAGGTGCGCAGCATGGTAGCGCAATCAAAGCTTACCACTATAGAGCCTCCGTCTCTGCTCATCTCCACAGGTGTCGGTCCTTGCGAGATGATGTCGCGTCCATAGCTGTGGCGCAGAGCCTGGAGTGCGAGGCGTTGTCCCACCTGTTGCTTTCGCGTGGGGTGCACATCAAGCGAGTCGCCCACATCGGTGCTGACGGCCATCCAAGTGTAAGGCAGACGCTCGGCCAGCAGGCGCTGGCTGTTGCGGAAGCGTGGCCATGACGGACGATTGAGGCTACTCAGTTGCACGAAATAGAAGGGCAGGTCTGCCTTGTCAAACGCCTTTCTCCAACTCTTCTCCAGCAAGGGGAACAGAAGCTCGTGCAACTCCGTGTTGTGGGCATTGCTCTCGCCCTGATACCATATCACTCCCTTGAGGGCCGTGCCCTCCAACGGACGGATGCCGGCCTCATACATATAACACGGCTCGTAGGGATGGCGCTGAAGCTCACCTCCAGCAGAGAGAGCCTGCGTGATATTCTTGGCGGCGCGTCCGCGCACCCAGCCTTGTATATGGTCGTTGTCAAGCCATTTGTAGAGTATCTGCGGATAGTCCCACTGTAGTGTCCAACGGTCAATCCAAGCCTCAGCGGGAGTGCCGCCTACCGGATTGCATATCAGACCGATATGCACTCCCTCCTCCAGGCTCTCGGCAAGAGTCTTTCCGAAATGGTAAGCCACCGCCGACATGCGCGCTGCGTCGGCTGTCTCCATAGTCTGCCATCCCGCAGTAGTAAGATATTTGAGAGCGTTCACAGAGTCGAGCACCTCCTTTGGCCACTCCACATTGTCGGTGGCAGCTATGGCACTCATCTGCAGCAGGTGGAGACGCTGCTGGTGCGGTGCTTCGCTGAGATCCTTGGCTGCCGTGGCGCAATTGCCCAGCATAAACTCCATATTGCTCTGACCGGAGCACAGCCATACATCGCCCACCCAGACATTATTGTATTTTAGAGAGAAGCCCCCTCTTTTTCCCGAAGATTTAATGCTAAGCGTGTAAGGGCCGCCAGCCTTCTGTGCGGGCAACTCTACGCGCCACCTGCCCCAAGTGTCGGCCTGTGCTTCTGACTTGCGAAGCGTCGATCCGTCGAGCTTCACTTCAACCTTGTCGCCGACATTGGCCGTGCCGCTAATCACCAGCGGCTGGTCGCGCTGCAGCACCATGTTGTCGCTATAGGTCAAAGGCATCCGCAGTCCGCCATAGTCACCCGTGATATTCTGATAGACGGTGCGCGCCAAGATGCCCGCTCCTTCGGCATTGGGGTGCAGGGCATCGGGCAGCAGGTCGGGCCTGTTGTAGAGCGGAGTGAACAAATCTATCAACCCCACCCCGACACCGTAGGCCACGGTGCGAATAGCATCACTCACCTGCTTATGCCAGTCGCGCGTGCCGCTCTGGAAGCGATGGTGCTGATGGCCTATGGGCGAGAGCAGACAAATCCATATCTTTGCCTTGGGGTTAGCCACGCGGAAAGAGTCTATCAGTGCGCGGTACTCGGGTATGAACTCCTCGCTATAGTTGGGCCACCAGCGCGGGTCGGTATCATTGAGGCCGAGATGGATGACCACAATGTCGGCCTTAAAGTCCATCGCCGCACGATACTCCGGCTGCTTGGTATAGGCCATCGGACTGCGGCTGGTGAGCGTGGCGCTGCTGCGCCCGAAGTTGCGCACATCGTAGTCGTCGCCCAGCATCCGCTGCAGCTGCACGGGATAGCTGTAGTGCTCGCGGTCCTCTATGCCGTAGCCGTATGTCACACTGTTGCCCACGCAGGCAACTTTTGTCTTTTCCTTAGCGCTCACTCCTGCCACGAACAGCGTCAGCAGAAGCAGGATGATTGTCTTTTTCATGGTTATTGTAGATTATTTATAGGCTTCAGCCCCATCTCCGCAGCCTTCCTGAGCATAAACTCATGAGCCGCGTCGTGTTCGTTGGGTATCTTACCGTCGAGGATGGCATCCTTGATAGCCATCTTTATCGTGCCCACCTCGCGGCAAGGCGTGAGGCCGAAGGTCGTCATTATCTCTTCGCCGCTCACCGGCGGTTGGAAGTTGCGTATCCTGTCGCGCTCCTCCAGGTCCACCAGCTTGCGCCTGACGAGCTGGAAGTTGTCGCGAAAACGCTGTTTCTTCTGCTCGTTGCGGCTGGTGATGTCGGCATCGCACAGCGTCATGAGATCGTCGATATCGTCGCCCGCGTCGAAGAGCAGGCGGCGAACTGCACTATCGGTCACCTCGTCGTCAATGATAGCGATAGGTCGCATGTGGAGATCCACCAGCTTCTGCACATACTTCATCCTCTCGTCCATAGGCAGTTTCAGACGGCGGAAGATGCCGGGCACCATGCGCGCCCCGATGAAGTTATGGTTGTGGAAGGTCCACCCCTGCGCAGGGCTATACACCTTGCAGCGCGGCTTGCCTATATCGTGGAGCAGAGCCGCCCAGCGAAGCCAGAGCGAGGAACTCTCCAACTCTTGAGCCCCTTGAACTTTTGAACTTTCGAACTTTACCACATTGTCCAGCACTTCGAGAGTGTGGTAGAAGATATTCTTGTGGCTCTGTCCGTTGCGCGACTCCTTGATATTGAGCGCCGCCAACTCGGGAAAGACAATCTCCAGCAGGCCACAACGCTCCATCTCTACGAAACCCACCGATGGCGTAGGCGACATCATTATCTTGTTTATCTCGTCAATGATGCGTTCGCCGCTGATGATGCTGATGCGCTCTTTGTTGCGGCAGAGGGCATCGAAGGTCTCCTCGTCGATGCGGAAATTGAGCTGGGTGGCGAAGCGTATGCAACGCATCATGCGCAGCGGGTCGTCGCTGAATGTTATGTCGGGATCGAGGGGCGTGCGGATGATGCGGTCCTCCATGTCCTCCTGTCCGTAGAACGGGTCAATCAGTTCGCCGAAGTGGTCGGCATTGAGACACACACCCATCGCGTTGATAGTGAAGTCGCGACGCTCCAGGTCATCCTGCAGAGTGCCGTCCTCCACAATGGGCTTGCGCGAGTCGCGCTGGTAGCTCTCCTTGCGCGCCCCTACAAACTCTATCTCCATACCTCGCCACTTCACCTGCGCGGTGCCGAAGTTGCGAAACACGCTGAGGTGCGCACCCTTGCCCAGATCCTTCACCAACGCCGTAGCCACCTCAATGCCACTGCCTACCACCACCACGTCGATGTCCTTCGACGGGCGCTCGAGGAATAGGTCACGCACATAGCCGCCGATGAGGTAGCACTCCACACCCATCGTGTCGGCAACATTTCCAATGCGATGAAAAACAGGAGCTTTCAGAGCCTCGCAGATATCTTTTTGACTGAGACTGCGCATACTTTCTTCGTATCTTGCGCAAAAGTACAAAAAAGTTAGGAGTTAGAAGTTAGAAGTTAGGAGTTTTTATTAACTTCGCAGCAGAAATGAGAACAACACTTTTTCTTCTGATATTGGCCGCGGCAATGATTAGCTGCGGCGAGAGGCAAGCCACAGCACCCGACCCCGAAGTGGAAGGACAGCAGTGGCTAAGTAAGGCCCGCACGGCACTAAGCGACTCTGACTTTGTTGCTGCGCGCAGTTGCATCGACAGTCTGCGCAATAGATGTGCCGAAGCACTCAATGCCCGCGAACAGGGCATCCTGCTACTCGACTCGATAGAGTTGGCTGAAGCGCACCGCCAGCTGGCTGACGCCCAAAAGGCGGCGGCGCAGCAGGACCTCGACATCTATGCACGCGACTCGGTGGACACCCATCTCGACCGCATGGTCACTAAGGTGCGATTCTTTGAGAAAAAACTGGAGCACGACATCGCAGGGTTTAGCCACCACGAACAATAACCGAGAGATAGCTGTGAGCAACAAAAAACTTCGGAGCCGCACGGCGACTCCGAAGCAGGAGAGGTACCTAGCAGAATCGAACTGCTGTACACGGTTTTGCAGACCGTTGCCTAGCCACTCGGCCAAGGTACCAAGACTCAAAAGCGAGTGCAAAATTAGCGGTTTTTTCGTTACGCACCAAAGAATATGTAACTTTTTTTGATTAAAACAGTAAATAAGATGTCTTTTCTACAGCGCATACAAGCCACCATCCGTCAACACGACCTGCTGCCGCAGCCCAGTGGCGCGGAGACTGTGCTGGTGGCTCTGAGCGGCGGTGCTGACTCTGTGGCTCTGCTACGCAGTATGCTGCAGTTGGGCTATAGGTGCGACGCTGCTCATTGCAACTTCCACCTGCGAGGCGAGGAGTCGGACAGGGATGAGGAGTTTGTCACCAAACTGTGTCACAAACTTGGCATCACGCTCCACAAGCGCGACTTCGACACCACCGCCTACGCTGCCGAACGAAAGGAAAGCATAGAGATGGCAGCGCGTGACCTGCGCTACGGATTCTTCCGCCAACTGCTCAACGACAAGCATTACACTGCCGTAGCCGTAGCCCACCATCGCGATGACAACGCTGAGACGATACTGCTCAACATTATGCGCGGCACAGGACTGCAAGGACTCACGGGCATGCCCTACAGCAACAACGGCATTGTGCGCCCGCTGCTCGATGTGAGCCGTCAGGACATCACCGACTATCTGCGCGACTTGGGGCAGGACTATGTGACCGACAGCACCAACCTCACACCCGACGTAAAGCGCAACGCCGTGAGACTGAAGCTGATGCCGCTGCTCCGCCAACTAAACCCCGCCATCACAGACACCCTGCTGCAGAACGCTGCCAATGCCCGCGAAGCACAGCAATATATTGCATCACGCGCGTATAGTATTAATAAGGTAGAGCAGAGTGACGGCTCCGTGGCCATACGCAAACGCGATATCGACGGTCAGGCGCTGCTCTTCGAGATTCTCCATCCGCTCGGATTCACTCCCGCACAGATAAACGATGTGTGGCGGAACCTTGACGACCAGCCGGGGGCCATCTTCCGCAGCGCAACGCACGAACTGCTGCGCGACAGGGAAAATATTATAGTTCGAGAGTTCCAGAGTTCCAGAGTTCCAGAGTCTTGCGTCTCTTTTAATGCTGGAGATGATGCGGCACTCTTAGGGCAGGGCATCCGCACACGCATCGTGGCTGCCGACAGTATTGACGAGATAAGCAAAGACCCGTGCGTTGCCTGTCTCGACGCCGACAAGGTGGGCGCCTGTCTCTGCTTGCGACCTGTGAAGCAAGGCGACCGCTTCGTACCATTCGGCAGTAAAGGCAGCAAACTGGTGAGCCGCTACATGATAGACCATAAGTTCACTGCCTTCCAGAAAGAGCGCCAACTGGTGCTCACCAACGGCACAGATATAGTGTGGCTCGTGGGACAGCGCCCCGACGATCGCTACAGAGTTGTTAAAGAAACAAAAAACTTTCTCCTAATTGAGACTTTTGCTTAGATAGTCAAACTTTTCTTTGTATCTTTGCTCTTCGAAAATTTGAAATCACCTTTTACGTTTAACTTTTTTATATCATTTACATAATGAAGAAGACATTCTTACTCCCTTTTGCTCTGGCAGCAGGATTCGCTGTTGCCGGCGCACAGGAAATAAACGAGATTACCTTTGAGGACGGTCACTTTATCCTGGCCGATGACATGTTCTGCAGTTTTGCCGCCAGTCCCGACAAGACGCCCAAGGCGCCTAAGGCTCCCAAAGCCCCCAAGGGAGACAAGAAGCAAGTCCCCGCTGGCGCACCCAAGGCAGGAGTGCCCAAGTCGCCCATATTCAACGACAAGGCTGCCATGCTGCCCGCCACAAAGGACGAGGACAATTGGTTTATCGAGGTGCCCGACAGCCTGCTGGGCCGTATGTTGCTGACCGTGACACGCTTCACCTCCACTCCCGCAGGACTGGAGATTTACGGAGGCGAGCAGCTGCGTCACCAGACAGTTTATTTCGAGAAGACTTTCGCCAACGGCAAAGATGCCCTGTTGCTGCGCCAGAATCGCCTGTACACCTATGCCGACACCATCGACGCCATCGCCAAGGCCGTGAATGTCAGCAGCAGTGATCCTATCCTCGGCATCT
Source organism: Bacteroidaceae bacterium (assembly GCA_017458585.1). Lineage (GTDB taxonomy): Bacteria > Bacteroidota > Bacteroidia > Bacteroidales > Bacteroidaceae > UBA6382. Next base: position 40,219 of record JAFTAJ010000027.1, read on the forward strand.
TTAAGATAGAGGAGACCAAGGATCATAAATATAAAATCAATATCTCCTCGCTGCTGTTGCAGAACGATGCCTTCAGCCTCGCCAATTACCATAAGACAGAGCTCCGCATCACTATGCAGAACCCTGGTGCCAGCTATGTGGAGAGTATCCACTCCTATCCCATCAACACGGAGATACGCGTGGTGCGCACCTTCAACACCAGCAATGGCGGCACCCACACCTTTGGCATGAACACCTCGTTTGTGCTGCTGCCCAAGGAGCCTATGCGCCAGCGCATCTTCGACCCCCGCGTGGGCTTTTTCATCGACGGTTATGAGCTTTACTCCGACGCCCAGCAGTCAGTGGAGGAGCGCTACTTTATCACACGCCGCCGCCTCGAACCCAAGAATGAGGAAGATGCCGCCAAGCAGCGCAACGGCGAACTGATAGAGCCCAAGACGCAGATTGTCTATTACATTGACCCAGGCACACCTAAGCAGTGGAGACCCTACCTCATTCAGGGCGTCAACGACTGGAACGTTGCCTTTGAGCAAGCCGGATGGAAGAACGCCATCACCGCTAAGGAGTGGCCCGAGAACGACTCCACCATGTCGATGGAGGACGCCCGCTATTCTTTCATTATGTACCTTGCTTCCGACATCGCCAATGCCTATGGCCCGAATATTCACGACCCGCGCTCCGGCGAGATAATGGAGAGTCATGTGGGCTGGTATCACAATGTGATGAAGCTCGTACACGACTGGTATCAGGTGCAATGCTCTGCCATCGACCCCGAGGCTCGCAAAGCTAAGTTCAGCGACGAGCTGATGGGCGAACTGATACGCTTCGTCTCCTCTCACGAGATAGGCCATACGCTCGGCCTGAGGCATAACTTCGGCTCCTCCAGCACCGTGCCAGTGGATAGTCTGCGCTCCAACAGCTTCCTTGAGAAATGGGGCCACACACCATCGATTATGGACTACGCCCGCTTCAACTACGTGGCACAGCCTGGCGATGGAGTGGAGGTGAAGAACCTCTTCCCGCGCATCAACGACTACGACAAGTGGGCCATCGAGTGGGGCTACAAGCCCATCTTTGACGCTACCTCCGCAGAAGACGAGCAGCATGTGCTGCAGACAGAGGTTACTCGCCGTCTGGATGCCAACAAGCGTCTGTGGTGGGGCGATGGTGAGAGAGGAATAGCTGACCCGCGCTGCCAGACCGAAGACCTCAGCGACGACGCCATCAAGGCCAGCACTCTCGGCATTGAGAATCTCAAGCGCATTCTTCCGCAACTGGCCAGCTGGAACTACTGGGGCACCGACGTGCGCAGCGACAAGGTGCGCACTATGTACAGCCAGGTGGTAAACCAATATTTCCGCTACATGCTCCACGTAGCCAACAATCTTATCGGTGTATATAACACTACCGCTGCACCCGAACAGCAAGCAAAGATGTTGCAGATTCCGCCGGTGGAGAAGGCCAAGGCTGTGATTCCCTTCCTCAAGGAGCAGTTCTTTGAGAAGCCCGAATGGCTTGTCAACGTGCCCTACGCTGACCGTATCTTCGCCAATCCTGACGACCAGCTGCAGAGCATTGCCAATCGCATACTGCCTTCCCTCATAAGCACCTACCGCATAGGCCAGCTCAACCCCAACTATGGTGCCGCCAATTACCTCAGCGACCTGAAGGATGCCATATTCAAGGGCTTCAACACCAGCCAGCCCGTGGACAGCTACGACCGCTTCCTGCAGCGCACCTTTGTCAACACTCTCTGCAACGAATATACCGGCATGCGCAACTCCACCGCCAACGACGCTCTCGCTGCAGTGCTGATGACGCTGAAGGATATCGACCGCCGACTCAAGAACGTAAGCAACGCCGACCCTGTCAGCGAGGCTCACTACACTATGCTTAGCGACAAACTGCAGCGCGCCCTCGTGGTGAAATAAAAACAACTCTTTTCTAATGGTAAAGCAATTACTCTGCCTCGCAGCATGCATACTGATGGTTGTGGGCGCTGCTGTGCGCCGCAACGCAGCAGTCGCTCCTGAGGAGTCTGCGCCCATAGCCGGCACTATCAACACCTCTGGCCTCGGTGCCGTCACCGGCTATGCCGGTCCGGTGCCTCTGCAGATATATGTAAGCAATGGTGTGGTGGACAGTGTGATTGCTTTACCCAATGTTGAGACACCCAACTTCTTCGATCGTGTGGAGGAAGAGCTCCTCCACAGATGGGACGGTCTGACCATCGAGGAGGCGGCCCAGCTGAATGTAGATGCCGTGAGCGGTGCCACCTATTCATCCAAAGCCCTCATTGACAATATGCAGCGCGGACTGAAGGAACTGGGTGCAGGAAAAGTGGAAGCACAAGTCGGTGAGGATGATGCTCAACCCTTAGAGTTCAAGATTGAGATTATTGCAGGTCTTATTGTGGCGTTGATGGCCGCGTTCATTCCTCTTTTCTGGAAAAACCGCACCTATCGCATTATCCAGCAGTTGCTTAACGTGGCTGTCCTCGGTTTCTGGTGCGGCGCATGCCTCTCCTTCTCCTCTGTGCTCAGCCTCTTCAATGGTCAATTGTCAATGGTCAATGTGCACTGGCCTACAATCCTCTTGCTCGTTTTGCTTATCGTGGCGATTGTGTGGCCTCTCTTCGGCAAGAAGTCGCATTACTGCAACCATGTCTGCCCCTTCGGCTCGTTGCAGGAACTCTGCGGTCGGTGCGTGCCCCACAAATTCAGTCTGAGTCTCCGCGCAGTCAAGGCACTCACACTCTTCCGCCGCATTCTCTGGGCGTTGCTGATGCTCTGCCTCTGGACAGGAGTGTGGTTCGAGTGGGTTGACTACGAGCCATTCTCTGCCTTCATCGTGCAGTCCGCCTCTACGGCAGTGCTTGTCATTGCCGCAGTATTTGTGCTACTCTCCTTCTTTATCAACCGTCCCTACTGTCGCTTCGTATGCCCTCTCGGCACATTGCTCAAGATAAGTCAGGGCACAGAGATAAAGAAAAAATAGGCCTTACTTTACAGAAAAGCGGTAAATCTCGCTGCCTCGCGAGCCCACCACGAAATGATTGTCCACAACAACGGGAGAACTCTCGAAGTTGTTGACCATGTGTTCGCGGAACAGCACCTTGCCCGTCTTGCCTTCAATGAGATAGGCGTTGCCCGAGCTGTCGCCGGTGAAGATAAAGGCTTGGTTCTTTTCGTTATAGAAAGCCACGGGGCTTGACCACGCGAAAGCATTGAGTGGAGTGCGATAGACTATCTCGCCAGTCTTCTTGCTGAATGCAGTAAACTCGGCGTTGCTACTGTTGCCACGCTGACAGATATTGGCAAATATCAAGTCCTCGCAGTCTCCCTTGCCAAGCAACGGTGTGCAGTATAATCCGCCGTCGAAATGCTTTCCTCCGATGTTGAGTTTGCGGCAAGGAATCTGCTGTTCCCACACAAGCTGACCGGTGAGTCCGTTAAGCTTGACGAAGTGGCAAATGCCGTTGTTGCCCTGCTTGTCAACCTCGCAACCGGTATAGATGTAAGGCACGCCGTCAGTCACTTCGCAAACGATGCTACCGTCGATGTCGTCGTGGTTGTTGTAGTGCCACACAGGGCGCATAGTGTTGAGATTGATGCAGATAACATTTCCGCTGTTGTCGCCAAACCATCCGTAGTTGCTGTAAACGCAGATACTGTTCTCCACTCCAGGCGCTGCTCCACGGCAACGATAGCGCAGAGCCGTATGGAGCGTGATGGTGTTGTCCTGTACCTTATATTTATATATGGTACCATTCTCGCCAGGCCAGAACAAGAAACCGCCCACCACCACGGGCGAAGAGTCGAACGCTCCCCAGCTACGCTGGGCCTTGCGGTCGGCACCCGAGAAGAATACTCGTTTATGCTCACGCAGGTCAATGGCTACCTGCCCCATCGGAGCAACCTTGGGAATGCCTTGCCCCACAAAGAGCAGGTTGCGCTGCACAGGCTCCAGCGAACAAGTGCCTTTGATGGGATTGGTAACATCGATATACGGGCGACTCTCTTTGCCATCGCCAAAGTTCAGGAAATAGACGCGGCCACATAGCGAGGCAACAATTATCTCTCCACTCTTACGCAGGTAAAGCGGCTGTCCCGTCCATCCTGTTCCACCGCCCCATGTGCCCATAGATGTCTTGGACGCATCGAAGAAGGTGTTGAACTGCCAATCTTTCACGATGCTGGTGGGAGTGCCCTTCACCGTGCCGCCGTAGTCGGCGTTGCGCAACGTATTGCCACGGAAAGTGAACCACCCTTCCTTGCCGTCATACACACTCTCCACAGTGGAAAGGTTGCCATCGGTGGCTGTATCTGCAACCTCGATGGTATAACTCACAGCCGCTGCCGAGGGCAATACGGTGTCTGGCAAAAGAGCCAGCGGCTCCTCCGTGGCAAGGGTGTCTGCTTCTTCTGTAGAGAGGTCGCCTTTATTGCCGCAAGAAAAGAAGGCAAAGGCAGCTACTATGTATAGAAAAAACCTGCTTCTCATTCTGCTATCATCTCCTTGAATCGCTTGAGTATGTGTAACCTTTCTTCCTCTGTGAGTGTCGGAAACCTCTCCTCCAGCAAGCGCAGCAACACCTCTGCGGCACGTTTGCGCTCAGCGGCCTGCCCTGCTCTTACTCCGCTGGCATAGCCGCCGTGAGGCAATAGTGCTCTGTTGAAATTGCCGTCGCTCATTTAATGGTCAATGGTCAATGGTCAATAGAATATCGCGAGAGCCTTGTCAGTGGTCGCGCCGTCTCGAAAGAGCAAGGATGCTCTTTAGGCGCGGGCTGACGTTAAAAGGCTCGAGAGCGAAGCGTCAATTCAGATATTCCTCCACATTGCGGCGGATGCGCTCAGCCACATCGGCAGTATCCTCGCGGACAAAAGTCTCGCCGGTGATATGCTCATAGAGCTCGATGTAGCGGTTGGAGATACCCTCCACAATGGCGGGTGTCATCTCGGGCACCTGTTGGCCGGCCTTGCCTTGGAAACCATTGTCCATCAGCCACTCCCTGACAAACTCTTTGGAGAGCTGCTTCTGCGGCTCACCCTTAAGGAACTTCTCCTCGTAGCCCTCGCTGTAGAAATAGCGGCTGGAGTCAGGGGTGTGAATCTCGTCCATGAGATAAATCTGTCCGTCGTGCTTGCCAAACTCATACTTGGTGTCCACCAGAATGAGTCCACGCTTGGCGGCTATCTCCGTGCCACGCTTGAAGAGGGCAAGGGTATATTTCTCGAGCAGCTCATACTCCTCGGGGGTGGCCAGACCGCGCTCCAGTATCTCTGCCTTGCTGATGTCGGCATCGTGTTCGCCTATCTCTGCCTTGGTGGTCGGGGTGATGATAGGCTCGGGGAATTTCTGATTTTCCCTCATTCCATCGGGGAGTTTCACCCCACATATCTCACGCACACCACTCTTGTATGCCCTCCATGCGCTACCGCACAGATAGCCACGTACAATCATCTCGAGCGGGAAGCCCTCGCAGAAGACACCCACCGTGACCATTGGGTCGGGAGTGGCCAATTTCCAGTTGGGACAAATATCTACGGTTTCATCGAGAAATTTTGCTGCAATCTGATTGAGCATCTGTCCCTTGTAAGGAATGCCCTCGGGCAGTATTACATCAAATGCGGAGATGCGGTCGGTAGCCACCATCACGAGGCGGTCGCCAAGGTTGTACACATCACGGACCTTGCCATGGTAAACACCCTGCTGGCCCTTGAAATTGAATTCTGTCTTTGTTAAAGCGCGTGCCATATTGATTTGTTTTTAAGTTTTATATCTGCTGTTTGTTTGAAGCTCCTAACTCCTAACTCCTCACTCCTCACTCCTAACTCCTTTCTCATACGCCTCCACTATGCGCGTAACGAGTCGGTGGCGCACTATGTCGCTCTGATCGAGATGCACGAAGGAGATTCCCTCCACATCCTTCAAGATATGGAACGCCTCTATCAAGCCCGAGCGCTGCGACAGCGGCAGGTCTATCTGTGTAACATCGCCCGTGATAATCATCTTGGTATTGGCACCCATGCGAGTGAGAAACATCTTTATCTGGCTGGAGGTAGTGTTTTGCGCCTCGTCGAGGATGACCACAGCGTCGTTGAGTGTGCGTCCACGCATAAAGGCAAGGGGAGCTATCTGTATCACGTTCTGCTCCATATACTCCTGCAGCTTGGCATGGGGAATCATCTCCTCCAGCGCGTCGTACAGCGGCTGCAGATACGGGTCTATCTTCTCCTTCATATCGCCCGGCAGGAAGCCGAGTTTCTCACCAGCCTCCACAGCGGGACGACTGAGCACGATGCGCCTTATCTCCTTGCGTTTGAGGCTGCGCACCGCCAGCGCTATGCTGATAAAGGTCTTACCCGTACCGGCAGGGCCGATGGCAAACACCATGTCGCTGTGCTCAAACGCCTGTATCAGTTTTATCTGGTTGCCACTGCGTGCACGGATAGGCTTGCCCGTAGTGCTATAGACGATGACATGTTCGGCGCTCTCCTCGCGGGTCTTGCCGCCGTTGAGCAGCTGCACTATGTCCTCCTCGTTCAGGGCGTTGTACTTGGCGCAATGCTCCACCAACTTGTCGTACAATGTAGAGAAAGCCCTGATGTCGTCCTCCGAGCCCATGGCCTTGACGATATTGTCGCGGGCGAGGATGCGCAGCTTCGGAAAGAGCGACTTTATCATGCGCATATTGGCGTTGCCCGCTCCATAAAAGACCACGGGTGCCACCTCCTCAAGGACAAACACTTTTTCTATCATTGCCTTAACAGCTAATTTCCTAAACGACTAAACGACTAATTTTCTAAACGACTAAACTATTTGAGGCAAATTTAGTAAGAAATCATCATTTTTAGTAGCTTTTGTAGCCGAAAAGGACTATTTTTGTACTTGTTTTCGATTATCGCAATGAAATTGTCGCCCCCACTCAGCAAGAAACTCATCTTTGAGGTGGCTTTTCTGGCCATCGTCATCATACTGTTTGTCGTCAAGACATGCTCGCCCTCAGAGTCTGCCGTCAGCCTCGATGGCACCGACAGCGTGGATGTCTTTCTGACGCAGGCGCTCCATGCCCCACTGCCCAACGAAGCTCCAGCCAAGGCGCACCGCTTGCTGGGGGTGAGCAGCTACGAGACAGCCTTCCCCGACATCAACGACGAGCAGCTGGTGTCGGCTCAGCGCCACGGCATCAAGCCGCTGCAAGACCGCAAGCAACTCAAGGACTTGGCGCAAAGCAAGCTGGAGCCCGTTTACCGGTGCCCATTCTACCATGTGGACAACCTGAAGAGCTCCGTGCCCTACCTCGTGCCGAGGGCGAAGAGGCTGCTCGATGTCATTGGGCGCAACTTCACCGACTCGCTACAGATGAAGCACCTGCCACTGGCGCGACTCACCGTTACCTCCGTGTTGCGCACCATCGACGATGTCAACAAGCTGCAAGGCTCCAATGTCAACTCCACGCCCAACAGCTGCCACTTCTATGCCACCACCTTCGACATCAGCTACACACGCTATCAGCCTGGCGTGAGCATCGACGGCAAGCCTCAGCGCCTGGTGCGTGACGACACACTCAAATGGGTGCTCAGCGAAGTGCTGCGCGACCTGCGCCAGGCCGGCACCTGCCATGTCAAGCACGAGAGAAAGCAAGGCTGCTTCCACATAACCGTCAAATAAATTCCTAATTCCTAATTTCTAATTCCTCCATGCGCTACTGCATCATCTTCGCCTACGACGGCACCGCCTACCACGGCTGGCAGCTGCAGCCCAATGCCCCCACCGTGCAACGAGCACTGGAGGAAGCCCTCCGCATGGTGCTACGCGCCGATGTGGGCGTGGTGGGAGCAGGGCGCACCGACACCGGAGTGCATGCCCGGATGATGGCGTGCCATTTCGACTACGAGAAAGAGTTGGACTGCGCCCATCTCGCCTTTAAACTCAACTGCCTGCTGCCCTCCGACATCGCCGTCAGCGAGGTGAAGGCCGTGGCCGACGACTGGCACGCCCGCTTCAGTGCCATCGCGCGTACGTACCAATATTATATTATCACGCGCAAGGACGCTTTCCTCCATCCCTATGCCCTGCGCCTCTACTTCCCCCTCGATGTGGAGCGGATGAACGAGGCCGCACGCCTGCTGCTGACCCACGACGACTTCGGATGCTTCTGCAAGTCGCACTCCGACAACAAGACCAACCTCTGCACCGTCACCGAGGCGCAGTGGACCACTACGGACGACGGAACGCTGGTGTTCCGCATTACCGCCAACCGCTTCCTGCGCAACATGGTCCGGGCCATCGTCGGCACCCTCCTTGAGGTTGGCAAGGGCAAGATGAGCATCGACGACTTCCGTCAGGTGCTGCTCAGCGGCAAGCGCACCGAGGCAGGCGAGTCAGTCCCCGCCAAAGGACTGTTCCTCCAAGAAATCACCTACCCTTAAAATTCTCCCCCTATAAATTGGCTCAACCTTGGAATCCCCATTCAGGGGGAACTTAAGAGGGTCTGGGGAGTGGCCAAAGGCCGAGGGGGTGTGTACAGTCGAGCGCGAAGCGCAATAACTTCTGAGGAGCCGCAGGCTCCGATAACTTCTGAGCGAAGCGATAACTTCTGAGGAGCCGCAGGCTCCGATAACTTCTGAGCGAAGCGATAACTTCTGAGGAGCCGCAGGCTCCGATAACTTCTGAGCGAAGCGATAACTTCTGAGGAGCCGCAGGCTCCGATAACTTCTTAAATATGACCGAACTGATATTCCTTGGTTTTAACATCCATGCGTGGATAACCATCCTCACCGTCTTTTCAATGTTCACCGTGCTGCTGTTCACCAAGTGGCGCAGCGACATCGTCTTCCTCGGAGCCATCGGCGTGCTCTACGTCACCGGCGTCCTTGATGCCAAGGACGCCTTCTCGGGCTTCAGCAACACCTCGGTAGTCACCGTGGGAGTGCTGTTTGTGGTCGTGGCGGGCCTGATGTACACCGGTGTGCTGCAATATATAGTGAGGTATCTGCTTGGAGCGCCCAAGAGCTACTCCAGGGCGGTGATGCGGCTGATGATGCCCGTTGCCGTGCTCAGTTCGTTTCTGAGCAACACAACGGTAGTGTCGCTCTTCGTCAACGTTGTCAAGATGTGGGCGAAGAAGCTCAACATCTCGCCCTCCAAACTGCTCATCCCCTTGAGCTATGCCTCGGGCATGGGCGGCGTGTGCACCCTCATCGGCACCCCTCCCAACCTGATTATCAGCGGACTCTACGAGGAGAAGACGGGAGAGTCCATGAACATCCTGGCCACCGCCCTGCCCGGACTGTTCTGCCTCGCCATCGGTGTGCTGTCGGTCATCGCCTTACGGCGCCTGCTGCCCGACCGCAAGGTACCTGAGAGCGCCTTCGACTCGCCGAGCGACTACACCGTGGAGTTGCAGGTTCCGTCCGACAATCCCTATATCGGCAAGACACTGGGCGAGGCCGGCCTGTTCCGCGTCAAGGGCGGCAGCCTGATAGAGATGTTCCGCTTCGACGATATCCCCACGCCCGTAAGGGAGGACGAGCTCATCATGGGTGGTGACCATCTTATCTATGCCGGTCAGATAGACGAGCTGATAGAGATGGCGTACAACCACCAACTGGTGAGTGCCGACCACCATATCTTCTCCATGAGCGAGATAGACACCCATTCGCGGTTGCGCACGGCCTACATCACCTTTGGCAGCAGCCTGATAGGCAAGACCATTGGCGGCAGCACCTTTGAGAAAGACAACAATGTGACGCTGGCAGCCGTCGCCCGTCGTGGTGAGCGCATCAACCAGGCGCCGCGCAGCGTGGAGCTGAAGGCTGGCGACACCCTGCTGCTGGTGTGCCCCAAGCAAGCCAACATCAACTCCTCGTCATTGCAGCGCGACCTCCACTTCTTTGACTCCGATGCCGTGCCCAACATCGGCACCGGCACCATCGTCTCCACCCTAATCATGATAGCCATGGTCGCCCTCTCGGCCCTCGGCGTCCTGCCGCTGCTCCACTGTGCCTTCATCGCAGCCGCCGCCATGCTCATCTGCCGCTGCTGCAACATGGAGCAAGCCATGCGCTCCATCAACTGGGAGATACTGATGGTCTTCGCCGGCAGCGCCGTCCTCGGCCTCGCCATACAAAATACGGGCATCGCCGAGCGGCTGGCCTTCGGCATCCTCGATGTGTGCGGCTCCAACCCCATCGTAGTGATGGCAGCCATCTGCTTTGTAGGCACCTTCATCACCGAGTTCATCTCCAACACCGCGGCGGGAGCCATGTTCTTCCCCATTATGTATCAAGCGGCGGTGCATCTGGGCTACGACCCCTTCCCCTTCCTCATAGCCCTGATGGTCAGCGTCAGCAGCAGCTTTGCCACACCCATCGGCTCGCCCACCCACATGCTGGTGTATGCCCCTGGCGGCTACCGCTTCAGCGACTTCATGCGCATTGGTCTGCCGATGAACCTCATCATCCTCGCAGCCAATATCCTCATCGTCAACATCGTCTATCCGCTGACGCCCTTACAGTAAGCAGTAATCTGCTACCTATTTCTTCGCGTTCCCTTTGCAGTATTTGCATAGGTGGCGGCCTTTCTTGATGGCCTCAGCCATGCTGATCTGCTTCACCTCGCCCTTGCAGCTCTTCAGGGCATCGCATTTCTGGCTGAGATGGTACGACTTGGCGGCCTTGCCGGTGCAGATATACACCCTGGCGTTCTTCTTAATCTGTGCGGAAGCGCTGCTGCACAGTAGCGCCATTGCCGCAATAAGGGTTAGGATGTTTTTCATAACGTCTATTCTTTTAATTAATTGTCCCGAATTCGATACAAATAGGGCTGCCACATGACCACCCCGCCTATTGTCCCAACAGCCTATCCAGTTGCGCTTGCAATTCCTCACGATTTGGCAGATAAAGCTGATAACGAGCGGCAAAAAGTTGATTGTCTATACCCTGAAGAGCATACTCCATCAAGAGTTCGTCTTTTCTTGCACCCAACACAATGCCTACAGGAGGATTATCATTCTGTTGGCATACCTCATTCTTGAAATAGTTCAGATAGAGATTCATATGCCCGATGTCGCTGTGCTTTATCTCTGATCGTTTCAGGTCTATCAGAACATAACATTTCAGGATGGCATGATAGAACACCAAGTCCACCTTGAAACGGCGACTACCGATTGGGACAACATACTGCCTCCCAATAAAGGCGAAGCCACGCCCTAACTCCAGCAGGAATTGCTCCATGTGGGACTTCAGCGCATCTTCCAGTTCCTTCTCCTTGTAGCGTCTCTGGCGAGGTAGTCCGGCAAACTCCAACACAAACGGGTCGCGGATGATATCCGCTGCTGTCTGTACCTGATGCCCCTCGTTCGCAAGGGCCAGAACACCATCTTTGTCTGTACTAAGTGCAAGACGCTGAAACAGCGAGGAATTGATTTGACGTCTCAACTCTCTTACCTTCCACCCCTCTTTGATACACTCCTTCATGTAGAACTGCATCTCCAACGGTTCGTCACACTTTAGCAACTCTAAATAATGGCTCCAGCTCAATTTGTGTGACACTGTCGCACATTTTGGAAAAGCGAGGTAAAATTTTCGCATATATGTCAGTACCGAACGGCTAAATCCTCGGCCTCTTAATCTCGTCAAGTCTTTGGATAAGTTAACCAACAACCTATCTCCATACTTAGCTTTAGCATTACCACCTTGTTCGAACTCAACAATATACTGCCCTGTTTGCCAGTTTGCATCCAATAGTTCTGTGTTGATTGCAAGTGCAGCCTTATTTTTCGCATTCTCCCAAAGATCGGAAATTTGTGAGACAAGTCTCACATATTCCGAATCGCCGGTTTGCAATAAACCCTTTGCTGTTGTTAAATCGTTTGCCATATATTCTATAACGTTTTTATTCTGTTTCTATTATCACATCTTACCTCTTCCTTCTAACATCTTACATCTCTTTAGTATGAAGAACTCGGAAAAGTTACATATTTCATTAGACTTCTTCATACTTCTATTCAGGAGCGACCTCCTCACTATGTGTAGTGGAAAACACTTCACCTTCAAGTTTTATTGGTTCTGTTTGTTCAATGTCCCGCTTTGATTTGCCAATCATACGAAGATATGAATTATGACTTTTGGAAAAAATCTTATTAATCTCTTCGTTGGAAAAACCGACAAAGTTCAGCAAACAGCAGAGTAGGAGTTTTCTCAATTTGTGATTCAAATCGTAGAGTCGGAGACCATCTACAACGTGTTCTTTCTTCCCTGGGGGCAGAAGATGTGAGAAATAATGACGAGAATCACGAATACAATCAATATCTTCATCCGACAATTCCAAAATAGCAATATCAGAAAAGTCTTGTCTTAAGTTTTCAAGAATGCACGTAATTCCAAGACCATCCTTTTTATATCTGCAATAATAGCCCTCAACAGCTTGAGTGACTATTAGGAAGTCATTACTGCAGAATGTTCCACCATGGCCGACACTATCTATTAGATGGGCTCGTATTGGTAAAGAGTTTTTCTCTTCATACCATTTCCGAATAATTGAGGGGAATGAATCCTTTATAGTGTCATAAACAAACAAGTATTCCCAAAATCTCTCCGGTGAGACAGAACTTTTTTCTTTTTTATCGAAGATTTCTATTGTCCAATTCTTAGTAGGATCAGGTTTTTTATCCTTGTCAATAAGTTGGAAACGGCTATATTGCACAGGGGTTAGTGTAGCAAAAGAGAGAAATTGTTCGAAAGCATACACTTTACGTTTTGCACCTTGCGTGGAAACAGGTTTTGTAAAAACGAATTTGAGAGTGCTGAGTTGTTCCACCTCAACCCTCATTCCGATTTTCGTATGTGAGAACTGTACTTCTCCTTGAAGTTCTAGGTTACATCCTTCTTCTATCTGAACAGAAACATGATGCGCATTGTTTAAATCAGCAGACCACGTAAATAACTTTTCATTGCCATTATAATGGAGACAATTTGGATTAAACCAATATGGCAACTCGTCAAAATAGACTTTAACATCGTAATTCCCCGACTCATCTAACGACCTTATATGTTTACCTACTGCAACAACTTGAGCCGTATATTTAGCCATAGAGAATGGGCAACTTGTATTAAATGTCATTGCCTCATGGCTGTTGAAGATACTAATTTTCTTTGATTCGGACGAAATTCCCCAAATAACACCATGTTGTACAACTTCTTCCCCAGCAAAACGGTCCATAGGAGATTCTGAACCTAAAGCTCCTATAGTTTCAAGCACTATCCGGTCTCTCTCAACAATTAGAGTACCAGGAATCTGGTTGCCTTCATCATCAGGCAGCCACCATAGTCCTTTATAGCTTCTAGAATCTTCCATATATTGCCATTATTGTTTACTTAATTCCCAAAAATTCGCTCAATGGCTTTACTTTTGCCTTGAATGTGTACTTATCCTCTTTGAGATTGGGATAATGTTTTAGGGGTATTGGCTTTGTTGGGTCAAAATGAAGCACCACGTAATACGCTGCATTCCGAGGATCAAAGCCATATTGCTGTAGTGTCTCTCGCGTCCATATCTGAAAATGTCCCTTCGTTTTCAGTTTGAAGAGTTGAGCATTCTCACCATTGGTATGCAGCAAGACATAGTTGAGTCGCTCAAAGCCAGGAGTGACAAGTAAAGAACCTTTTGAATCGCCTGCGCGAAGATAACAGATACCAGTCTCAACCATCTTATTATATAAGTTTGGGCGAGCGTGGTTGACCATGACCATCACTTCCTCAGGATTTTCTGACATCTTCTTCAATATCCAATCCGACTTAACAGAATCTTCTATCTCATATTTGCGACGGATTCCATAATCAAGAAACTCTCTACTTTGATCTATTCCTATAAACTTTCGTCCAAGTAGATTTGCGGCAACACCTGTAGTGCAACTACCTGCAAATGGATCGAGAATGGTCTCACCCTCTTTAGTAGATGCAAGTATTATGCGATATAGCAGACGTAGGGGCTTTTGAGTAGGATGTTTACCCAACTTCATTTCCCATGACGAAATGAATGGAATTCTCCACACGTCAGCCATTCGTGCACCTCCATTTATTTGTTCCATCAAGTCGCAATTGAAAAAATGCGGAATCTTTTCCGACTTTCTTGCCCACACAATATATTCTGCAGTATAATTGAAATAGTTACGTGAAAGTGTTGGCTTAGCGTCTGATTTTTGCCATACAATAATATTAAGGACTTTAAATCCCAATTCAACCAGACATGTAGCAACAGAAAAAATATTGTGATAAGTTCCACTAATCCATATAGTACCACTATCTTTTAAAACATCACGGCAGACTGTAAGCCATTCTTTGTTGAATCTATTGATATTGTCAAGGTCTGTAACTCTATCCCATTCACCTTTCTCAAAATTCTTCCATTCACCATTTATCTTTATTGACTGATTACGTGAAAGGAAATATGGAGGGTCAGCGAAGACCACATCACACTTTTTGCATAATGAACTCATCACTTCAGTTGCATCACCTAGGTACAGTTCAAACTGATGATCGTTTGATTGAAAATAGGCCTCCATTTGATATTATTTAGAAATCAGGCAAATAGCAATTCTAATTGCTGCGCTTCCTCTTGATACTGTGGCTCCTGCAAGTCGAAGTTGAAAACTAACGCTTCTACCATCGGGTGTCGATTCTCTATGTGACCACCACCATGATAATAATGTTCTTGCGTCAACACATTGAAACGATTCCAGAAACGGTTCATCATTTCGTTCTCACGGAACTCATTATGATGCCAGGTTGATAGAATGAAATGAGCAGGTGTACACATCAAAGCTGCGAAGAGGGCTTCTTCATCTTCTTCTGTCCATCCATTATAATAATCCACATAGCGACCAAAATATGGAGGATCACAATAAATGATGTCACCTACCTTAGCCATATTGATAGTGTCGATGAAACCTTGATTCAAAAATTGCCAATCACCCTTTCGGATAATCTTTTCAGCAGAAGCGATCTGATTACATATTTTCGAAATATAGGCAGGTGCAAAACGATTGGGCTTTTGACAGAAAGGAATATTCCACTGACCCTTTTTATTGAAACGCATCATCCCATTGAAACCTGCTCTAGACAAAAAGATAAAATCAAAGGGACTATGGTCACGGTTAAACCGATTCTTCACTTCACGATAGTATTCATAGCCATTCTCATCAGCCTGTTCTAACACTTTACCTTCTCGTTCCAAATAGGCTCTCATATTATATTCAGTGATACTGCCGTCTTTGATACTATTATAGAGATTTATTATGTGAGGATTAGTGTCACTAACGATATGCCTCCCCTGAACAGGGGAGTTCAAACCAACAACACCTGTACCAAAGAAAGGCTCTATCCAGTTGGCATTTTCAATGTCGATACCTGATTGCAAAATGGTATCATTTATCCATGGAACAAGTTTTGTCTTGATACCCTGTGATTTGATAGGTGGAACTATAACTTTCTTATTCATTGTCTACTTCTTTCTTGCCTTCTTCAATATTTCATTTGTTTCCTCAAGTGTATCCATATAGGCCAAGTACGAGTCAAGGTCTGTATAATTTGGCTGAGCCATATCCATCTGTTTGGCTTCACCTGCTGTTCGGTAGTTAATCCAATAGTCATCAAAGATAATCTCAGCATCATCACCAAACCTTTCCACAAAAGGACCTTGTCCATTTACCATTTTATCTAAGTCGGCAATACCACCTATGTTCTTGGTGTTACCGCTGCCAGGATGGTCTATGGCAATTTTATATTTAGGCTGTAGAAAGAAGATAAAACTCTTGATGACAGACTTAATCTGAACAAGTTCATCAAGACCATATACTTGAAATTCATCACCAGTTTCATCTGCCTGACGATATACTATACCTAATACAAGATGGCTCTTGTACTCATGATACGGGTGCTGGATATTTTTTGTGGAATTCCTGTCACGGAAATAGCCAGAGAAGGCTCCGAGTGTCATTCCTTTAATCTTCTTTTCCTCAACACCCTTCTTCTTAGAAACCTCATAATAGGTGGTTTTGAAATCAACGGCAAACAAACTTCCATCCTGTTTATCTTTGAATGTTAGGTCCGGATAATAATTCTGCGCATCGGGAAGTTCAAGTTCCAATTCATTCCTTTCAGCAAAAAGTTTAAGTTTGGGAATCAGTATTATCTCGATAATCTTCGAAACGACCTTGGTGTCATGTGAAATGGTGTAGATATTCTTATCTACATCTATGAAACCTTTTACTTTCCATTCCTCGCCATCTGTTTCCAGATGCTTTTTGTAAGAACTAATCTCGTCAAGAAGTAGTTCGTAGAATTTGTTACTTTCCATATTGGCTAAAGAATATTAGATATTAATACATAACATATTCTCTTTCTTTTCTTATCTCATCCAGCACTTTCCCGTTATACGAGAAATACTTGGCACCTTGATAGGCACCGGAGGCGTTACGTTGTTCTTCTGGCATGAAAGTACCCACAAACGGAGAGAGTTTATAGATGCGACCTTCATACTCGATGCTATCATCAGAGGCCACTTTTACAACAAGTCCCGTTGGGTCAAAAGTAACCTGCTCGCCAATCTTGATGCCACACATAGAGAACTTGAATCGTGGACGTTTCACTTCACGCTTCGCCGTTTCCTTGTGTTCACATTCTACTATTGGTTTGTTGTCCTCATAGAGCGTCACCTCCGCATCGTCAATCGTCATTGCAATATCACGGAAAATGTCGAGTGCCATCTGTGGAGCTACATTGAAAAACTCGCGGTTCTGACGGATGCGCAGGTCGGTGAGTCGGTCAATGGTCTTATGGACCAATTTCTCCACCTCGTTATACTTCACCGTCTTCATCGTGGCAAAAATCTCGAAAGGCAAGGGGACAGCGGTATTATCCAGCTCCTTGCTCCGCACATCCACGGGACGGCTACTTTTGCCGATCTTCACCCAATCCTCGCGAAAGCTGGGATTGGTCAGAATGTAAACATATCCAGGTTCTTTATTTGCCATATGTATTTATCTTTTAATCTTCTTACTATCTTCTATGTCTCTTCCTGCTACTGTCTTGCCATCGTCTTCCTTCCTTGACCTTTGGCCGAGCCTGCTTTTGCTCGGCAATAATCAAACGAATTTCTTGAGCCCCTTCTTATCTCTTTTTTCTCACATCCAAGCCATGGTGTAAGCTTATCCAGAGTGTTCAGACCTATGATTTGAACGCAAAAGGCAAGTATTTGATATTTTGACCTCGCGTTACGTTCAAGTACCAATTTGGCATACTGAAACTCTACTTCGTTTTTTTCTCCGCTCCGCAAAGTTACGATTTTTTTCTGACCCCGCAAGAAAAGCGTCCCGTTTTATAGAAATCATTAGTAGGCCGCATAAAAAAATTAGCTCAATAGAACAAAAAACTTCCCCTTAATATCACCCTCAAAAAACGCAAATCTCTCTCCTTACTCCCTAGTGACCTTAAAAATCTTTATTATCCCACCAGCATAACTCCCTCACTTTCAGAACTTCTTTTCGGAGGTGGTGGGGATGGTGGGGTTGATTTCTATAGGCGGCAAAAAAAAATACCTAAATCCGAAAATGTTTTCTCTTTTCTCAAGCCGATTTACGCTTTTTTTTTAATATTCCTAGGAAACAACCCCACCATCCCCACCATCCCCACCCCTTTATCCGCCCTCAAGACACAGGGACAAATCGGGGATGGGCTCTTTCTTCCCTTCTCCTTTCTCCATGAGGAAGGGAGTTTTTTATGAGATTTTTATGATGAGGTTAGACGCCCAAGAATCAGTAATTCAGCAGATTCGGCGTGTCGAAATGAGTTTTTTTCGATATATGTCATAAAATCTTTTCTTTAAAAAAATAATATAGAAAGTTTTAGAGAAAAGTTGGGTAAAAACTCAAAATGGCTGACATAAGTAGCTGTCCCTCCGACAGTTACACCTCATGAGACAACTACAAAAAACTCAAAAAAAACTATTTGTCAGAAGGGTAAGGCTTGGGAATCAGCACGAGCCTCCCCGAGCGCAGAATATGCACTCTCGTGAAAATTATCCCTACTCTTATAAAATCTAACCCCACTCTTACGAAAACTAAACCCGCTCTCATGAAATCTAACCCCGTTCTCGTGGAAATAAGAGTAGCTTAAGTTTATCGGAGGTCTGACTTCTGTGAAACGAGCTGGGGGTTACGTGACATGAGCTCTGACATATGTGTCATGAGCCCCGACTTATCGCCGTTTCTCTCATAAAAAAATATTTTTCTTTTTTTGCCTCCATGCCTCCATAACCCATTGGAAAGTCAATGCTCATCGGCATTCGCAGTATGGAGGCAAGTATGGAAGCAATGGAAGCAAGCGCCCAAAATAGACAGATTGCAGCAAAAAACTCGCAAAAAATCCGTCAGGATGTGACGGGGCTTCGACAGGTGGAGTGTTAAAGAAGTAAGATGTAAGAAGTAGGATGTAAAATGTAAAATGTAAAATGTAAAAATGTTTTTTGTGTTTTTGCTTTCGCTCAGGTAGTAACCTCGCAGAGGTGGATGAGGTGGATGCAGGCGACATTCGTCGAAGTAAGATGTTTGATGTAAGATGTAAAATTTTTTTTGTTTTTGCCAATGAGCCGTGAGCGTTAGCTCTTTGGCG
>JAFTAJ010000028.1 GCA_017458585.1 Bacteroidaceae bacterium
TCTCATAATGATTATATTTTATTGGTTTATGTTCCTTATTATTCACAGAAAGCACGCCCCGACTTCATAGAAGCCAAAGCGTGCCTTCTCCCACTCGCAGCATCCTGCGAATGAATGTGTCCCGATTTTTTACGGGGGGGGTATTGTTCATTTTGTACATACTTTTGTCTATATCTCCGTGCAAAGGTACAACAATTTCTTGTAACTGCAAAATTCATGTGCTTTTTTCTTGTTAGAGTCGCGGAGTTGACCTTGATGAGAACGAAACAAAAATTAGGAAAAATCTCCGCTGCGCGGAGACAAAAAATAAGAAAACCGAAAACAGACCCCTCTAACTCCCCTCTATGGGGAGGACAAGGAGTTCAAGTTTTTGGGGATTTGTTTGGTTGTTATTATTGAAAAGTGTAATTTTGCAGCGCGAAATTCTATTGAAAAGTGTAGTTTTTGGGTGTCAAAATCCATTGAAAAGTGTAGAATGCCATGCTGTACAGGAAGATTACATCATACATTGAGGAGTATCTGAAGTCCGATACCGACAAGATTCTGATACTGGAGGGAGCCCGTCAGATAGGCAAGTCATTCAGTATCCGTGAAGCGGGGAGACGTCTGTTCCCTAACTTTGTGGAGATTAACTTTGTGGAGGACGACGAAGGCAAACAGTTGTTCAAGAATATCCACAAGAAGGAGGATTTCTACCTCACGCTCAGCATGGTTGCCGGCGACAAGCTCAATGACCGTAATGACACGTTGGTGTTTCTCGATGAAATTCAGCACTATCCGCAGTACCTTACTATGCTGAAGTTTCTGCGAGAGGATAATCGCTACCGCTATATTGCCAGTGGTAGTCTGCTGGGCATCACCCTGCAAGACACGACCTCCATCCCTATAGGTAGCATTACCATCAAAGAAATGTTTCAGCTGGACTTCGAAGAGTTTTTGATTGCTAATGGCTTTGGTACGGAGGCTATTGCCATGCTGCGGCAGTCGTATGATGACTGTCAAAGCCTGACGGAGGAGCGTCATAGCCATGTGTTAGATCTCTTCCGCCGCTACTTGCTTGTTGGCGGTCTGCCCGATGCCGTCAATACTTACCTTGACACTCACAACATAGTCCGAGTGCGAGAGGTGCAGGATGGCATCCGCAACCTTTATGCCAGCGACGCTTCCAAGTACGAGAAGGAACATGGCAAGAAGCTGCTTATACGCCGCATTTATGAGATGATTCCCTCGCAGATGGAGAACAAGAAGAAGCGTGTTGTGGCTAAGGATATACGTGGAAAGGCTGGCGACCGCTTCATTCAGTATAAAGAAGAGTTTGAATACCTTATTTCGTCTGGCATCTCTTTGGCGGCTCATGCCATCTCCAATCCGCGATTTCCGCTGAGCGAATCACTCCAGAAGAATCTCTTGAAGCTCTATCTGAACGATGTGGGGTTGCTTACGAGCATGCTATATCGCAATAACATCCGACCTGTGCTGGACGATATGTGCAGCATCAATCTTGGCTCCGTCTATGAGAGTGTTGTTGCCCAAGAGCTTCGTGCCCATGGCCATAAGCTTTTCTACTATGACAACCGCAAACTGGGCGAGGTGGATTATCTGATTGACGACCATCAAACGATGAGTGCTCATCCGATAGAGGTCAAGTCGGGCAAAGACTATACTGTACACAGCGCCCTCAATAATCTCTTGAAAAATCCTGATTACAATATTCTTGCGGGGACGGTCATATCTAACGAACGCGAGGTATGCCAGGATGGCAAGGTTGCGTATATGCCAGTCTATTTCGTGATGTTTATGGAAGGCGATATGCCTCGAAATGAGGAGAGAGATTATGTGTTTTAGAGTTCAAGGGGTTCTAGAGTTGACACACCCCCCTCCCCCTAGCTTAGGGGGAGAATCTATTGGGCCGTTGTTCTGTCGCCCCTTCGGGGCTATTTCATCACACATCTATTGCAGGGGTTTGTTTCCTGCGGAAACTGCACCGCCTGCCTGTTATCTGACACCCCTACGGGGTTATTTCATCTCACATCTATTGCAGGGGTTTGTTTCCTACGGAAACGGCACCGCCTGCCTGTTATCTGACACCCCTTCGGGGTTTGAAAAGCTGAAGCATTGCCCGATTAACTAAAATTCAAGTGTGTTTTTTGGTCGTTTCGAGGATTATTGCGAAATTTGGACTCGGAAATAATTTAAGCATTATGAAAAACTCACTTATTACCCTAGCACTCACACTAGCGCTCGCGCTCTTCACTTGGAGCTGCGACGACTCCGACGGTCCTGACGCCGCTCCGACGACTCTGGACATCGTAATGAACGAATACAAGGCCCTCGTGGACGAGTTCCCCGAAGCCAAAGACCACTTCATCGAGGCCCGCTTCACCCTGAACAATGAAATAGCTACTGATGATAACGCCAGGGCTGAGTCGGTGGAGATTTGGTGCTACTTCTGGAATGCCCAGGAAGGCTGCAGCGAACTCTTTGTGCTGGAGCGCGACCTCATTGACGGCGAGAGGCAGACCTACCACTTCTTAGCTGACTCACCCTACATGGGCGACAAGCAGATACCCGAGTCGGAGATGGAATCGCTCAGCATCTCGCTGGAGAAAGCTCTACAGCTGGCGAAAGACGAGGTGAAGAACAAGAAGCCTGACAGCGACGGCCTCTACACCAGCTATGTCACCCTGCGCAAGCCTCTCTATCCCTTCTGGGATAATCCGCAGTATGTGGTGGGAGGCAAGGCCACCCGCAGAGACCATGTGTTTATCGATGCCCTCAACGGCAAGGTGACGATTGACGAGACCGTCCTGCCCGAAGGCGACGCCATGATGTTTCTCATCGACGACTTCAACACCATCGTAGATGAATATGGCGGCAACGGCCAGAGAATGGGCTATGCGATGCAAATCAACTGGAACCTCGTGTCGGTGGAGCTGGAGCTCAACGATGCCCTCGATGCAGCCCAGATCAGCGACTTTGAGCCCGTCAAGATTACCTATAACTTCTATGTGCCTGCAGACGACGAGCATCCCTCAGTGCTCATAAAGGCAGTGCGCAACTCGCTCCAGCTTGGCACCGAGCTGGAGTACAGCGAAGAGACCGACGTGGCCAATCCGTGGCCGTTCAATCAGTTCCTCCACCCGGGCTACACTGACCGTCTGATTAGCCTCGAGGAGGCTATCACCGCTGTCAAGATAGGCCCCGTGACCGACACGGACACTCCCATCGTGACCATCTGCCGTCCCCAAGGCTTTGAGCGTGCCGCTTACGAGTTCCTCGGCAAGAAAGCTCCCACCGTGTACGTTGATTCGGAGAGCGGAGAGCTTATAACTTCCGTGGCACAATAAATTGGCTTAGGTGGCTTAATGGCTTAGGTGGCTTAAACGAAAACGAAAGGATGAAGAGACTCTCACTTCTCACACTCACTCTGCTCTGCTGTGTCGGAGTTGCTGCAGAAGACTATGTGCTTGTGTGGTCAGAGGAGTTTGACTACGTAGGAGAGCCTGACCCTACGAAATGGACCTACGAGCAAGGATTTGTGCGCAACCGCGAGTGGCAATGGTATCAGCCCCAGAACGCCTTTGTGCGCGACGGCGTGCTTACCATTACCGCTCGTGAGGAGCATTTCCCCAACCCTACGTTCAACCCGCAGTCGAAATACTGGGGACAGCAGCGCGACAGCGTCCACTGCACCTCGGCTTGCGTCATCACCAACGGGCGCCAGTCTTTCCTCTACGGCAGGATAGAGGTGCGCGCCCGCATCCCCGCCACCCCCGGCACATGGCCCGCCATCTGGATGCTGGGAGCACAGCGTAATCTGCCTGCAGCAGAGCGCAAGCCGTGGCCCTACTGCGGAGAGGTTGACATTATGGAATACTACCCTGTGAATGGGAAGCCGCACATACATGCCAACGCCTGCTGGGGCGGCAATAACGGCAACAGCGTATGGGACTCACAGGCCATACCCGTGGTCGAGGGTCAAGAGGCAAGGCCTGACACACCCCCTCCCCCTATGGGGACTCCCCCTAGCTTAGGGGGAGAATTGAGAGGCGAGAGTCTGTGGACCTCGCAGTTTCATGTGTGGAGGATGGACTGGGACGAAGACTGGATACGCATCTACATAGACGACGAACTGCTCAACGAGATAGACCTGTCGCAGACTGTCAACGGCAGGTACGGGGAGGACAACCCCTTCCACAAGCCGATGTACCTGCTGCTCAATCTCGCGATGGGCAGCACCGGCGGACAAGTGGATATGCAGACCATGCCCGCGCGCTATGAAATTGACTATGTGCGATATTATCGGAAGGATTGAAGAACACCCTTAGGAGTTACCGCTTCGCTCAGGAAGTTAACGGAAGTTAGCGGCTTTCAGCCGCGGAAGTTAACGGACGTATGTCCCAAGTCCGGGCAGAAGCAACAAAGACAGGTATCGTCCGTTAACTCCCGTTAACTCCCAATAACCCCCGTTAACTCCCAATAACCCCCGACAACTTCTTAAATTATAAAAATATGAAAAGAGTTCTGTTCCTACTGACGACAATCCTCGCTGTCGCTGCTGCAGCGCAGACCAAGGTGAACACTGCCGACGAACTGTCGGCAGAGAAGACCTACACCATCTATAACCCCCACTTCACCACCTACGCCATCTACTCACCCGACGACCACGTCACCTACGTGTGGGCCGCAGAGATGGTCGGCGATGAGGGCCATGCGCTGAAGAATGACTCCTACAGCCAGACCTTCGACCCCACCTCGCCCTACGGAGCATGGATGGTGGTGGAGTATGACCAGCATACATATATATATAATGTAGGAGCACAGAAGTTTCTCGTGGTGGGAGTGACAGGCGGCACCCAGGCCACCACCCTGCAAGACCAGCCCCAGCCCGTAAGCATCAGCGATGACGGCAACGGCAACTTCACCTTCATCACCACCGAGGGTCTGCGTAACTATATGTGCGCCGCCCCGCAAATGACATACCCCATAAGCGTATGGAGCAATGATGACGCGGGCGCCGTATGGGAGATGACAGAGAACCCCTCTGTGCTTGCTGACTATGAGACATGCATCGCCCTGCTGGAGGCCAGAGTGCCGCACATGGGCAAGCTGCAGATAATCACTCGCTGCGGCAACATCTATCCCCAGACAAACGGTGGCGGTTTTTCTGACGACATCGTGCTGGGCCAGCCCCTCACCTTCTCCGCCCAGAGCTTCGACGGCTATGTCTGTGCCGACGGGGTAGTGATACGCCATGGCCACAATCTCGACGGCCCGCAATATGTTGACGACGAGAAGCAATGGAGCGAATACTCCGTGCAGGCCGACAAGGCGTTGACCACAATCCCCGCAGACAGCATAGACGGCGACCTCCGGCTCACCGCCATCTGGGAGCGCGTTGACGATAACGCCGACGAGCTCGTCTTCAGCGACGAGTTTGACGGCGAGGGCGAGCCCCGCAGCGACTACTGGGTGCGCACCCCCCGCGCACGCTCCACATGGAACCGCTGGTGCTCCACCGACCCCCGCGTAGTCTTTGAGCAGGGCGGCGCCCTCCACTGCCTCGCCATCCCTACCCCTAGCGATGTAGAAGACACAGAGCCTATGCTCACAGGAGGCATCAAGAGTCAAGGATTGTTCGCTTTCCAATATGGACACGCAGAGGCACGCATCAAGACCAACCAATGGCGCGGCAACTTCCCCGCCTTCTGGATGATGCCTGCCGACAACAGCGCGGGATGGCCCAACGCAGGTGAGATAGACATCTGGGAGACCATCGACAACAGCACACAAAGCTGGCACACCATCCACACCAACTGGACCTACAATCTGCACCAAGGCACCAACAGCCAAACCATGAGCGGCATCGATTACAACTGCTGGCACACCTACGCCGTTGATTGGGACTCGCAGGCCATCACATGGTATGTTGACGGCAACAAGGTGTGGTCCTACACCAAGAGCACCGACAGCAACGCCCTCAGCAACGGACAGTGGCCTTTCGACGCACCCTTCTACCTAATACTCAATCAGAGCGTAGGCAACGGCTCGTGGGCTGCCAATGCCGACACCAGCCACACCTACGAAACCCTCTTCGACTGGGTGCGCGTATATCAGCCCACCTCCATTACCGGCATTCAAAGCCAAGAGTCGAGAGTAGGGAGTCAAGAGTCTATAGCCCAATCAGTTTATGACCTACAAGGCCGACGGGTTAATAGTCAGCCAAAGAAGGGAATATATATTGTAGGAGGGAAGAAGGTGCTACGATAGCTACACATGAAAATAAGCACCGATTTATTGTTGTTATAAAAAAAGTCTTACCTTTGCAGTCGATAGAATACTGAAATACATCTTCATTATGTGTACAGTAACATTAGAATATAACCAAAACAACGCACTGGCACGTCGTAAACTTGCCGCTCTGTTGGCCACGGGATTATTTGTCAAGAAGAACATCCAAGAGGCTTATAAGCCGACACCCGAAGAGGTGGAAGCTCATCGCCAATGTAGGGATGCTTTCCTTGAACATTCACGTAAAACGATGGCTCCTATTATCGCCCGCTATCTATGAAATACCACCAGAGAGACAACCATACTTCGATGAGATTGTAGACAAAATCATAGAATCTATTTTCTAAATCTTACTTTATTATCATTTCTGTAAATAGTAATTGAAAAGTATACCACTATAATAATTGAAAAGTATACCATGTAGGTCATAGGATTTACGTTATAATAGTAGTTAATATGAGTGCTGTTTAACGTACAAAGAGAAAAGATGATCGACATGGACAAAA
>JAFTAJ010000029.1 GCA_017458585.1 Bacteroidaceae bacterium
CACCGATACGCTCCGTATCTATTTTGACCTCTGCATTATCAAGTATTTTCTAAACATCATTTCTCCCAATAATGACATGAAGGCCAAGATTGATGCACTTCTTGCCGAATATCCAGCCATTGACACCGCTGCCATGGGCTTCCCTCGTGGGTGGGAGAACGAGCCGCTATGGCGATAGTTTCCCACATGATTTTCGGAGGCAAAAAATCGAAAAAACTTTTTTATACGCGTAGCGTACATCCTTAATATGGTTTCCGCGTGTGCGCGCGAAGGCCGTCGGCGTTAATTTTAGAGGAAAAAGTGGTGAGGATGGTGGGGATGGTGGGGTTGTTTCCTAGGAATATTAAAAAAAAAGCGTAAATCGGCTTGAGAAAAGAGAAAACATTTTCGGATTTAGGTATTTTTTTTGCCGCCTATAGAAATCAACCCCACCATCCCCACCACCTCCGAAAAGAAGTTCTGAAAGTGAGGGAGTTATGCTGGTGGGATAATAAAGGATTTGAAGGTCATCAGGGAGATTAGGGGAAGGATTTGCGTTTTTTGAGAGTGATTTTACTGGGGTGTGGAATCTTTTTCTTATCTTTGCGGACAGTTCGGGGAGAAATCCGGACGAAATATAGCATCAGCTATTTGTTCAGAGAATCGTGAAACGTAGGAAATTTCAACGATTGTAGTATTTGAACAAGTCAGCCGATGCCCGTGCATATAGCGCGGGCATGACTTGTATCTTAATACTACAGGTAATTCCTACGACCTCACGATTCAAGAGAAGAGCCATGACTCGCGCTTCTTTTGTGTCTTGAGGTCTTTTGGATATTACCTGTAAGCAAGTCTGAAGATATAGTCTGATTGCATTAAAAACGATCTGACTATGTCTCAACTTGACAGACCTGTATCTTCCCATTTCTTTACGAACAGGGATGGGAACACCTTGATGAAGGAGTTTGAGGGGATTTTGGAAAACAATCCTCAGGTGAAGAATCTCGACGCGGTGGTAGGTTTTCTGCGTGCATCGGGCTATTTCTCTTTGCGCCCATTTCTCAACAATATAAATAAGGTTCGTATCCTTATTGGCATAGATGTGGACAAGTATATTGCCAAGGCCAATCAGAAAGGTGTACTCTTTTTCGGTGCACCAGATGAGGTTAAGGAAGAATGCCTGAGATTACTGAAAGAAGATATCGAGCAGTCGCACTATACTAAGCTAGTTGAGGATGGTATGCTCCAGATGGTGCAAGACCTTATTGATGGCAAGCTGGAACTTCGCGCCCATCCCTCAAAGAAGATACATGCCAAGCTATATATTCTCTATCCCGACAACTTCAACCAGCACACTTTTGGTGCCGCCGTCACTGGCAGCAGCAATCTGAGCGGCAATGGGTTGGGCGTTGGTGACGACAAGCAATATGAGTTTAATGTCAAGCTAACGCAGTATGAAGATGTGGCTTTTGCGAAATACGAGTTTGAGCAGCTTTGGGAAGAAGCCAAAGACGTGCCAATCGATGCCGTAGATTACCAGGGCACCCTCGACAAGACATATCTCAAGGGCGACGTCACTCCCTACGAACTATACATCAAGATGCTGATGGAGTATTTCTCCGACCGCGTGTTAGACGTAGATAGAGGCGACCCGTTCAGTATGCCCGAAGGCTATGAGCGTTTCGAGTACCAAAACGATGCCGTGCTTGAAGGTTACCAAAAACTTCTCCGCTACGACGGATTCTTCCTTGCAGACGTAGTAGGTCTTGGCAAGACAGTTGTTGCCACGATGATAGCCAAGAAATTTATGATAGAGAATGGCTGGGACAATACCAAGATATTGGTTGTATATCCTCCAGCAGTAGAACACAACTGGAAGACGACATTCAAGGATTTCGGCATAGACATGCATGCACGTTTTATTTCGAATGGCAGTCTGTCAAAGGTGCTGGATGACGACAACTACGACTATTGGAATGCAGATGAGTATGACTTAGTAATCGTGGATGAAGCGCATAAGTTCCGCAATCACACTACGGGCGCTTTCCAGCAATTGCAGGAGATATGTAAGATGCCGCGCGTGGAGACGGGCAACATCCCTGGCTATAAGAAAAAGGTAATGTTGATTTCTGCCACGCCTATGAACAACACCCCTGCCGACCTCTATTACCAGATGTTGATGTTCCAAGACCCGCGCCATTGCACTATTGACGGTGTGCCTAACTTGACGGCATTCTTTGCCCCGCTGGTGGTGGAGTTTCGCAAGTTTCGCAAGCAGGACGATTTTGACCTGAAGGCGTTCAAGAGGTTGGCAGAGCGAGTTCGCGACAGGGTTATCAAGCCCATCACCGTGCGCAGAACGCGTACCGACATTGAGAGCATACCTCGCTATAATAAAGATGTCAATGGTTTTCCCAAGGTGGCCCAGCCCATTAAGAAGGATTATGAGCTGAATGACCGTCTGGCCAATCTCTTCGAGGATGCTATGACCGTGCTTGACAAGAAGCTGACCTATGCCCGCTATCAAGCGATAGCCTATCTTAAGCCAGAGGCATCAAACGGTCTATATGACAACGCAGAACTTATAAGCCGCAGTTTGGCTGGCATCCGCAAAAACGGATTGGTGAAGCGACTGGAGAGCAGCTTTGAGGCTTTCAAGAAATCAGTTGACAATTTCCGTCAAGCAAATCAGAATATGATAGACATGTGGAACAATGACAGAATCTTCATTGCGCCGGACATGGACATCAACCTATTATACGATAAGGGACTGACAGATGACGAGATAGAAGAGAAGTTGAACGAGAAGGCAGAGGTCAATCCCAAGAACGCAGTCTTTACGCGCAATGACTTTAGGCCAGAGTATATCGACATGCTTCGCCAAGACCAGGAGCTGCTTGATGAAATGTCTAGGCATTGGAAAAACATCAGCGATGCAGATGACTCGAAGTTTGCAAAATTTGAAGACCTGCTGAAACATGAATTGTTTAAGAAAGACCGCAATCCAGAAGGCAAGATAGTGGTTTTCTCGGAATCAGTTGACACAATCAAGTATCTGGAGCGTCGCATCGGCCGCAAAGATGTGATAGTCATCTCTTCCCAGAATCGCGGGCAGCAGTTCAAGACCATCCGCGAGAACTTCGATGCCAACTGGAAGAAACCGAAAGACGACTATAACATCATTCTCACCAGCGATGTGCTGGCAGAAGGTGTGAACCTCCACCGTTCCAATATAATCATAAACTACGACACACCCTGGAACGCTACAAAACTGATGCAGCGCATAGGTCGTGTGAATCGTATCGGCTCGAAGTCAGACACAATCTACAACTATGTATTCTATCCCTCGCGTCAGGGCAACAAGGAAATCAAGCTGAAGCAGATAGCACTGAGTAAGATACAGACCTTCCACACCACCTTTGGCGAGGACAATCAGATTTATTCCACCGAGGAAATCATTGACCGCGACCTCGACAAGCTCTTCAAGGAAGGCATCAAGCAAGAGCAAGAAGACCGCAATCTGGAGCTGCCCTTCTACGAAGAACTGCGAGCACTCTACTTGCAGAATCGCAAGGAGTATAAGCGCATAGAGAGTCTGTCGCTCCGAAGCCGCACCGGACGAGAGGCGAGGACTGTGGAAGGAGTAACGCTGTCGGGCGACACGATGGTTTTCCTCAAGACCAACTTCCGCAAGATTTTCTATCTGGTCAGCGATGAGCAGACACGTGAGTTGTCGGTGCTGGATGCGCTGAAGTACTTTAAGGCAGAGCCAGAAGAAAAGGCTGTGCCACGCCTGGTGCAGCATCATGACCACGTGGAAATGGCATTGCAGGATTTCCGCAGAGTGAAACAGCAGGAAATACAGCTGGAAGAACAAAACCAAAACCAGCGCAGCAACTTGGGTGTCCAGGTAACTACAGCCGTAAGCCTTATAAAAAACATAATGACGCCAGACATGGACAGCGACATGCGCACAAAACTGATACAGCTAAGGAAGTTGGTGGAGCGAGGCACTATCACCTATATCGGCAAGCGACTGCAGCGCATACAGAAAGAGTTGCAGCGAGGTGGCATAAAGCGAGACGAAGCCCTCAAACAAGTGATGGAGATGGCCAACTACTACAATGTCTATTACCGCGAATCACAAAAGGCAGAAGAAGAAACAAATGCCACGATAATACTATCAGAAAGCTTTCAAAAATAACCACGCACTATGAACTACAAAGAAGTCATTGAATCGAGATACAACCGCAGCAAGTGGCAGGAACTGCTCCATGATATTTTTGGCAGCAAGATAAAGTTTTGGGGAACACCATCAGAGGTACACACCAGTAGTCAGTTTGCCAAGCAGGCACTTTGGTTGGGCACTATTACGCTGAGTGACGAGCAGACTATCTCCGTATATGAGGTGGAGCTGGCAGACAGCGTGGACATAGAGCGCAACCGCAGAGGAATCCGCGACATGCTGCTCACTGACTGGCGCAACAATGGCAATGCAGGAGCCTTCATGTTCTGCTACAGAAAGAATGAGAGCGTGCTGCGCTTCTCGTATGTCAGCGAGTCGTGGAACTTTGCGGACGATGGCACATACAAGAAAGAGTCAACAGATACCAAGCGCTTTACATATTTGCTCGGTGAAGGCCATCGCAGTCGTACAGCCATTCAGCAGTTTGAGACATTGAAGTCCAGTGCCCTTTCGCTGAAAGACCTAACGAAAGCCTTCTCTGTGGATGCCGTGAGCGACATGTTCTTCAAGGATTACAAGAAGCAGTATGAGAACATCATATTCTATGTTACTGGCAAGCGTATGGTGAAGGTGGCCAATAAATGGGAAGAACGAAAGGAGGGAACAGCCAATGCCCTAATCATGCAGCAGTTTGCCCACTTCCCCAACCCAGAAAAAGCCATACGTGACTATGTGAAGAAACTGATGGGGCGTATTGTGTTCTTGCAGTTCCTACAGAAGAAAGGCTGGATGGGAGTGCCTGTCAATAAGGGCTGGGGGCAGGGAGACCAAGAGTTCATAATGCACCTGTTCGAGCAGACCAAAGACAAAGACCACTTTATCGACGAGGTACTGGAACCTCTGTTTAATGACCTAAACACAGAACGTAAAGATGATATCTCAACTCTTAATCCTCAAGTCAAGGTTCCCTATCTGAATGGTGGTCTCTTTGAACGTGAGGCAACAGACGAGACATTGTTCCCTCTCTCTGCCGAATACATGCAGAGTATGCTCGACTTCTTTGCTTCGTATAACTTTACCATCGACGAGAACGACCCCGACGATGCGGAGGTAGGCGTTGACCCGGAGATGCTTGGCCGTATCTTCGAGAACCTCTTGGAAGACAACAAAGACAAAGGAGCGTTCTATACTCCGAAGGAGATAGTGCAGTATATGTGCCGTGAGAGTCTCATTGCTTATCTCCAGACAGGAATAGAGGACGAGGCTACGAAAGAAGCTATCCGTCAGTTCGTCACCACCCACGATATTGCGACTCTTGGAAACAACGAGAAGTTCCACGAACAAGTTGATGAGGCACTGAAAGAAGTGAAGATATGCGACCCCGCGATTGGCTCTGGCGCTTTTCCGATGGGCTTGCTGAAAGAACTCTTCCTTTGTCGCACAGCCCTCGAAGGCATTACACAAAGCAAGGCTGCTGAAATCAAGAAGCACATCATCCAGCAGAACATCTATGGAGTAGATATTGAGAGAGGAGCCGTTGATATAGCCCGACTGCGTTTCTGGCTTTCCCTGATTGTGGATGAAGAAACGCCACAGGCTCTGCCAAACCTTGACTTCAAGATTATGCAAGGTAACTCGTTGCTGGAGCAATACAAGGGAGTAGACCTTTCCTCTATGACAGAAAGGAAAGTGATAGATGGTGGTTATGACCTCTTCGATGATATGCTAGATGTATATCGCAAACAACTTCGCGAGAAACTGGCGGAATACTATAACTGTACAGACCACCATGAGAAGCAATCACTTCGTAAGGTGATTGTAGATAATGTAAAGAAGCAACTCAAAGAACAAGGCATCAAAGTTGATTTTGGAGACCTCGACCTCTCTGGCAATGACCAATTCATGCTCTGGCACACTTGGTTCTATGATGTGTTCTCACAAGGAGGCTTTGATATCATTGTCGCAAATCCACCATATGTCAACATTGCTAATATTAGACCAGATTCATATCGGCAAAAACTTAAAGAGATTTATAAGTCAGCAACAAATAAGGCCGATTTGTATGCTTTTTTTATTGAACGAGCATTTGATGTTCTATCTAAAGATGGAAATCTTTGTTATATTGTACCACATACATGGAAGGCCACAGATAGCTTCAAAGCTTTAAGAGATATAATCTTCAACAAGCACACTCTTTCAACAGTAGTAAACCTAAATATGGGAGTATTTGACGCAATCGTAAAGCCTATGATTGTGTTACTCAAAAATAGAAAAACGGACGGCTACTCTTTTAATGTTTTCGATAGTCATTTAAATAAGATAGATTCTATCAATGTTAGTGAGGTTCTTTCTTCGCCGACATTATCAGTTGATACAGACTCGACAAAAGAAATGAAGAAAATATTTAGAGTAGTGGAAAAGGCAGGAACACCATTAAAGGCTCATATACAATTCTCTAGAGGTGTCAAAACTAGCAACGACACCAAGTTTATAAAGACCACATGCTATAATGATTGTAAAAAAGTTTATCGTGGGAGAAATATAAAAGCATATCAACTTAATTGGGCTGGGGAATATCTATGGTATCGACCAGACTTAATGAGAGAAAAGGTTGGATGTGTTC
The DNA here is from genome assembly GCA_017458585.1 of Bacteroidaceae bacterium. Classification (GTDB taxonomy): domain Bacteria; phylum Bacteroidota; class Bacteroidia; order Bacteroidales; family Bacteroidaceae; genus UBA6382. Next base: position 6,789 of record JAFTAJ010000029.1, read on the forward strand.
CTCACTCAAAAGAATTCTTCGAGGTGCCTGAAAAATTGGTTACACAGCGAGTAAACAGTTCTTATCAGTTATTAGTTGCTTATGATGATGACAAGCAATATTTTTTGGATACAGTTAATGTTTCTAATTACCAGACATGGAACACAACGACATCATTAAAATATTTGTGTGGGCTGCTGAATTCTAGACTTATTAATTTTTGGTATTGCAATAAATACAGAATGCCAACAATAGGAGGATATGAATTACACTCTATTCCTATCGTTGTTGCAAAAGATCAATCTACGATAATAAGATTGGTTGATAAATTACTTAAATGTAATGATGAAATTAAATGTGAATTGTGCAAGTCAGAAATAGACCTTCGCGTATATCAACTATATGGTTTGACATACGATGAAGTTCTCATCGTTGACCCAGAGACACCTATAACAAGAGAGGAATATGAAAGATAACATAACACACATTAAGCATGGTGCATACATCGCTAAAATAGACATATCATATGTTGGAAATGAAAAGAACACGGTATGTATTCCTTTGAGCTTTCACGACGATGCAATGTTTATATTGTACTTCGAGAACAGTGAAGGATGGAAAGAGCAAGTTAGTTCAATTCGGAATTTTGAAACTATTGATGAGAGTGTTATATTTGAAGAAATAAAGAAGTTTCGTCCTGAGTTGTGTGCTATTGAAGAAAGTGCAAAATTTGAATTAGTGCAAATGACATTGAATTACGGGCAAAGATACAAATCTATCTATAGGCCAGCATTTTCTGAAAATTTTGTTGACGGACATTTCGTTCCCTATCACAATGATAACCCTGCAAAGGTATTCTATTGTGACTTACCTATAGATAACCATCAAGAGTATTCGAATCTTTTACGACAGCTTGAAATTGCTATAGACGAATTAGACTCGGTATTTAAAGTCATTAATCCCTGCCGTGCAAATAAGAAGGTTTACGGGAATGCAATTAGAAATGTTATTATCATGTGCTGCACAGAAATAGATATGATGATGAAGCATATTTTGGAACGAAATAACTGCCCAAAGGATAAAGACTATTACAAAACTCCTGACTACATCAAATTGCTGGATGTTCTAAAGCTTAATCATTACCAATTATGTTTTCAAAGAATAAACTCTGCCATATATTCTCCTTTTTGGCGATGGAACAATAATGCGCCTACTAAAAGCATATGGTGGTATGATGCATATAATGGTGTCAAACATGATCGAGAAGTTAATTTTAAAATGGCAAATTTAGGAAACGCGATAAATGCGCTAATGGCTTTTGCTATTTTACTGATAGCACAATATGGGTATAGGAATGATTTGTGGACTGAGCATGTTGGTAAAGTTATCAAGGTGATTCGGGAACCACAATGGGATTTAAAGGATTTCTATTTTCAATGTTCTAGCAAGTGTGATGTCATATCATACACTTTTAAATAAAGCAACAAAGACAAAACTTGAAAAGCTATAAGAAATGTCACGACTTAACGATTTATACAAGGCAATGGAAACATTGCGTAACGAAGGCGTATCAGGAGATGCCCTCGTACACAAAATGACAGAACGTGAAGAAGAGATTATCAAAGAAGAGATTCTTCCGTTGGTTACAAAGGCCGTTGCGCCTGCACTTAATCAAGTGCAACGCGAGCTAACGCTAGTGATAGACTATATGCCTGGGGAGCCAATCAAGGCTACTCTATCCCGCAAAACGAGGATATCAGAAATGATTGACTCGAAGGCTGCCCGTGCCTCCAAAAGAACAAATACAACAGTAAGTAGAAATACGAGCCAGAAGATTACGCAACTTGGTGGATATAAAAAGGTATTAGATTCAGTAGGTCCACACAATAGTCTAAGTAAGGCCATAAGAGAGATTAAGAAATATTGGAATAAAGGGCTCAAAGAAGTTCTTGCCAAATTTGGTATCTTAACTCCCTCAGAGCTAAATCCCTATCGGCTGAAAAAGATAGTCCCCAATAATATCTTTGTGGATAAAGATGGGAATGAAGTAATTGGTATCTGGGGAAATCAGCGCATGAAAGACGCTGCCGGCAATTACATCCTCGACTCTAATGGCAAGTACAAAACTGAGCCTGTGCTGCGCCAATGCAAAGCATGGACGGTTCATAAGATATTGCTCTTACTATCGCAAAATGAAAATCAATAAATAGCGAGACGCGGGGATAGATAAAAGTATCGCTTCGTAAAAACTTACAATCATGGAAAAAAACAATTCAACTACCAAGACTGAATTCGAAAAAAGACTTGACATGGAACTTACATTTCTAATTAAGTCAGAAGACCGCCAAGTCAGAAACGTAGCAAATTCAGTCAAAGGGAAATTTCGCACGGCCTTGTCCGTTGTCCAAAATTGTTATCCGTTCCAGACGGACGAGGGTATATTGTGTGCAAAAAGGCGTATGAAAGACGGTACAAGTATTTGGGTAGAAAAGAGGCTAAACGCCGCCTCCGCGCGTATCATAGTCAAGGAGTCAATCCGTAATTTCATTAAGTGTGTCGGCGCTCCAGAAATTATGCGTGTCGTAATCGGTGCCCCGGTGAAATAGTAAACATACCAGAAAATGAGATAAGAAGGAAGAAGGAAGTAACTATAGTGGCAATAGGAGCTATAGTGAGACTAGCCTAGATAGCCAAGCTAGGACACACCCCCTCCCCGGCACTCCCACCCCTCAGTCGCACACACCATCCCTTGACACACCCCCTCCCCCTTGCGGGTACTCCCCCTAACTTAGGGGGAGAAATGAAAGAATAGAGAACAGAGAAGAGAGAACAGAGAAGAGAGAACAGAGAAGCCCCTGAGTGGTTCGCTCGGGGGCTTATAAAAGTCGTAAAGTTGCAAAGTCGCAAGGAACACACCCCCTCCCGGCTTTGCCGTACTCCCCCTAACTTAGGGGGAGAAATGAAAGAATAGAGAACAGAGAATAGAGAAGAGAGAAAAGAGAGAAAAATACGCGCGTACATTATATATTATATAAATATAAGGGCTCGCACCATTGGTGCGAGCCCTCGGGGGTGGAGATAATGGGATTCGAACCCATGACCTCTTGCATGCCATGCAAGCGCTCTAGCCAGCTGAGCTATACCCCCTTGTAAAGTTGAAAGTTTAGAGTTTAAAGTTTAAAGTTGAGAGTTTAGGGTTGGCTGTCTCTCATTTGCGGATGCAAAGTAATAATTTTTTAGGAATAAGGAGTAAGGAGTAAGGATTTTTTTTGAAGAAAGCGTGATTTTTTGTTTTTTGATTAGGATTTAGTTGGCATTGCGCACGAGGCGGACGTTGCAGCCGTTGCTTTTGTTTTGGTTGCCTGTGGTGATTTCGCCTCTGTAGAAATAGAGCATGTCGGCGTAGTCGCGGTTGCCTGAGTCGGTGGATGCCCAGTACAATCCCTCTGAGCCTTTCTTGTGCACGGCAGGAAATGGGAGACCAAAGCCTGTGTAGTCTGAGAGGTCTGAATACCTCTCCCCTCCTGCCGGCAGGAAGATGGCACCGGCAGCTTCCATCTCAGCCCACTGTCCGGCGGTGTAGGTATTGCCGGAGTACTCAGTGGCTCCGCCGTTCCATATCAATCCGTCGGGGAGGGTGAAATGGTCTGGCAGGAGTATCAGTCCGTTGACCGAATTGACATTGGCGAGTCCCTTCTTGGAAGCGGCATTGGCACGATGACGAATCACATAGTCCCATTCGGTTGCCGTGAGGGTGCGCCATCCGCTGTTTTCGGCATTGCCGGCATTGGTGATGGCGTTGTAGCCCCATTCGGCAGTGGCAGTCAATGCGCCGTTGAACCAATATGGTGCGCCGGTGTCGGTATCATAGTTGCCATAACGCCCCATATACAGTGTGGAGCACGGCTTCCAACATATTTGGCCATTGTCATAACCGGTACTTCCATAGGAGAAAAGCGACATATATTCGATATTACGATAGCTGCTGTCACATTCTCCATCGTCTTCAACTGTTGCATACTGATTGTCGCAGAGGACGAACTCCCACGCCTTCCAGTAACCGAAATCATAACCGGGATCTGTTTCGAATTTAGTGCAATGGGCCATAAGGTTGCCCTTGGCAAAATAAACGGCCTTGGTGGCACTGACGCTAAACGCGCGGGCTTCCACATTCTCGGCTCCTATGGCGATGTCTGCCTTGGTCCTGAGCAATTGCGCACGAGACAGGGCTTCCACCTCGAAAGTCTGGCTGTACACGCAAGAGGTCTCGGCATCAGTCAGACCTTCGCATGCAAAGTGGCACCGCACCTCGACGGTGAGCTCGTCGTTGCCAATAGGCAGAATGGGCACCACGACGCTGTTGCTGTTGTTTGGTTGAATCTTAAACGCGAGTGCACCGGTGGACGGAAACTGCAATTTCGAAATATGCTCTTCCTCATTGGTAGCCGTTTCGGGAGTGTAGTGCATATTGTCCTCATCGTAATTGAGTGTCAGAGCATCCGATGAGAGTTTGTAGTTCTTGCTCTTCACGATTACCTCGTCCACAGTCAGTGCGTTGGGCGTGCTGTTAGCGATGTTCGCGCTCACTGCAGCGCCGACATGGCGGAAATGGAGCGAGTCGCCCTTTGCCTGGGTATAGGCAACCAGTGGTACGCTGATAGTTTGAATTCCTGCAGATGACATCATGCAAGAATAGGTGTTGGGGAAGCGGTATGTGGCGGAGGATGCGCTGGTCTGCGCCACGAGCTGCATTCCTGTGGCTGCCCACAGGGGCTCCTTGTCGGCAAACTTGCTGACGAAGCTACGCAGCAGGTATGCTACATCGTACACAGGGAACACAACAACATTGGATATGGTAGCATTCTTGTCATCGTTTCCGACAGTAAGTCTGTAACCTAAATTCCATTTTATTCCGTTTGTTGTTTGTATTTGTCCTTCGCTTGTTTCCTCGGTGTATTTTTCCATTTCCATCACGATGCCATACGACTCGTTGCCACCGTTGGTAATCTCGTCCCATACACCACACCATTCCATCTGCTCCGCTGTGGCAGGAGTAAGGGTGTAGTCAGTGCCGCCATTTGAACCCACCAAAACTCCTTCGCCAGAGCTCAAGGCCCAAGACGGGTTCTCTTCCTCTCCCGTCCAATCGAGATGTATATTGATGTTGCCATCGGATACGGTGTAAGTAAATCTGCCGATATTATGCCCACCTTTCATAGCGACCGGCTCATCTCTGTCATCGGCAAGGAAGATGTTGTACCAATAGCCTGTGCCATCAGAATCGAAATGGTATGCTTGCACCACGCGATCGTAAGCGCCGTTATCTGTGGTACCTGTAGCAGCGTACTCTGCGTACCAATCGCCAAGCACGGCTTGTGGGTGGTCATCATCGTTGCACCCTACAAGGATTGCAGAGAGCGTCATCAATACGAAAACGAATAGGCCTTTGCTCTTCATACTATGTTTATTAAGGAAGTCCTGTTATTCTTGCGGGGTTTCTTCGGCGGGAGCCTCGGTAGCCGCAGCTTCCTTCTCTGCTGGAGCGGGGTTCTCCTCGCTTCGGATGCGGTCGGCGAGCTCTGCGAGGTTGGCCTTGAGGGTCTCTATCTTCTTCATCATGGTGTCGATGAGGGCTGAGCCTTTCTTCGAGCTGGTGGTGAGGAAGGAGATATTGTTCTCATAGGTAGCCAACTCGGCCTTGCGAGCCTCGTAGAGGCGGAGGAGTGAAGACCCCCTCCCCGCTCCCCCATGAAGGGGGAGTGCTGAAGAGGATTGAGATTTGGAACCTGCGCCCGGTGTGCGGCGCGGGGCGCGGAGGTTGAACTCCTTGTAGAGCTTATCGACTACCTCGCGATACTTGGCGTAGATCTTATCCTTATTCTTGAAAGGCACATGGCCTATGCTGTTCCACTCGTCCTGAAGCTGACGCACTGCCTCGCCTACGTCTTCGCCTCCCTCGATGGCAAGTGCCTCGAGCTTCTCGATGACGGTCTTTTTCTTGACGAGGTTTTCGCTCTCTTCCTTGTGCTGGTCGCCGAGGACGGTTTTCTTCTTGTCGAAGAACTCGTTGCATGCGGCATTGAAGCGATCCCAGAGGGCGTTGCTGGTCTTATGGGCTGTGGCACCAATCTCTTTCCACTCTTTCTGGAGCTGGATGAGCTGGTTGGTGGTGGCGGTCCACTGTGTGCTCTCCTTGAGTGCCTCGGCCTGCTCTACGAGCGCGAGCTTGCGGGCTGCGTTCTCGGCGTAGGTCTTCTTTTGCTCCTTGAAGTACTCTGCTTTCTTGCTGAAGAAGTTGTCGCATGCTGCACGGAAGCGCTCGAAGATTTTGGTGTTCATCTTCTTGGTGGCGCGACCTATGGTCTTCCACTCTTCCTGCAGGGCGATGATCTGCTTGGTGAGGCCTTCCCACTGGGCATAGCCGTTGATATTGTCGGTCTCGATGGCCTCTATCTCTTCACAGATGGCTGTCTTCTTGGCGAGGTTTTCTTCTTCTTTCTCCTTGAGGCTGTCGAAGTACTGGGCGTGGCGCTTGTTGACGGCTGTGGAGGCTGTCTTGAAGCGGTCCCAGAGTTCTTCGCGCACTTCCTTGGCGACGGGGCCTATCTCGCGGAACTCCTGGTGGAGCTGCTGCAGGGCATGGGAAGCGCGTATGATGTCGGGCTCTTCGATGAGCTGCTCTGCTGCCTCGCAGAGTCGTGTCTTAGCCTCAAAGTTTTTCTTGAAGTCATAGTCGCGCAGGGCGGAGTTGGTCTTGAGCAGGTCGTAAAACTGGTCTTGGCAGAACTGGAACTGCTTCCACACTTCGTTGGCTGCGCTCTCGGGTATTGGTTTGATCTCTTTCCACTCTGCCTGTAGCTTGCGGAAAGTGTCGTATGCTTTGTTGGCCTCCTCGGGCGAGGTGCTGATGGCCTTTATCTCTTCGATAATGGCACGCTTACGGGCGAGGTTGGCTTCTTTTTTCTTTTCGTTGTCTTCTATCTGCTTGGCGCGCACCTCCTTCAGGATGGCGAGCTGTGCCTTGAGTTCTTCCTCCAGGGGGTCTTCGTCGGGAGTGAATTCCTCGGCATTGCCTCCGGCTGCCACAAAGTCGGCCAGGGCTTTGGCTCTCTCTTCACGCTGCAGGCGATAGAATGCTTGCTTGAGCTGCTCCTGCGATGCACGTGAGCCGGCATCGCCGCTGGCAGCAATGGCTGTGATGCACTCCACAATGCCTTCCTTGGTAGTGGGGAGCGTGGCGGGCTCCTCTTCGGGAGCGGGCTCTTCGGGCTCTGCCAGAGTTTCAGGCTCTTCGGCAGGTGCGGGCTCTTCGGGCTCTGCCAGAGTCTCGAGCTCTTCGACAGGTGCGGGCTCTTCAGGCTCTGCCGGAGTTTCAGGCTCTTCTGCGTTGGGTGTTTTAACCTCTTCCTCTGCAGCGGGTTGTTCAGCGGGTGCAGGGGTTTCTACGGGTTGCTCAACAGTGGGCTGCTCTTGCAGTTCATCTGTTCTGGGGTCAGTAACATTTTCCATGTTTAATACGTTTAACAGTTTTTTATTGGGCCGCGTTATTGCAGCATGATTTTGCCGCGAGGAAGCGGCAAGCGAACTGCAAATAAAAACAATTTATTTTATACAAGCAAATTTTTTGTTTATTTTTGATACTTTTTGGTCTCTTATGACTACAAAAAAAACAAAAATGCACTATTTTTAAATCCAATGGCGGTGCTTGAAGGTCCAGAAACTGAATACCGCGATGCCTACCGATGCCACGGTCACCAAGGGGAAGCCCCACCATGTGTGCTCCATGCCGTTGAGCAGGTTCATACCAAACAAGCTGGCCACCAACGTGGGGAACATGAGTACGATGCTGATGGTGGTCATGGTCTTCATGACTGAGTTGGTGTTGTTGTTGATAATGCTGGCATAGGTGTCCATCGTGGAGTCGAGAATGTGGGTGTAGATATTGGTGGTCTCGCGTGCCTGGTTCATCTCGATGGTCACGTCTTCGATGAGATCGGCGTCGAGTTCATCGACGGGCAGCTTAAACTTGAGCTTGGAAAGCAGTGTCTCGTTGCCACGCAGGGAGGTGACAAAGTATGTGAGGCTGTCCTGCAAGCGTGAGAGTCCAATAAGGTCTTCGTTGCTGATTTTCTGGTCGAGTTTCTGCTTTGACTCATCGATGAGCACGCTGATTTGCTTCAGTCGTTTCAGATACCACACCGAGGAGCTGAGGAAGAGCCTGAACACGAGATCCACGGCATCGGTAAAGCCTTGGTTGCGCTTCTGCTGATAGCTCACGAAGTCTATCATCATGTTTGTCTCATAGTTGCAGACGGTGATGCAGACATCGTCGTGCATCAGTATGCCAAGGGGCACAGTGGTATGTGGCGTGCGCGAGCGTACCTCTTTTACATATGGTATGCGCAAGATGATGAGCACCCATCCTTCGTCAAATTCATAACGGGCACGCTCATCCTTGTCTCGGATGTCGTCCAGAAACCACTCCGGCACGTTTAGCTCGGTGGTAAGATAATCTTCGTCTCTTTGCGTAGGACACGTAACCTGCACCCAGCAGTTAGGTTCCCATTCGCTCAATGTACGCAGTGTACGGTTGATGTTCCAAAATGTTCGCATTTTTAGTCCTCCACTGATAAAGGCCCCGAGGCAGAGTGGAAGGATTAAAAACTACTCACTTTGCCTCAATTCCGTTTGTTATTATCCGCGTAATAGTCGTCCATTAGATGGTAAGAATTTGAATTAACGGCTGCAAAAGTAATACTTTTTTAGGAATAAGGAGTAAGGAGTAAGGAGTTTTTTTCAAAAATGTGACAAAAAAGTATGCTGGAGAGGCGTTTTATCCGCAATATTCGCGCTCCACGGCGTTGGTCAGAGCCACAAAATCCTGCACGCTGAGTTGCTCGGGGCGGAGGGTGGCGTATTTAGAGATGAAAGACCCCCTCCCCGCTCCCCCATGAAGGGGGAGTGCTGAAGCACTATTGTTCGCACTCTCCAGTTGTGCGAGGAGTGGCTTAATGGAACCACGAATCATCTTGCGGCGCTGATTGAACGTTGTCTTCACCACTCGGCGAAACAGACGCTCGTTGCATCCAAGGTCGGTGACGCTATTGCGAGTGAAGCGCACCACAGCACTCTTAACCCTGGGGGGAGGATTGAAGGCACTCTCCTCCACGGTAAACAAATACTCTGTGTCGTACCACGCCTGCAACAACACACTCAGTATGCCATAGTCCCTGTTGCCGGGGCCGGAACACAGGCGCAGCGCAACCTCGCGCTGTATCATGCCTGTGCAGCACGGTATGAAGTCGCGGTAGTCGAGCATCTTAAAGAATATCTGGCTGCTGATGTTGTAGGGGTAGTTGCCCGTCAGCACGAAGGGCTTGCCACCGAAAAGGGCAGCAAGGTCCATGCGCAGGAAGTCGCCCTCTATCAAGCGCTCGCCGCGTAGCATGGGGAAGTGCTCACGGAGATAGGCAATGCTCTCCCTGTCCAACTCCACCACATGCAGGTCGCGCCCCTTGGCCAGCAAGTGCTCGGTCAGTGCACCGGTGCCAGGGCCCACTTCCAGCACTGGCATCTCAGGTGCCGCATCCACTGTGTCGGCAATACGGCGAGCCACTGCTTGGTCAACTAGGAAATGCTGACCTAACGATTTCTTAGGTCTTACGTCGCGTCTTCTCATATCTATTTATCTGCTTTGCATTATACAAATTGTGCCATATAGAGTAGAAGCCTCCCGCCAGAGCAGTAAGCGGATTGAGGAAAGTATAGCCCACCCACATGGCAAAGACGGTATTCTTCTGTCCGCAGCTCTGCGTGGCACTCACCCTGTCGTCGTGAGCCTTGCCCAAGAAGTGGCCGAAAGCAAACTGAGCAGCACATGCTATTACGGACACCACGGCGATACCCACAAGCAGAGCCACCGAGGCGTGGCTGTGAACCAATGCTTTCACGCTCATAGCGATGGCCAGCGTCAGCGACACCGCCCATATATAGAACGCCACTCCTGACACCGACGCAATCCTCGTCGTCAGGCGCGGCCACACCCAGCGCAGCAGCATAGCCAGCAGCAGAGGGCCTATGAGCAGGGGGAAAAGCTTGGTAAGAATTGAAGGATTGAAGAGTTGAAAAGTTGAAGGATTGAGGATTGAGGATTGAGCATTATCGGTATGCAGCATTGGGATAACGAGTGGCAGCAGCAATGCAGCAGCAAGATTGATAATTATCGTGTAAGTAGTAAGACTGCCCACATTGCCGCCCAGCTTGGCTGTCACCACCGCCGCTGCAGTCGCCGTGGGGCAGATAAAGCAGAGCATAGCGCATTGCGATAAAGTCGAGAGTCGAGAGTCGAGAGTCGAGAGTGCGGCTAAAGCACAGAGGGCGAACAGGGCCACCTGCATCAGCAAGGCATAGAGATGCCACCGGCTGAAACGCAGGTCACGCACCCTCACCTTGCAGAAGGTGATGAAAAGCATCAGGAAAATCAGTACCGGCTGCACCACCTCCACCGTGTGGAGCACCCATACGTGAGTGGCGTCCAGCGCCGGTATAGCTGTGTAGATGAAGTAGCCTGCGATGCCTGTCACAATGGCGATAGGCAGAATCAGTTTATCTATTTGCCGCTGCATGGCTTCGCCATTGACCATTGCCCATTGGTGAGTCGGTGGGAAATACGCATAGCGCAGAAGTTGGGGCCGCACATAGTGCAGAACTCCCCTCCCACCGTATGATTTTGCTTGTAGTACTCCAGTGCCCGTTCGGGGTCGAGCGAGAGGTTGAACTGATCCTTCCATCTAAACTCGTAGCGCGCCTTGCTCAATGCGTTGTCGCGCACCTGCGCTCCGGGATGATGCTTGGCCAGGTCAGCGGCATGCGCCGCAATCTTGTAGGCCACCACGCCAGCCCTCACGTCGTCGCGATCGGGCAGACCAAGGTGCTCCTTCGGCGTGACATAGCACAGCATCGCCGTGCCGTACCACCCTATCATAGCCGCACCAATGGCCGACGTGATATGATCGTAGCCCGGCGCGATGTCAGTCACCAGCGGGCCCAGCGTGTAGAAGGGTGCCTCGTGGCACTTCTCTATCTGGCGGTCCATATTCTCGCGAATCTTGTCCATCGGCACATGACCGGGGCCCTCTATGAACGCCTGCACATCATTCGCCCAAGCATGCTCCACCAGCTCGCCCATCGTATCCAACTCCGCAAACTGGGCGCGGTCGTTGGCGTCATTCACCGAGCCGGGGCGCAGTCCGTCGCCCAGCGAGAGTGCCACATCGTAGCGAGCACAGATGTCGCATATGTCGTCGAAGTGCTCATACAAGAAATTCTCCTTGCCGTGGCGCATGCACCACTCCGATATGATGCTACCGCCGCGGCTCACCATACCCGTGAGGCGCTCCTGCGAGTAAGGGATGTTTTTCAGGCGGATGCCGCAGTGGATAGTGAAGTAATCGACGCCCTGCTCACACTGCTCAACCAGAGTGTCGCGGAAGATGGGCCAGTCCAGTTCCATGGCGTGGCCTTTCACTTTCTCCAGCGCTTGGTAGATTGGCACCGTACCCATCGGCACAGGACAGTTGCGGATAATCCACTCGCGTGTCTCGTGGATATTGTTGCCAGTGGATAGATCCATCAAGGTGTCGCCGCCCCATTTGCAACTCCAGATAGCTTTCTCTATCTCCTCGTCTATGCCCGATGAGGTGGAGGAGTTGCCTATGTTGGTGTTAATCTTCACCAAGAAGTTGCGACCTATTATCATCGGCTCCGCCTCTGGGTGGTTGATATTGGCGGGAATGGCGGCGCGGCCCGCAGCCACCTCCTGGCGCACATATTCCGGGGTGATATGGCTCTCTATTCCGAGTGCCTCACAGTTCATGCGCTCGCGGATAGCAATATACTCCATCTCGCGAGTGATGATGCCCTTACGGGCGTAGTACATCTGCGTAAGTTGGTGACCGTCCTTAGCTATCAATGGGAGGCGTGTGTTGGGAAAGCGCACGTCGGCCAAAGCGGGGTCGCTGGCACGCTGGCGACCGTATTCGCTGCTAAGCTCGGTGAGCTGCCGGCAGTCGCCGCGCTCCGTTATCCACGGAGTGCGCAGCGGGGGCAGTCCCTGCCGTATGTTAGTCTTGATGCTGGGGTCGGAGTACGGCCCCGAGGTGTCGTAGATGAGCACTGGGGCGTTATCCTCGGTGCGCGTGCTGCCATCAGCGCTTTTCGTCACTGTGGGCGTGAGCTTCACCTGGCGCATACCGACGCGCAGGTCGGGAAACAGGTGGCCGTCGAGATACACTTTCTTAGAGGACGGGTATGTGATGCGGAATGATTCTTTCATTACAACCAACTTAGTTTTGACTGCGAAGTTAATGAAAAAATATGAAATATATTTCTTTCCTTTTAGTTTTTCTTGTGATTTGTATCTATGTTTGTCGAAAAAATAGTAATTTCGCAGTCTAGAATTATTTAGTATCTCATGATAACGCACATCAAGCTAAAGAAGGGGCTCGACATCAACCTAAAAGGAAAGGCCCCCCATTCAGTGAACGTGGTACCCGTAAAGGGTGTCTACTCCATGATGCCTGACGACTTCTACGGCTTCAAGCCGAAGCCCGTGGTCAAGGAAGGCGACAGAGTAATGGCAGGCGATGCTTTGTTTGTAAACAAGGAGCTGCCTGACTTGAAGGTAGTGTCTCCTGTGAGTGGCACGGTGAAGGCCGTGGTTAGGGGCGAGCGCCGCAAGCTTTTGTCTATTGACGTGGAGGCGAACAGCAAGCAGGAGTACAAGTCCTTCGCCACCAAGTGTGAGACAGGCGACGAGGTAAAACAACTCCTACTGGAGAGTGGACTGTTTGCCTTCATGCACCAGCGTCCCTACGACATAGTGGCGAACCCCAACGATAACCCAAAGGGCATCTTCATCTCCCTCTTCAGCAAGATGCCTCTCGCTCAGGACTTCTCTTTCACTCTAAAGGGTGAGGAGCACAACCTGCAGGCAGGCATTGCCGCTCTGTCGAAGATTGCTGCGGTGACCATCGGCGTCTCTCCCGAGCAAGAAGACCGCATAAATGCCTTGCTGCCCAATGCGAACATCTATGTATTCAGTGGGCCGAACCCCGCGGGCAACGTAGGTGTACATATCAACCATGTCGATCCCGTCAACAAGGGCGAGGTGGTATGGACATTGGGTGCTGAAGAGGTGCTCTTCGTCGGTCGCCTGATAACGGAGGGCAAGGTAGATATGACACGCACAATTGCCATCGCCGGTGCTGAGGTGAAAGAGCCCACTTACCGAAAGACGGTGATTGGCGCCCCACTGGCTGCCCTGCTCGACGGCAACCTGCTGCGCACGGAGCACATACGCATCATCAACGGCAATCCGCTGGTGGGCACCAAGACGGACATCGACGGCCACCTGTCGGCACGTGTCACAGAGGTAACGGTGATACCTGAGGGTGATGACAAGGACGAGGTGTTGGGCTGGATGATGCCGCGCCTGAAGGACTTCTCTACGAGCCGCAGCTACTTCAGTTGGCTGCAAGGCAAGCGCAGACAGTATAACCTTGACGCCCGCATCAAAGGCGGTGAGCGCCACATCATCATGAGCGGCGAATACGACCGCTACCTGCCGATGGACATATACGGCGGCTACTTGATAAAAGCCATCTTGACGGGTGATCTGGACCGCATGGAGGCGCTTGGCATCTACGAGGTGGCTCCGGAGGACTTTGCGGTGGCAGAGTTTGCCGACTCATCGAAGCTGGAGCTGCAGCGCATCGTGCGTGAGGGGCTGGACCTGCTAAGGAAGGAAGAATAATTGTAACTTTTGAAATAGTACATATATTCTATGAATTTTATAAAGAAGTTTTTCGATAAGACGCGGCCTGCCTTCAGTGAAGGGGGTAAGCTGCATGCTCTGCGGTCGGTGTACGAGGGATTTGAGTCCTTTCTGTTGGTGCCGAACACTACGAGCAAGAGTGGTGTGAGCATTCACGATGCCATCGACTCGAAGCGTATCATGTCGATTGTGGTGATTGCGCTGATGCCGGCGATGCTGTTCGGCATGTATAACATAGGCTACCAACACTACGCGGCTGCGGGCCTCGAGGGCTCGCTGATGGAGATGTTCGCCTACGGTCTGCTGGCTCTGCTGCCTAAGATTGTGGTGAGCTACGCTGTGGGTCTGGGCATAGAGTTTGTGGTAGCGCAGTACAAGCACGAGGAGATACAGGAGGGCTACCTGGTGACAGGCCTTATAGTGCCGCTGATCCTGCCCATCAACTGCCCGCTGTGGATGATGGCGCTGGCCATCGCCTTTGCCGTTATCTTCGCCAAGGAGATATTCGGCGGCACGGGCATGAATATCTTCAACGTGGCGCTGGTGGCGAGGGCGTTTTTGTTCTTCTCCTACAGCGGCAAGATGACGGGCGACGAGGTCTGGGTGGCCAACGAGTCGATACTCGGACTAGGCAAAGACCTGCCCGACACCTTCACGTGCGCCACGCCTCTGGCTGAGGTAGGCAGCGGACAGATGAGCGCCAGCCTCAACGATATGGTGGTGGGTCTGATACCCGGCTCCGTAGGCGAGACGAGCGTGATAGCCATCGCCCTGGGCGCCGTGCTGCTGCTATGGACAGGCATCGCGAGTTGGAAGACGATGGTGAGTGTGTTTGTGGGCGGCGGCCTGACAGCGGCCCTGTTTCACGCCACAGGCAGCACACCGATAGAGTGGTATGAGCACCTGGCGCTGGGCGGCTTCTGCTTCGGTGCGGTGTTTATGGCCACCGACCCGGTGACCTCGGCACGCACGGAAGGGGGCAAGTATATCTACGGCTTCTTGATAGGTGTGATTGCCGTGCTGGTAAGAGTGTTCAACCCGGGATATCCCGAAGGCATGATGCTGGCGATACTGTTTATGAACCTGTTTGCTCCGCTGATTGACTACTGCTTTGTGCAGCGTAATATCAATCGCCGCCTCAAGCGCGTGCAACGCTAACCATAACGTTAACCTCAACTAATTAGGAGCTATGGCAAAGAAACTAAATACGAACTCGAATCTGTATATCATCATCTATGCTGCGCTGATGGTGGTGATTGTAGCGTTTCTGCTAGCGTTTGTGAGCAAGGCGCTGCAGAAGAAGAGCGATGCCAATGTGGCAATCGACAAGAAGGCGCAGATACTGGCATCGCTGAATCTTCGCAACATCGACAAGGACCAAGTGGAGGCGAAATACGCCGAAGTGGTATTGAAAGAAGATGTCAGCGGCAAAACACCTATATATATATGTAAGGTGGAGGGCCAGACGAAATATGTGGTGCCGGTGAGCGGCATGGGCCTATGGGGCGGTATCTGGGGATACGTCGGTGTGAACGAGGACCGCAACACGGTGTATGGCGCCTACTTCTCTCACCAGAGCGAGACGGCAGGATTGGGCGCCCTGATTGCCGACCAACCCTTCCAGGATCAGTTCAAGGGCAAGAAAATCTTCGGGGAGAACGGCGAAGTGGCTCTCTCGGTGGTGAAGGTGGGCAAGAAGGTTGACGGGCTAAGCGACGACAGTCGTTGCGACGCTATCACTGGTGCCACGCTGACCTCCGACGGAGTGGATCAGATGCTGAAGGACTGCCTTGGAAAGATTGAAGAATTGAAAGATTGAAGAATTTAATACCGAACATTAGTAAAATAACAAATAGTTTCCATGGGTTTCTTATCAAAACAAAATAAGGCGGCTCTGACGGAGCCTCTCAATCTGAACAATCCCATCGTGGCGCAGGTGCTGGGCATCTGCTCAGCACTGGCGGTGACATCGCAGCTGAAGCCTGCCATAGTGATGGGTCTGTCGGTGACTATCATCACCGCGATGGCCAATGTGGTCATCTCGCTGCTACGCAAGACCATCCCCAATCGCATCCGCATCATCGTGCAGTTGGTGGTGGTGGCTGCGCTGGTGACTATCGTGAGTATGGTGCTCAAGGCGTACCTCTACGATGTGAGTGTGCAGTTGTCGGTGTATGTGGGACTGATTATCACTAACTGTATCCTAATGGGTCGTCTGGAGGCATTCGCCATGCAGAACAAGGTGCTACCATCGTTGCTCGACGGCATAGGCAACGGCCTCGGTTATGCTTGGATACTGGTGGTGGTAGCCTTCTTCCGCGAGTTGCTAGGCAACGGCACATTGCTGGGCTATACGGTGATTCCGCAGAGCTTCTACGACATGGGCTACCAGAACAACGGTATGATGACGATGCCTGCCATGGCTCTAATCATAGTGGGTTGTGTGATATGGGCAAACATTGCATACAACAATAGGAAGCAGAAAAATTGAAGAATTGAAGAACTTAAAAGAATAAGAGATATATGGAACACCTTACAAGCTTATTCGTTCGGTCCATCTTTGTGGACAACATGATATTCGCTTTTTTCCTCGGCATGTGCTCCTACCTTGCCGTGAGCAAGAGCGTCAAGACGGCATTCGGCCTCGGCATTGCTGTGACATTTGTGCTGCTGATTACAGTGCCCGTCGATTGGCTGCTGCAAACAAAGGTACTGTCGGAGGACGGCATTCTAGGCATTGACCTGAGCTACCTCTCCTTTATCTTGTTCATAGCCGTGATCGCGGCGATGGTGCAGCTGGTGGAGATGGTGGTAGAGCGCTTCAGTCCGTCGCTATACAACGCTCTGGGTATCTTCCTGCCGCTGATAGCCGTGAACTGCGCCATCATGGGTGCGAGCCTGTTTATGCAACAGCGCATCAACCTCGACCCTGCCAACACACAATATATCGGCAGTATCTGGGACTGCATTGCATACGCTCTGGGCAGTGGCATCGGCTGGCTGCTGGCCATCGTCAGCCTTGCCGCAATACGCGAAAAGATGGCATACACCGATGTGCCCCGCAGTCTGCGTGGACTTGGCATCACCTTCATCACAGTGGGGCTGATGGCAATTGCGTTTATGTGCTTCAGTGGAATGAAGATTTAATTGAACATTAACTTTCGAACTAACATAAATCATGGATTTTAGCTTTATACTTGCAAGCATCGGAGTTTTCCTTGCTATAATTATCTTGCTCGTAATCGTGCTGCTCGTGGCAAAAAAGTATCTGTCGCCGAGCGGCAACGTGATCATAACCATCAATGACAAGGACACGCACTCTGTGCCGCAAGGCAGCAGTCTGCTCTCCACGCTTGCCGACAGCGGAGTGTATCTGGCCTCGGCATGCGGCGGCAAGGGAAGTTGCGGACAATGCAAGTGCCAAGTGGTGGAAGGCGGCGGCGAAATACTCGACTCTGAGAAAGGCCAGTTTACCCGCAAGCAGATAAAGGACCACTGGCGCCTGAGCTGCCAATGCAAGGTGAAGGGCGACCTGAAGATAAAGGTGCCCGAGAGTGTGCTTGGCGTGAAAGAATATGAGTGTACGGTGGTGAGCAATAAGAACGTAGCCACGTTTATTAAAGAGTTCATTGTGGCACTGCCCGAAGGTGCGCACATGGACTTTGTGCCCGGCTCATACGCCCAGATACGCATACCTAAATATGAGATGGACTACGACAAGGACATCGACAAAGACTCCATCGGAGCCGAGTATCTGCCGTCGTGGGAGAAGTTCGGACTCTTCGACCTCAAGTGCCGCAACACCGAGCCGACCATACGTGCCTACTCCATGGCCAACTACCCCGCCGAGGGCGACCGCTTTATGCTGACCGTGCGCATAGCCACTCCGCCTATGAAGCCCAAGCCACAGGTGGGATTTATGGATGTGATGCCGGGCATCGCCTCCAGCTACATCTTCACCCTCAAGCCGGGCGACAAGGTGCTGATGAGCGGTCCGTTCGGCGACTTCCACCCCATCTTCGACTCTAAGAAGGAGATGATTTGGGTAGGCGGTGGTGCCGGTATGGCTCCGCTGAGAGCACAGATAATGCACATGACCAAGACGCTGCACACCACGGACCGCGAGATGCACTATTTCTATGGAGCGCGTGCCCTCAACGAAGTGTTCTATCTCAATGACTTCCACGAGTTGGAGAAGGAGTATCCCAACTTCCACTTCCATCTGGCTCTAGATCGCCCCGACCCCGTTGCCGACGAGGCAGGCGTGGCCTACACGGCGGGATTTGTGCATCAGGTGATGTATGAGACATATCTCAAGGACCATGACGCCCCCGAAGATATAGAATACTACATGTGCGGCCCAGGCCCTATGAGCAAGGCCGTGGTGGGAATGCTCACCGACCTCGGAGTAGAGCCCGAGAGCATTATGTATGACGACTTCGGAGGATAGAGTATTTATATGTGAGATGTGAAATGTGAGATGTGAGATGTGAAACGTGAAATTTGAAATTTGAGATTTTAATTATTAGAATCGTGAAATTGTCAAATATAAAACTATTGTTTTGCACTACCCTATTCTTGCTATTGTCAGGTAGCGCAATGGGCGATGAACTCAATGAGGGATATTATCGTATTGTGTCTGCCGGCAACGGCACAGGCTACTACTCTGGCGACACTCCGCCCGACGTAAACCGCAACTACGAGGGCAAGGTAGCATGGTACAACGACGAGGGACTGGTGCGCTGGGCCGACTACGATGCCAACGACTACAGCATGATATACAAGCTGGTTAAGGATGGTGACAATTGGTTTATCTTTAACCTGCGCGACCAGAGCTATGTGGACAAAGGTACCAAGAGCTACGGCGACAAGGTGAGCACCAGCAAGACACCCGTGGCACAGAAGATACTACCCTCCGACGTGGAAGGCAAGTGGATAGTGATGAACGCCGAAGCACGCTTTATCTACTCGATGACCAACAGCCACAACGGACTGGATGCCGAATATGCCGACCTCAGCGTGTGGGGAACACCCGAGGAGTGCGCGAAGTTTGGAGTGAATGTATGGTACTTCTCCCCAGTGAGCGAGGAGGTGGTAGAATACATGAAAGACAATGATGTGCAGGGCGTAATCTCCTTTGGCCGTGACAGCGAGGCTCCCGTAGAGGGCAAGACATACATCATACGCAACGCCACCGAGGAGTTTTATATTACCTCGGCAGGAGGCATGACCAACATGCCATCGCCAGACCGCGACTTCTTCTGGCAGGTAGAGGCCAGCGGCAACACCGTGGACGGCTACGACACCTACTACCTCAAATCGCTAGGTGGCAACGGCTACTGGCAACACGTGGACTACCTCGCCAAGACATGGGACAGCGGCGATCCCTACGACGCCTACGACTGGTATGGATATGCAGGCATGAACGCCGAGTTTGGCGACAGAGAGACAGCCATGGAGGTAACCATACTGGCTGCCGGCAGCACCAACAACTGGCGTACTCAGAATGCCACTGCAGGCTATGTACTGGCCATGAAGGATGTAGTGCACGGCAGCAAGAAAGACTATTACTACAAGTTGGGCCACCAGGACAATAACGTAGGTATGGAGCCGTGGAACGAAGGCGTGGGCTGGCTGTTCTACCCCGTCAACAATAGCGACGATGTCTATGCAGAGTTGCAGGGCATTATCGACACCTACGGCAACATCGACACAGAGAGCCTTACCATCAGCGACGACCCCGGCTACTACAGCGCCGCAGCAATAGAGGCATACTCCACCGCCCTCGCTAACGCTATTGCCGCCCAACCCGGTGCACCGCGCAACAAGCTGCGCCAGCTCGGCAACGCCCTCAAGGCAGCCGCAGAGGCACTACAGGAGGCCAACCCCATACGCGAGGGATACTACTACATAGTGACTGCCGGCAACGGATGCGGATACTACTCGGGCAGCACGCCCCCCGATGTGAACTACAACTTTGAGCACCAGGCAGCCATGTACAACGATGGCGAGCTAGTGTCGTGGAAGGCCTTCGACCCCAACGACTTCGAGCAGATATACCATTTCTATCCCGCCGACGACGGCACATGGTATGTGCAATCGGCCCTCAACGGCACCTTCATCAACAAGGGACTCAAGACCTACAGCACCACTGTGGAAACCAGCATGCAGAAAGAGGCATCGCAGACCTTTGAGCTGGTGAGCCCGGGCAAGTTCACCATGAAGCCCACAGACAATCCGTATGTCTATTCCATGGCAGCCACCCACAATGGCTCCACCGCCGAAGAGGGCCACCTCAATATCTGGGGCAGCTACTCGGAAGCCTGCAAGTTTGGAGTGAATGTGTGGTACATACAGACAGTGAGCGACGAGGTGATGGAGGATTTCGCCAAGACCGATGCCGGACTCACCGCCCTGTGCAACGAATACAGCATCGCGGCAGACAATATGCCTACCGATGAGATGCCAGGCTATTACCACGCCGACAAGGTGCAGACCCTGCGCGACGTTATAGAGACAGCCAGAGCCAAGGCAGGCACAGAACTCACCGACGAAGAGAAAGCTGCCCTGCGCCAGCAACTGAGCGATGCCTACAACAATGCCCAAGAAATACGGCCACTGACAGACGGCTACTACTACATAGTCAACAACTACAAAGCCTACAACACCACCTTTGCAGCATACCCCGCCATCTACACCACCGCCCTCGACTACGGCAACGGCAAGACGGCATGCTACTACGAGACCTTCGATCCCGACAATGCCAACTTTATATATAAGGTAACAAAAACAGCAGGCGACAACACCTTCAGCATACAGAATGCCTACACCCTGCGCTACCTCAACACCAGCAATGGCACCGGCAATGCCGGAGAAGTGCTCACCAGCACCGCCACCGCCATCAACGACCAGATAGCCAAGTGGCACTCCGTAGGCAAATACTGGATAGCCGACCAAGGTGCCCCCAACTTTGGCCACGCCATAGCCACCCCCGCAGCTATCAACAAGCGTACCCTGGTAGTCAGCGCCACCACCTATGACGAGACGGTAGCCGCAGACCTTGCCGGCTACAACACATGGTCGCTGCTGCCACTGAGCGAGAGCCAGGCCAACGAGATAATAGCTGCACAGAAGAACAAAGACCTCGCCGTAACCGCCGCCTACAACAGCCTGGTGGCATACACAGAGGAGATAGGCGAGCAGTACCAGATAATCATTGACGATGAAGGCGATACATACAACACCGAAGCCGTGATGATGCTGAAGACAAAGCGTAGCATCGCCAACAACTACATCAACGTCCGTCCCTACGACATCACCACCACAGCCTCCGAGTATGAAAACATAGAGGCAGAGCTCAGACAAGCCTATAATGACGCCCTTACCATCAAGCCCGACACCGTAGGCAACAAGCAGCTCACCGGCATACCCATGGGCGCCACCTCTGTGGACTACGACACCAACCAACCGTCCACCACTGCCAACCTGCCCGGCGATGCCTTTGACAATGACTACACCACCTGCTACGCCGCCTACGAACGCAGCACAGGATGGGTGGGCCTCGACCTTGGCAAGAAGTATATCATACAAAAGATAGCATACGCCCCCAGAGCATCGTGGGCCAAGAGGATGGTGCTCGGCATGTTTGAAGGAGCCAACAAAGAGGACTTCAGCGACGCCATACCATTCTATATGATTAGGCAGGAGCCCGAATACAACACACTCACCACCGACACCGTGGTCTGCAGTCGTGGATTCCGCTATGTGCGCTATGTAGGCCCCAACGAATCGCGCTGCAACATCAGCGAGCTGCGCTTCTACGGCAAGCCAGGCTCCGGCGACGACAGCCAGTTGTTCCAACTCACCAACCTGCCGCTGGTAGTGATGCGCACCGAGGCCAATATAGCCGAGATAACATCAAAGACAACCTGGCTGCCAGGCATCGTCAATATCATCTATGACGAAGGCACAGCCCTCAAGTCCGACAGCATGACAGTGCGTGGTCGCGGCAACGGCAGCTGGTCGTTCTCGAAGAAGCCCTACAAGATAAAGCTCGCCAACAAGAGCCACCTGCTCAATATGCCAGCCAAGGCCAAAGAGTGGACACTCATCAACAACTATGGCGACAAGACCCTCATACGCAACAACGTGGCCTTTGAGATCAGCCGTATCTTCGAGATGGACTACACACCCGCCTGCACCCTTGTGGACGTAATCTTCAACGGCCAGTATAAGGGCAGCTACCAACTCTGCGACCAGGTGGAAGTGAATAAAGACCGCGTGAACATCACCAAGATGACCACCGACGACAATGAGGGTGAGGCCGTGACAGGAGGATATCTCATAGAGATGGATGCCTACTCCGGCAGTGAGCCCAAGCGGTTCTCGTCCAATCCCTACAACATTCCCGTCACCATACACTATCCCAAGCACGACGAGATAACCGACGAGCAATACAACTACATACACGAAGCATTCAACGACATGTGCTCCCGCGTGATGTCACTCGACTACAAGTCGGAGACCGACGGCTACCCAGCAGTACTGGACCAGACCACATGGCTCAAATACTTCCTCATAGCAGAGCTCAGCGGCAATACCGACAGCTATTGGAGCGTGTATCTCACCAAGGACCGCAACGACAAGTTCCGCGTATCACCCATCTGGGACTTCGACCTCGCGTTCGACAACGACCAGCGCACCCATCCCATACTCACTATGACCAGCTACCTCAGCTTCAGCTCCAAGTCTTCGGCAGCCACCGGAGTCAGGAGTTTCAATCGCAGGATAGTGGAGAGTTGTCCTGAAGAGCTGAAAGAAATATGGTCGTGGTATCGCTACAACGGCAACCTCACGCCCGACCGCATGCACGAAGTCATTGACAGTCTTGCATTAGAGAACGACCAGTCGCAAGAGCTCAACTATATCCGTTGGGACATCCTCAACACACGCACTCAGCAACAATACACCACCCGCGGCTCCTACCAGGCCGAGGTGGATTATATCTTCGAGTATCTGGGCGACCGCATATCATGGATGGACAATATGGTTGGCCTGGAAGAGCCGGCAGGCATCCACAACACCCAGATTGACAATGAGCCTCACGGCGGCATCCACGGCCACGACGGTTATCTGCTGGTCCGCGGCTTCAGCGACGGCTCCATCGTCAGGATATACACACCGGGCGGCACACTCGTAACCAGTGCCACCATCCAGGGCTTCGACAATCGTTACGACCTGCCGAGCGGCATATACATTGTGCGAGTTACAGACCACAATGGCCGTAGCACAGCGCAGAAAGTGGCGGTAGAATAACAAAAAATCCTCTGAAAGGAAAAAAAGTCTGCCTTTTTCTTGGGCGGTAACAAAATAAGTATTACTTTTGCACCGTCTTTTGAAAGCAACGGGCGCTTAGCGCAGCTGGTTCAGAGCATCTGCCTTACAAGCAGAGGGTCGGCGGTTCGAATCCGTCAGCGCCCACAAACAACATTCCCTTTCATAAAGATTATTACGAAGGTATCCACTCGTGAGAGTCGATACCTTTTTTAGTTTGCCCTTATAACTCTCCCCCTAAGCTAGGGGGAGTCCCCGGAGGGGGAGGGGGTGTGTCAAGGGAGGGTCTATGGAAAACAAAAACCCCTTCCCATTGAGGGGAAGGGGATAGGGGATGGGGTATTTCTTTTCCCTTTGGTAGCGAGAGTGGGCCATGATCCCACGACCTCCGGATTATGAATCCGACGCTCTAACCAACTGAGCTATCTCGCCAACAAGCAATCGCGTCATCGCTTTTGCGGGTGCAAAATTAGCACATCTTTTTCGTCTGACAAAATAAAAGACAAAAAAAATCTCTACTCTGCCATAGAAAGGCCGTACTCATTTCACAGAAGTCAGAACTCACGCCGCGTAATTCCCAGCTCTTTTCACAGAAGTCAGAGCTCACGCCGCGTAATTCCCAGCTCTTTTCACAGAACTCAGAACTCCGACAGACAATCTCCGATCTCGCGTCCACGAGAACGGACTTAGTTCACACGAGAACGGACTTAGTTCACACGAGAACGGATTTAGTTTGCGCGAGAAAAGGCTTAGATATTTTAAGAGTAGGGATATTTTTCATGAGATTAGGAGGGGTCTGAACGCGCACGCGATTAGTTCCAACGCGCACGCGATTAGTTTTGACGCGCACGCGATTAGTTTTGACGAAGTCGCGGTTAGTTTACACACTCCCTGCCTGCACCACCCTTTTCCCCTCCTTGACAACAGGAATCGCGAGGAGAGGTTTTTTCTGTTATGCAGCACTGGGCACTACTGCCACAGGCCGCGTGGCAGTAAAAACAACGCATCTTCGCCCGCTATTTGCATTTTTTACGGCATAAGCAATACAACGTTGCGGAATTCTTCATAACTTTGCACACACAAAAACAATATTACGGAAGAGGGTAGCTGCCCCGCAACTTTACACTTTACATCATGAAGAAAATAACGACAACCATCAAGTCTTTTGCCGCAAGGACGACCACGATGCTCGTCCTCGCACTGCTCGCCACGGCCCCGGCGTGGGCACAGACCGACTACTCCGCCTGGGGCACTGCCGACGGCGCCGATGGCTCCGAACAACACCCCTACGTCATCACCACCACCGAGGGCCTCGACCTGCTCTCCTCCGAGGTGAACAGCGGAGCGTGGCTACATGACATATACTTCGTGCTGGGCGCCGACATCACCTACAGCCACACCACCGACTGGAACGACGACACCAGCACCGAGAGCAACTTCTCGTCCATCGGCACGGGCGGTTGTGTGTTCAATGGCATCTTCGATGGCCGGGGACACACCATCCGCGGCATCCGCATCTATTCGACCGACGGTTATCAAGGCCTCTTCGGTTCTGTCAACAGTGGCACCGTGAGGAACGTCATCCTCGCCGACGCCCGTATCATGGGTGCCGGTTGTGTCGGCGGCATAGCGGGGCGCAATAGTGAAGGCAGCGTAGTAGAGAACTGCTACGTCTGCGCTGATGTTTTCATCGGCTCCACAGACACATGGAACGGTTATTACGGCGGCATCGCGGGAGTGAACGGGAGTGGCGCCACCATCAACGCCTGCACCAGCTGCGCCACCTTCATGAAAGCTCAATCCTGTGGCGGCATCGTCGGTGAGAACCTAGGCGGATGCACGGTCAGCAACTGCCGCGCCATCGGCATCACCCTCTATGTCGATGAAAGTGTCGGAGCCATCGTCGGCAGCGGCGACGGCACCCTCAGCCACAACTACTATAGCGAATGCACCAAGATAGAAGACGAATTTACTCAAGATACTGAAAACATAGGCATCGGTAGGGGTGGCTCCAGCGAGGACGTCAGCGACAACGACGGCGCCGTGCGCACCGAGGGCATCCCCCTGCTCGACGGCCTCAGCAACGAACACCTCATCGCCGACTACAGCAGCCGCACCGATGAATGGGGTGTCCCGGAAAGCCACAAGTACACCCTCGCAGGGCGCACGCTCTACAAGGACGGCTCGTGGAACACCCTCTGCCTGCCCATTAACCTGGTTCCTTATGGGGTCGTTAACGAAACGCTCGACACGCCCGCAAGCATCATGGAGCTCACCTCAACGACCTTCGAGGACGGCGTGCTGACGCTGAACTTCACGGAGATAGACCGTTATGTTATGTATGCCGGCAAGCCCTACATCGTGCGCTGGAACCGCGCCGACGACTACACCGACGACAACGGCCACAACCTCTGGCAGCCGACAACAGCCGACAACAGAGAAGCCAGCACCACCTCGTCGCCCAGCACTACCGACTGGGTGGACTTCGTGGGCTCCGCCTCGCCCGTCAGCCTCAAGGCCGACGACAGGACGGTGCTCTTCCTCGGAGCTGACAACAAGCTCTACTACCCCGATGCCGACATGCAGATAGGCTCCTGCCGCGGCTACTTCCAGCTGAAGCAGGGCCTCACAGCAGGCGACCCGACAGATCAGCATTCATCCGTTAAAGGCTTCGTGCTGAACTTCGGGGAAGGCGAGGATGGCACAACGGGAATACCCCCCCTCTTATCCCCCGAGGGGGAAGATGAAGTAGCCTCCCCTCGGGGAGGTCTGGTAGGGGTCTCTTTGTACACCCTCGACGGGCGTCGCCTCAACGGCAAGCCAACCGCTAAGGGAATCTACATCCACAACGGCCGCAAGGTTATTAAATAGTCATTTTATCCCTTCTCTCGCTAACAACTAAAGCCCTGCGGATGCGCTCCGCAGGGCTTTAGTTGTGGGGTAAACACTATTCGTGATGATAAGGCAGATGATTGATGATGGTGAGAGCGCGGTAGTACTGCTCCACGAAGAGGAGGCGTATCATCTGGTGGGAGAAAGTCATGGGGGACAGCGAGAGCTTGTCGTTGGCGCGGTCGTACACTTCGCGGGAGAAGCCGTAGGGACCTCCCACCACATAGACTACGCGCTGGGATGAGAGATGCTGCTTTTGTGTCACGTAGCGGGCAAAGTCGAGGGAGCTGTACTGCCGCCCATGCTCGTCAAGCAGCACCACATGGTCGCCGGGCTTGAGCTTCGCCAGGAGGGCTTTGCCCTCCATCGTCTTCTGCTGCTCCTGAGTGAGCGACTTGGCATTCTTCAACTCGGGCACGACCTCCATGCTGAATGGCGTGAAGTGAACTATCCGCCCCACGTAGTCGTCAATCATTGTCTGCAACTGGGCCGACACTGTCTTGCCGACAACCAACAAAATTGTTTTAGGCATAAACGTTAAACAATAACCAATAACCGTTATCACACCCCCTCCCCCTTCGGGTACTCCCCCTTACTAAGGGGGAGAATCTTTAGGCTTTCTTATTCAAAGTGGAAGGTGAGAACTACCATCGCTGTGTGGGCGTCTTTGACGGCCTTGGTGAAGATAGCCTTGCTCTTATCGTTGAGGTTGGAGCGGTCAGTCTTGAGCACGTTGGTCAGTCCGAAGCAGAACTTCAGCTCGGGGCAGAACTTAAAGAACGGCAGATAGTAGTCGCAGCCGAGGCCCACCTCGAGGTTGAGACTCAGCGGCTTGGTGGCAATATTTGCCTGGTCCTTGGTGGTGAGGTTATACATGGCATTGACGCCAGCAAGCACGTAGGGCCTGTAGTTGTTATGACGTGGGGCTGCAACCTTAAGGTTCAACGGCAGAGCGATGTAGGTGGACTTCATGTCCTGATAGTCTGTCTGGCCAGTGGTCTGCTCATGGAAGGTGATATGCTTGGAGGCAAAGTGCAGGGTAGGCAGCACACGCACACCCAGATACTGATTGACACGCCACTCGCCGATAAGGCCCACGGTGAAGCCGGGGCTGTAGTTATCGTTGCTCACCCACCACTGCTGACCCGTCTCGGGATCTATGTAGCCGGTGTTGGGCATGATGATGCTCTGCTGGTGCAGGCCTATGGAAAAGCCATAGTGGAAGGGACGCAGGTCGATGTAAGGCCTGTTCTGCACCTTACCGTTCTGCTGCGCCACCATTATGGTGCACCATGCCAGGAGCAAGAGTAGTATGTTGAATCTTCTGCGCATATTATCCTATATACTAACGGAAAAGTAGGGCTTTTAGTATTTTTCTGCGAAAAAAAGCCTTGCAATGAAAAAAACTCTTAAAAATAGAAAAAATAATTCCTAATTCCTAACTCCTAATTCCTAATTTATTTATACCTTTGCCGTCGCAAAGCGACTCTCGAGTTTTTTAACGTCAGCCCACGCTCTGCGTGACCACTGACAAAACTCTCGCGAAGGCTTCGCCTTTGCACCCTGTACTAACACTTAAAACTTATTGAAAATGGCTTATGTAATTGGCAATGACTGCGTTGCATGCGGCACTTGCATCGACGAGTGCCCCGCTGGCGCAATCTCTGAGGGCGAGATCTACAAGATTGATCCTGATGTATGTGTAGATTGCGGCACCTGTGCTGACGCATGCCCGTCGGGCGCTATCAGCCCGGGCGCATAATCGCGCAGTAAGTACGACAAAACGAGTGACTAAACGTGCATCTTAAGCCCACAACAGCTGAGATGCACTTTTTTTGTACACAAAAATTAAACTTCTGCCACTTCAATTCGTCTAAAGGAAAGAGAATACACCTTATTTATATATAATAAGGAGTAAGGAGAAAAAGGTAGATAAAAGTAGATAGAGGTAGATAAAGGTAGATATAAGTTATGAATAAGATTATATGTACAATTCTTATGCTGTGCATCAGCCTCACGGTGTTGGCAGACAGCAAGTGGACTATATCCGGCAAGATTGCCGACTCAGAGACTAAGGAACCCATCCCCATGGCTGCAGTCAGAGTGATGAAGGCCAATGCCGACAGCACTTTCATAACTGGTGATACCAGCAGCGAGCTTGGCATCTTTATCATCAAGCCTGAGAAGAGTGGCGATATGATTGTCAAGATTTCGTCTATCGGCTATAAGACCGTCTTCCGCAATATCACCCTCGACAAGCAGAACCGCTCCGCTGCGCTTGGCACCATACTGATGGAGCCCGACGCCATCGCCCTCGCCGGAGCCACCATCACGGCTAAGGCTGCCAAGGTGGAGGTGAAAGAGGACACCTTCGTCTATAACGCCGCCGCCTACCGAGTGCCCGAGGGCTCTTACCTCGAGAGCCTGGTGGAGAAGTTGCCTGGCGCAGTGGTTGACGAGAGTGGTAATATCACCATCAATGGCAAGCAGGTGAAGCAGATACGCGTTGACGGCAAGGACTTCTTCAAGGGCGACAACAGCGTAGCGATGAAGAATCTGCCCGCCGACATCGTGGAGCGCATACAAGCTTACGACAAGAAGAGTGACTACACCGAGATGACAGGTATCGACGACGGTAACGAAGAGACGGTCATCGACCTCAAGCTGAAGCAGAAGCTTAAGAGGGCATGGTTCAGCAATATTGACCTCAGTGCCGGCAGCCACCACAGATATGACGGCCGCCTGTTCGCCAACGGCAAGACAGAGAATAGTCGTATCGCCTTCTTCGGCAACATGAACAATGTGGGCGGACGCGGCTTTGGAGGTGGAGGCCCAGGCTTCCGTCGCGGCGGCAGCGGTCTCACTGCCACCAAGAATGGCGGTCTCAACGGTTTCTGGAACAACGGTCTCAGAGAGCGCGAGGCACACTTCTTCGAGATTGGCGGCAACGTGAGGTATGGCTACACTGGCACAGACAACCAGACCCGCTCCAACACCGAGAATTTCCTTACCGACAACCGCAGTTCCTTTGCCAACAGCAGCAACAAGGGGATAAGCCACAGCCGCTCATTCAACGCAAGCCTCAACCTCAAGTGGAACCCCGACAGCCTCACCACGCTGCAGTTCAGGCCTTCGTTCAGCTACTCCAACAGCGACAACAGCTCAGCGAGCCTCAGTGCCACCTTCAACAGCAACCCCTACGACATCACCTCAGCACCGCTCGACTCGATGTTCCGCTCCATGACCGATGCGCTTGACGTACCGGCAGACCTCGGTGCCATTGCCGTCAACCGCAATGGGCGCAACTCATTCTCAAAGAGCAACAATGTCTCCACTAACGGCGAGCTGAACATTATGCACCGATTCCACCGTCAGGGACGCAATATCTCGCTACGCGCAACAGGCTCCTACTCCAACAGCCACAACCTGAGCTTCAGCCTGTCAGACATTTACTACTATCAGCGCACTGACCGCCGCATCAACAACCAGCACTCCGTGTCGCCCTCCACCAACTGGGATTACTCGCTGCGCCTGAGCTACACCGAGCCGCTGGCCAAGAACCTCTTCCTCCAGGGTAGCTACACCTACCAGCACCGCTTCCAGGATCAGAACCGCACCCTCTATCAGCTTGACTCTCTTGACGGCTACGGCCACGGCGGCATCGCACCACTCTACCCCATCGGCTACCTGCCCTCGGAGGACTCGCTGCTGCTGGCTAAGAGCATTGAGAACTCGCGCTACGCCACATACTACAATGACATTAACACTTACAACATCGGCTTGCGCTATGTCAATAAGACCATCAACTTCAACGCAGGCGTAAACATGGAGAACCAGCACACCAAGCTCGACTACCAGAAGAATATGCTTGACACCATCGTGACACGCAATGTCTTCAAGGTATCGCCCAATGTTCGTCTGCGCTACAATATCTCCAAGGTCAGCCGCTTTGAGTTCAACTATCGCGGCAACTCGTCGCAGCCGTCGATGACCGACCTGCTGGATGTGACCGACACCTCCGACCCGCTACACATCACCAAGGGTAATCCCGGCCTCAAGCCCTCGTGGACCAACAACCTAAACACCGAGTACTCCAACTACTGGCGTACCTCGCAGAGCGCACTGCGACTCAGAGCAGGCTATAGCAACACCCAAAACAGCATCTCCTCCGCCGTCACCTACGATGAAGAGACCGGTGTGCGCACCACTCGCCCCGAGAATATCAACGGCAACTGGAACGCCAACTTCTTCGGCCTCTTCAGCTCGTCCTTCGGCGACGACAGCCCGTTCTCGTTTTTCACCCTCACCGATTACAGCTACACCAACAGTGTGAGCTTCCTCAGCGTGAGCGGCGGCAACAGCGAGAAGAACACCATGCGCACCTCCAACATCTCCCAGCGCCTGAGAGGCTCCTTCCGCACAGGTCTCTTTGAGTTTGGCCTCAATGGCAGCATCAACTACGAGCACTCACGCTCCAAACTGCAGACCAACGCCGACCTCAACACCACACGCTTCGCATACGGAGCCAATGTGCAGTACACCACTGACTTTGGTCTTTCACTTGCCACCGACATAGGCATGCACTCACGCCGCGGCTACAACGACGACGCCATGAACACCAATGAGCTACTGTGGAACGCGCAAATCTCGCAGGCACTCACCAAGAGCAAGGCAGCCACCATCTCGCTGCAGTTCTACGACATACTCCATCGCCAGAGCAATATCAGCCGCAGCATCAATGCCCAGCGTAGGAGCGACACATGGTCCAACGCCATCAACTCCTACTTCATGCTCCACTTCATCTGCCGCCTCAATGTGCTCGGCGGACAAGATGGACGCATACGACCTCAGCGTGACCGCAACTTTGACGGCCCGCCTCCAGGCTTCGACGGACGTCCGCCCTTCGGTGGCGGTGGCAGACCAGGTGGCGGTGGCAGACCAGGCGGTGGCCCCGGTGGATTTGGCAGATAAAAAATGAGAAATTGGGAATTAGGAAACCCCTAATTCCTAATTTTTTACTACTTTTGCCGTCACAAACATTTCTACCATGGATTCGCTAACCATCAGAATCAGTTCTGACCGCATCATCTTCGCCACCTACGACCGTCTGCGCAACATGATGCCGGACTATGTCGTATGTAATAACAATCCCGACATCTCCCTTAACGCCAACGCCCATCAGGCCATCAAGGGCACACCGATGGCACAGCAGGACTACAACTTCGTGGATATATTCACCGACGGCCCTACCCTGCTCGTGCCCCTCAGCGAGTTTGACGAAGACGACGTGCCAGAACTCTTCTACTTCAATTTCCCCTCACTTAAAGGCCGTACCAAAGTCTATTACGACACACTACCCTACCTCAACGCGCTGCTTCTCTTCTCTATGGACCGCGACATGAGCAACACGCTGCTCGACTACTACCCCTCAGCCAAGTTTCACTGCAACCTCACCGCACTCATCCGCCAGTGGGTAGCCCGCTATCCTTTCTCGTCGTCACTGCCACGCCTCTACTGCTACCTGTGCGAGGGCAAGCTTACCCTGGTGGTAGTAAAGCAGGCCATGCTGCAGTTTGTCAACACATATAACATACACAACGCCAACGACAGCCTCTATTACGTTGCCTCCATAGCGCAGCGTTTCGGCATCACAGGCGACGGTGAACGTACATACGTAAGCGGCTATGGCAACGAAGCAGCAGAGCTTGCCAAGAGTCTGGACCGTATCAGGCTCAATGCTTTCTTTATCGACGACAGCGAAGAGCTCTCCCATCATCCTATAGCAAAGATTGCCGAGTTTCCTTACGACTTCAAGGTGCACCTGCTCCGAGCTTACGAATAGTTTTATTTGACAATTTCACGATTTGACAATTTAACAATTTCCCCGTGCGTGCTATAACAGGAAAATACAAAGGGCGCCACTTCGCAGTGCCCGCCTCCTTCAAGGCAAGGCCGACCACCGACTTTGCCAAGGAGAACCTTTTTAATGTACTGCGCGCACACATAGACTTTGAAGGACTCCACGCCCTCGACCTCTTTGGCGGCACAGGCAGCATCACCCTCGAGCTACTCTCCCGCGGAGCAGAGCGCGTGGTTTGCGTGGAGAAAGACTTCCAGCACTATTCTTTTATACGCAAGATGCTCGCCACCCTCGCTGACCCTGCAGCCCTGGCTGTCAAGGCCGATGTGCTGAAATTCTTGCCGCGCTGCACCGAGCAGTTTACCCTTATCTTTGCAGACCCCCCCTATGCCTTGCCACAACTCGGCGAACTGCCCGACCTGGTGCTCAACTCAGGCACCCTGGCTGACGACGGACTCTTTGTGCTCGAACACGGCAAGACCAACGACTACTCTGGGCACGCAAACTTCGTGGAGCACCGCGCCTACGGTAGCGTCAATTTCACGCTCTTTCGCAAAGAGAAGTAAACTTTTTCTCTTTTCGTGTAGTTTTTCGTACCTTTGTTGCGTCTAATGGGCAAATGATTCAAAAAACAGACGCAACAAATGACACTTGAACAACAATTTACCCAAACAGTAAAGGAACACAAGAGCACCATCTACACCGTGTGCTACATGTTCTCAAACGATGCCGACGAAGTCAACGACCTCTTCCAGGAAGTACTAGTCAATCTCTGGAAAGGCTTCGACCAGTTTGAGCATCGCAGCGAGATTAAGACATGGATTTACCGCGTGGCCCTCAACACATGCATCTCCATTGATAGGAAGAAGCGCCGTGCAGCTTCCGTACAACTGACAATGGACATCAATCTCTTTGAGGACCGCGACGAAGACACCCGCCAGGTGGACATGCTCCACAGGCGCATTTCCAAGTTGCAGCCTTTCGACAGGGCAATCGTCCTGCTGTGGCTCGAGAACCTCAGCTACGAAGAGATTGGACAAATAGTCGGCATCACGACCAAGAATGTCAGCGTGCGTCTGTTCAGAATCAGAGAACAACTCAAAAACATGCCCAACGATTAAAACACCATCCCATTATGAACACCAACGATTTTGAATTAGAGAATATGCGCCAGCAGATGGCCACCCTCAAGAGCAAACTGGAGCAGCAAGAGATTATCAACGACCGTCTGATACGCGACTCACTCGGCCGCAAACTCGGCAGAGTGAAGCGCCAGAAATGGGGCAAGCTCATCTTCATCCTCTTTGCCATGCTCTATGTGCCTGCCATGCTTTATTGGCTACTTAATATGCCTGTATGGTTCTGCATTGTTTCTTTACTCTTCTTTGCCTTTGCCGCCATCTACGATTTCCACTATATGAACGGCATCAGCAACCGCGACATGTCGAAGGAGAAAATGCTCGATACCAGTCGCCGCGTAGCAAGGATGAGGAAGATGAATGCCCGCTGGCTATGGTTCAGCATCCCATTTAGCTTTGTATGGATTGCAACAATGACATATCTCATGTGCACAACCGATAGTCTCATAACAAAAAACAACCTCGAAGGAGCTCTTTACGGAGGAGCCATAGGTCTTATCATCGGTCTTGCTGTGGGAGCCTACATCCATATCCGCCAGCAGCGCCAGGCACAGGCCATCATCGACCAGATAGAAGAGCTTACAAGCGAGACAGAATAACATTCCCTCGCATCACCAACACATTAGAGCCACCCCGCACACAATGCAGGATGGCTCTAATTTTTCATTTCTAATTTCTATTTCCCAAGTCCTAATTCCTTAGCACCTTTGTCAATAGCCTCCTTGATGGCATCAGAGCTTTTCTTTGCGCCCTCATTGATGGCGTCGGTGCCCTTCTTGGCAGCGTCATTGATAGCCGACTTGGCAGCCTCGTTGGCGCTGTTGACAACGTTCTTGCCAGCCTCCTTGGTAGCATCTACGGCAGCCTTACCTGCCTCCTTTGCCTGGTCGGCAACGCCCTCCACAGCTTCCTGTGCACCGGTAGCAACCTGCTCGGCAGCGTCCACCACTGCATCCACCAGGCTCACATTGAGGTCCTTCTCTGCCTTGGCGATTACCTCGTCAATGTCGGTAACGGTCAACACCTTCAACTGCTCTTCGGCCGTAAGACCGTCGTGCCATGTCTTAAGCTCCTGAGCGAGGTTCTTGGCGGTAGCGGTGTCACCAGCCTGTACAGCCTGCTCCAACTGCTCGGCGTATGTCTGAGCCTGCTCTTCCACACTCTGTGTTTCCTGCTTGCTGCCACATGCAGCGAAGAGGATGCCGACTAATGCGGCAAGAAAAATCTTCTTCATAGTTTTAACTTTAAAGGGTTAATAATTATAGATAATTTCTAATTTCTAATTCCTAAGTCCTAATTCCTAATTTCTCATTTTTCATTCTTCCAGTATTCCACATTCTTGATCCTCAGCTTATCGGGGTCAAAGCGCGGCTCTATGCCCTGCTTCCTCTGCCTCTCATAGTCACGCAGCGTACGCAGTGCCTTGGGCGCAAGCAGAAGGATGCTTACCACATTGACCCACGCCATGATTCCTACGCCTATGTCGCCCACTGTCCACACTATGCCGCTGCCCACGAGCGAGCCGACAAATACCGTGCAGATGGTGCATGTGCGCAGAGTCCATACCACTATCGCCTCACCCGCCGTACCGTCAAGCACCATATCCTGCCGCTCCAGCTCGTCCAGTCGCTCAGGGTGTTTCTTATACACCCGTCGCCGGTAGCGGTTGAAGAGATATACGATATTCGTCTCGGCATAATAATAGTAGGCCATTATGGTGGTGAATGCAAAAAAGAAAAGGGCTATGGACACAATCATGTCGCCCACATTGTCGCCCATCAATGTGCCGAGGGCCTCGGCGGTATAGTACACGCCCGGCTCTCCCTCTGGTGCGGCGGGGTTCTGCTGCAGATAGGTGACCACCGCTCCCTCCGGCGTCTGCTGCACGGTGTCCACAATGTTGTATGTCTTGCACGCCAGTATCATTATGGCCGTGGCGGTGCACACGAGCAGTGTGTCGATATACACCGAGAAAGCCTGCACCAGTCCCTGCTTCACAGGGTGGCTCACCTCGGCGGCAGCAGCGGCTATAGGACCTGTTCCCTGCCCTGCCTCGTTGCTGTAGATACCTCGCTTCACGCCCCAGGCTATGGTGGTGCCCAGCAAGGCACCGCCCACCTCATTGACACCCACGGCACCGCGCAACATCTGCATAAACATATCGGGCACTATCTGCCAATGCACGGCCAGCACTATCAGCGAAAGGATGATATACACCACTGCCATCACGGGGGCCACTATCTGCGCCACACTGGCTATGCGCTTCACACCACCGATGATGACCAAAGCGATAAGCGTGGCTACCACCAAGCCCATCACCCACACATCCACGCCAAAGGAGCGGAAGCACGACAGGGCAATGCCGTTACACTGCACCGGAGGCAGAAGCACTCCGCACGCCAGCGCCGCCACCACGGCAAACAGGCAGCCCATCAACGGACTGTTCAGTCCATGCTCAATGTAATAGGCCGGGCCGCCGCGGAACTGACCGTTATGATTTTCCTTGTATATCTGAGCCAGCGTGGCCTCCACAAAGGCACTGCCGGCACCGAAGAAAGCTATCGCCCACATCCACACAATGGCTCCGGGGCCACCGAAACCGATAGCCGTAGCCACGCCCACAATATTGCCAGTGCCTACGCGGCCTGACAACGCCATGGCAAAAGCCTGAAACGACGATATGCCTACCTTAGATTTCTTATCCTTTGTCTTGTCACCCTTAAACAGCAGCCGCGCCATCTCGCGGAAGAAGCGAACCTGCACAAAGCGCGTGCGAAACGAGAAATACAGACCAGCCACCAGGCAAAGTACCACCAAGGCCGGGCTCCACACCCAGCCGTACACGGTCTCTATCGTCGTGGTCAGCCATTGGCCGGTAGTCTCCATACGATCTAATATATATGATTACACTCGCAGCAGTTTGCCGTACTTGTTAGACGGCGTGCTGTCGAGCAACAACATTATGGCAAGCAGA
Organism: Bacteroidaceae bacterium; assembly: GCA_017458585.1. Taxonomy (GTDB): domain Bacteria; phylum Bacteroidota; class Bacteroidia; order Bacteroidales; family Bacteroidaceae; genus UBA6382. Next base: position 42,800 of record JAFTAJ010000029.1, read on the forward strand.
AGCAAGCCAATATACGGCGAGATGCCTATCTCCGAAGCAAAGAAAAACGGCACTATGCCCAGCAGTATCCACCATCCGCAGCGGTTGGTGTCGTGCAGTCGGCGCACGGTCACGCTGAGCAACGGTAGCAGTATGAGCAGCAGATAGCCCATTATCAGCAGCGTGACAAGCAGATGGCTCGACAGGCACGAGTGGATAAGGCGGTGCCAGTACTCCTCCTCCGTCGGAGCGTCGGAGATGGTGATATAGTCGCGGCCTATGCTGGCGAAGAGCACAGCGTAGAGCACGGTGCATACCAGCACGTTGAATGCGATGAATGTCCAGAACTCCGAACGGCGCGAGCGTCCCTTGAAGTTGTCACAGCGCATAAACACGCGCTTCAGTGAGCGCAGCAGACTGCGAGCCGTCTCGTGATTGTCCTGCGCCATAGCCGCCTCGGCCTCCAGCTCAGCCAGCTGCTCCTTGGTCTCGCTCAGGTCGCTAAGCTCGTCCATTGCCTGACGGCGCAGCGCTGAGCGTTTCTGGCTGTCAAGCCGCTCGTTGGGGCATCCGCACTCGGGGCAGGCTATCAGATTGCCCTCGTAGGGACATGCACATTCAGAACAGATTGTGGTCATGGATTATAAAGTTCAAAAGTTCAAGAGTTATTATTTCTTCTCAACCTTAAGATTAGTGACAGCCGAGCGGAAGTTGCCCGTACTCTGCAACGGGAAGAAGAGCGTCTCGCTCGTCATCTTGTCCTTGGCATAGGTGCGGCCGTACTTGCGCTCCACCGTTTTGCCATTGATTTTCAGGCGTGTCTCCTTGTTGTCGCCCTCCACGGTCACATCCACCTCCTCGTCGTTGTAGGGGGCGAAACTGAAGCTGTAGAGGAAGCCGTCGCGCTCATAGCCTAAGCGTCCCGTGGCGGGGTCGGCAAGGTAGAACACAGAGTTGGGCGAGCTGAACAACACAGTACCTTTCTCCTCCTTGACAGCCTTGAGGTGGAAGCTTACGCTGTAGTCGTAGCCCGCCTCGATGACGCCGTATTTGCTGCCGAAGTCTTTCTGCCCTGGCATCACCTTGTCCACACAGATGGGAGCGTCGGGCAGTCGGCCCATCTCGTTCACGCCGGGAGCCTCGCTGAACTTGTGGCGTAGCGCGTCAAACTCGGCGAAAGACAGGGTGGTATTCTTTCCCGTCCAGAACTTGGTGCTGAGCGTCTGGAGAGCGGGATAGGTGCGGTGGTGGATGTCCTTCACACTGACACCGTTGCCGCAAATATCGTTCCATACTGCAAACATGCCGCCCATGATGCGCTGGTCGTCATAGTCAAAAGTCTTTTGGCGCACAATGTTAGGCGTCCACTCGTTGTAGAGCTTTTCAATGTTGAGGTAGTCAAAGTAGTAGCCAGCCTTGGGCACAATGTAGATGAGGCCGTCGGGCACGCTGATGCCCTTGTAGCCGAGGTTGAGCATCGAGTCGGGCTCGGCGTAGCCGTTGTACCACAGCGACATGATGACATTGTCCACCTTCACGGGTGTCTCGCCCTTGCAATGGGTGAGCGAGCCCCACAGGCATGCCTGCTTGCCGAAGCTCTCCACATATCTGATAAGGTGGTCGGTCAGCTCGCGGAACTTCTCCACCACAGCTTGGTCGGAGTTGTTGTACTCATCGGTGCCGATATGCACCTTGGGGCCGATAAACACTGGGTTGTCGCCCTCCAGGTATTCGCGCCACAAAGCGTCGAGAAACTCCGTGGTGGCGGGATTGGTGATGTCGAGGTGGTCGTGGCCGAAGCGCTCACTGCCCAACTCGGGCTTGTAATGGGTGAACGCCAGGCTGTGGGCAGGTGCGTCAATCTCGGGGATTATCTCCACTCCGCACTTCATGCCCAGTCGCTGCAGGGCGCGAAACTCATCCTTGGTGTAGTAGCCGTCGCGTGCGGCAAGGCCCGGATAGGTGTCACACTCCATGCGGAAGGCAGCGTATGTCCTGCTCCAATCGTTCTCGAAGGTGCCGCGCATACCATTGTCGCTGAGGTGAATCTGCAGCACGTTCATCTTGTAGTAGCCCATGATGCGCACCAGCTTCTCGAGGTATGTCATGGGGATGTATTTTCGGCCGCAGTCGAGCATGAAGCCGCGCACCTCAAAGTCTGGGCAGTCAACGATGGTGCCGCAGGGCAGAGATACTGATTGACCATTATCTGCCATCTGCAGCAGGGTGCGCGTAGCCCAGTAAATGCCCGTAGCATTGTTAGCCGTTATCTCCACCTTGTCGCCAATGGTGATGGTGTAGCCCTCCTTGCTGGACATAAAGCGCGGAGCACCGGCCTTACTCTTTTTCATTCTCTTCTCCGGCACGATCCTCATCACTATATCTCCGGCCTGCGCCTTGCCCTTGGTGATAGTCAGCTGCTGGCCATGCATAGTCTGCCAGTCGTCCTTGAGAGCCGCAGCCTGCTCAGCCACACCCTCCGACGCCTCGACAATGCGAGTGGAGTTAGACACTGTGAAAGAGCCCGTGGCTCCCTTCCATTCCTTAATCTCGGGAATAACCTGCGGCTTGGCATTTTGTGCCTGAGCCATCGTCAACGCGGCAACAACGGCCACAGCCAATAAAAATCCGAACTTCTTCATTATTCGAGTTTTTGAGATTTTGTTGCTGCAAAGGTAGCAAAAAATGTTCAATGTTCAATGTTCAATGTTCAATAATTTTATTACATTTGCACAAAATAACGAATCACGATGGACACAACACTCAAGCAACGGCTGGCAGCCCTCGCCGCCCGCTACAACACTCCGGACTTCATCCCCACCGACCCCGTGCAGTTCCCCCACCGCTATGCCGACAAGCGCGACATAGAGGTCTCCGCCTTCGTCACCGCATGGATAAGCTGGGGCAACCGCAAGCAAATAGTCAAGACAGCAGAGAAGATTGACACCGAGATATTCAGGGGCCAACCGTTAAAGTATCTCATGAGCTACGACTGGTGTCGCTACAGCGGCGACACACGCTGCTTCTACCGCACCGTCCGCTACCACGATTTCTTCCTCCTCATGGAGCGACTCCACACCATCTACACCCACTTCCCCGACCTCGAAGCAGCCGTGGTTCATGAATTAGAAATGAGGAATGAGAAATTAGAAATTGCCTGCGCCCTCAGCTCCCTGTTTCGCGACATCAGCGGCATCGCCGACGCACGCAAAGGCTCCCCCTGCAAGCGGCTGTGGTTCTTCCTGCGATGGATGGTAAGGCGCGACGGCATCGTCGATTTCGGCATCTGGCGCACCATCGACCCCACCGACCTCATCATACCCCTCGATACCCACGTATATAATATGGCTCGCGCGATGGGACTCACCGCCCGACGCACCGCCGATAGCCGTACAGCCCGCGAGATCACCGACCAGCTGCGGCAAGTCTTCCCCCACGATCCCGTGCTCGGCGATTTCGCCCTCTTCGGCTACGGAATAGAGCACGGCTAAGTACACTCGACTGCACCCCTTATCCACCATAACCCCTCCGAAAATATAATTTTCGGGTTTATTTTTGGGTGTGTGGGCGAATTGCACTATCTTTGCAGTTTGATAGTAGCTTAATTCCTAATTCCTAATTTCCATGCCCCTCTCACAGCAAGACCTCGCACAGATAGCACAGCGAGACATCCGCAAGGAACAAATCGAGACCCAGCTAAATCAGTTCATGACCGGATTCCCCTTCCTGCACCTCGAGGCCGCAGCTGCCGTGGGTAAAGGTATCATCGCCCCCAGCGCTGCGGAGCGCAACGACTTTGTCGCACAATGGGAGCAGTACAAGAACGAAGGTCACCGCGTGGTGAAGTTCGTGCCCGCCAGCGGAGCCGCCAGCCGTATGTTTAAGAATATGTTTGCGTTTGTCGATGCAGACTACGACACTCCCGCCACCGACTTCGAGAAGACTTACTTCGGCGAGATAGAGAAGTTTGCTTTCTACGATGCTCTCGACGCCATCTGCCGCAAGAACGAGGGCGCGGGCATCAAGGACCTCATCGCCGCAGGCCAGTACAAGGCCGTGGCCGCCAACATGCTCAAGGCTGAGGGCCTGAACTACGGCCAGCTGCCCAAGGGTATGCTGCTGTTCCACAAATATGAGGATGGCAATGCACGCACCCCTATGGAGGAGCATCTGGTGGAGGGCGCCCTCTACGCAGCCAGCAATGGTGAGGCGCACGTTCACTTCACCGTGAGCCACGAGCACATGGAGTTCTTCCGTCAGAAGGTGGCCGAGAAGGCCGACGGCTTTGCGCAGAAATACGGCGTGAAGTATGACATCACCTTCTCCGAGCAGAAGCCCTCCACCGACACCATCGCAGCCAACCCCGACAACACCCCGTTCCGCGAGGCCGACGGCAGCCTGCTCTTCCGCCCGGGAGGTCACGGCGCCCTCATAGAGAACCTCAACGAGATTGATGCCGACATCATCTTCATCAAGAATATCGACAACGTGGTGCCCGACCGCCTCAAGCCCGAGACGGTGGAATGGAAGCAGGTGATTGCCGGTCTGCTGGTGGCCCTGCAGAAGAAGGCCTTCCGCTATCTCGAACTGCTCGACAGGGGCGCCACCGAGGAAGAGCTGAAGGAGATAGCCCTGTTTGTGGAGCGCGAGCTGTGCTGCCAGCCCAAGGGCAACACCGTTGACGCCGACTATCTGCGCAGCAAGCTCAACCGCCCCATGCGTGTGTGTGGCGTGGTGAAGAATGTGGGCGAGCCGGGCGGCGGACCGTTCCTCACCTACAACCCCGACGGCACCGTGAGCCTGCAGATACTGGAGAGCTCACAGATAGACACCAACAACCAGGAATACATGAAGATGTTCACCCAAGGCACCCACTTCAATCCCGTGGATCTCGTATGCGCCGTCAAGGACTACAAGGGACAGCCCTTCAACCTGCCCCAGTTTGTGGACCGCAACACGGGCTTCATCTCGTCAAAGTCCAAGGGCGGCAAGGAACTCAAGGCACTTGAGCTGCCCGGACTGTGGAACGGAGCCATGAGCGACTGGAACACCATCTTCGTGGAGGTGCCGCTGGGCACATTCAACCCCGTCAAGACAGTAAACGACCTGCTCAGAGAACAACACCAATAGATGTAAGATGTTGCTCGGCATCAAGAAGATAGACGTTTTCGTGCTCAAGAAGTTTTTCCTGCTTTTCTTGGGCTGCTTCTGCATCTGCTTGTTTGTGTTTATGATGCAGTTTGTGTGGAAGCATATCGACTCGCTGGTGGGCAAGGGACTGGGCATTGATGTGCTGATGGAGTTCTTCTGGTACATGGCTCTGTCGCTAGTGCCCATGGCGCTGCCCATGGCTGTGTTGCTGACGTCGCTTATCTCTTTTGGCAACATGGGCGAGCAGCTGGAGCTGACGGCTATGAAGGCTGCGGGTATCCCTCTGCTGAGGATTATGCGCAGCGTGATGGTGAGTTGCGGACTGCTGATGTGCGTGTCGTTCTTCTTCCAGAATGACATCAGCCCCAAGGCGCAGATGCAGCTGGCGCGACTGCTCATCTCGATGAAGGACACATCGCCTGCGCTAGAAATTCCCGAGGGTGTGTTCTACAACGGCATACCAGGCGTCAATCTATACGTGGAGCGCAAAACGGCAGAGACGGGCATGCTCTACAACGTCATCATCTACAAGATGGACCAGGGCATCGACAACGCACAGATAGTGGTGGCCGACTCCGCCAAGATAGAGACTACGGCCGAGAAGCGACACCTCAAGCTTACCATCTACAACGGCGAGCAGTTTGAAAACCTGCAGGCCAACGCCTCGGGACTGCTCACTCAGACACAGGTGCCCTACGACAGAGAGACATTCCAGATTAAGATACTGCTGATAGACTACAACTCCGACTTCGACCTTATGAATGCGGAAGACCTCAGAGGCATGGCCGACACTAAGTCGCTGGCACAACTGAGGGCTGACGCCGACTCCATGACCATGAAGTATGACAGCCTCGGGCGAGTGAACTATGTGGACATAACCTCGCGCTACATGCAGACAGGCTTCATGAGTAAGCAAGACACTGCCACAGCCAAGGCTATGGCGCAGAAGCTCAATCTCGACTCACTACTCGAAGGCAGCTCTTCAAACAGAGTGGAAATGCTGCGCAAGGCATGCAGCACAGTGGACAATATCAACACCGAGCTGGAGTGGCGCTCGCCCGTCAGCCAAGACGGCTACCGTATGGTGCGAAAGCATCAAATCAAATGGCACGAGAAATTCACTAACGCACTGGCATGCCTGTTCTTCTTCTTCATAGGTGCACCGCTTGGCGCCATAATACGCAAGGGCGGCCTCGGCATATCGACCATCGTGTCGGTGCTGATATTCATTATATATTATATAATAGGTATATCGGGCATGAAGATGGCACGCGACGGAGCGTGGGACATCACCTACGGCATGTGGATAAGCACAGTGGTGATGGCACCGCTGGGCATCTTCCTCACCTACAGGGCCAACCGCGACTCAATAGAGTTTAACTTCGACAACTTGTGGCAGCGCTTCGTTGCCTTCAAGGCCAAATGCAAATACCTGCCTGGCGAGACACGGATGCAGAGAATTAAGAGAATACTTAAAGAATTAGGAATTAGAAATTATAAATTATAAACACACGATAATGATAGAGAATATTTTGAGCACCATAGAAGAGGCAGTGGAGGACATCCGCGAGGGTAAGTTTGTGATTGTGGTGGACGATGAGGACCGCGAGAACGAGGGCGATTTCATCACCGCCGCCGAGCTTATCACTCCCGAGAAGGTGAACTTCATGCTCCACTACGGACGCGGAGTGCTCTGCGCCCCCATCACTCTGGAGCGATGCCGCGAACTGAAGCTGCCCCACCAGGTGGAGGATAATACCTCGATGCTCGGCACACCTTTCACAGTGACCGTTGACAAGCTCGACGGATGCACCACCGGAGTGAGTGCCGCCGACCGCGCCGCCACCATCAAGGCTCTCGCCGACCCCGCATCGGTGCCCGAGACATTCGGTCGACCAGGACATATCAATCCTCTCTACGCCCAAAACAAGGGTGTGCTGCGTCGCGACGGACATACGGAGGCTGCCGTGGACCTCGCACGCATGGCAGGACTGCAGCCTGCCGCCGCACTCATCGAGATAATGAATGAGGACGGCACCATGGCACGCATGCCACAGCTCGTGGAGGTGGCCAAGGAGCACAACCTCAAGATTATCTCCATACGCGACCTCATAGCCTACCGACTCAAGGAAGAAACCATAGTGGAGAAAGGCGAACGCGTGGACCTGCCCACGCAGTATGGCCACTTCCACCTCATCCCCTTCCGCCAGAAGAGCAACGGACTGGAGCATATCGCACTCATCAAGGGCGAGTGGGAAGAGGACGAGCCCATACTCGTGCGAGTACACTCCTCATGCATGACAGGCGACATCTTCGGCAGCAAGCGCTGCGATTGCGGCGAGCAGCTCCACCGCGCCATGCAGATGATAGACCAGGCTGGCAAGGGTGTGGTGCTCTACCTCAACCAAGAGGGGCGCGGTATAGGCCTCATGGCCAAGATTGCTGCCTACAAGCTGCAAGAGCAAGGCCTCGACACCGTGGATGCCAACATCCACCTCGGCTACGGAGCTGACGAGCGTGACTACGGCGTGGGAGCCCAGATACTACGCGAGATTGGAGTCCGCAAGATGCGACTCATCACCAACAACCCCACCAAGCGCGCCGGCCTCGACGGCTTCGGCCTCGAGATAGTGGAGAACATTCCCATCGAGATAGCACCCAACGAATACAATGCCAACTACCTGTGCACCAAGGCCCACCGTATGGGGCACGAGTTGCACCTATAATTCCTAATTCCTAATTTCTAATTTAAATATGAATACCCTTTCATCGCGATTAAACAGATTGGAGCCATCGGCCACACTGGCTATGTCCCAAAAAAGCGCTGAGCTCAAAGCCCAGGGCATCGACATCATCAACCTATCCGTCGGCGAACCCGACTTCAACACTCCCGACGCTATCAAGGCAGCAGCCCATAAAGCCATCGACGACAACTACTCGCGCTACTCACCAGTGCCCGGCTACCCCGTGCTGCGCCAAGCCATAGTGGACAAACTGAAGCGAGAGAACGGCCTCGACTATACACCCGCCCAGATTCTCTGCTCCAACGGCGCCAAGCAGAGCGTGTGCAACGTCATCATGGCCATTGTAGGCGAAGGCGACGAGGTAATCATTCCTGCCCCCTATTGGGTTAGCTACACCCAGATGGTCAAGCTCGCTGACGGCACACCAGTCATTGTGCCCGCAGGCATCGACCAGCACTTCAAGATAACGCCCGCACAGCTGGAGACCGCCATCACACCCAAGACACGCGCCTTCATCCTCTGCTCGCCATCCAACCCCACAGGAGCCGTTTACAGCAAGGCTGAGCTGGAGGCTCTCGCCGAGGTGTTTAAGAAGCATCCCGACATCATTATCCTCTCCGACGAGATATATGAGCATATCAACTATGTAGGCGCCCATGCCAGCATAGCACAGGTGGAGGGCATGAAAGACCGCACCGTCATCATCAACGGTGTCAGCAAGGCCTACGCCATGACCGGCTGGCGCATCGGCTTCATCGCAGCACCCGAATGGATAGTCAAGGCATGCAACAAGCTGCAGGGACAGTACACCTCCGGCCCCTGCTCCGTGAGCCAGATAGCAGCAGCCGCAGCCTTCAGCGGCGACCAACAGTGCGTGGAGGACATGCGACTCGCCTTTGAGCGTCGCAAGAAACTCATCGTGCAGCTCTGCCGCGAGACACCGGGCTTTGAGGTTAGCGAGCCTGACGGAGCCTTCTACGTCTTCCCCAAGGTGAGCAGCTACTACGGCAAGAAGGCAACGGTTAACGGCCAAGAGTCAATAATCAATGACAACATGGACCTCGCCATGTATCTGCTCAATGTGGGACATGTGGCCACCGTGGGCGGACAGGCCTTTGGCGACCCTGACTGCATACGTATGAGCTACGCCACCAGCGACGACAACATAGTAGAGGCCATGCGCCGCATCGGCGAAGCTCTCGCGCTGCTGAAATAGAATAAAAAACATTATTGAGATTTGAATATTTGGTAGTGTGCAGACAATTCACTACCTTTGCTCCAATATGAAAACAAAACAAAAGAAAAACACTGTCCAGCATCCTAATGCGAAAGCAGTGAAAAAAAACGCAAAAAAGCAGAAGGCCAAGCGCAATGGCATACTGGCATTCCTCGGCAAGCACCTATGGCTCACGATGCTCGTGATGCTATGGGCGTTCCTATTCTTCTTCTATGGTGACACTCTGCAAGTGGCACAACAAAGGAGTTTCCTCGTGTTTGACTCTACAGCCATGAACTACTGGCTGTGTCAGCCGCTGGGATGGTTCTATGTAACGGGGCGCTTCCTGCTACTCAGCTGCGTATGGCCCATAATAGGCTCTCTGCTTATCGCCGCCATGCTGACACTCTCCGCAAGGCTTCTCGACAAGGCTCTGAGCCTGAAGGGATGGTGGAAAGCCATCATCGTCGCTCTGCCCTTTGCGTACTTCGGATTTTATTTCTATCAGGGGCTTAACCTCTTCTATCTCCGCGAGCCCAGCTACATAATGACCATCCCGCTTACGGCTCTGGTGATATGCGCAATAATAGCCCTCGCGGCTAAGCTGAAAGGCAGGAAGAGTCAGAAGGTCGAGAGTCAAGAGCCAAGTGTCGAGAGTCAAGAGCCCAACTGCAAGCCTCAACTGCTGACGATGGCCGCACTGTGGGTTGCTTGCGCCATCATCGCGATGACCTATGCGCAGAACGACCGACTGACATGCGCCATGGAGTGCAAGATGATGCAGCAAGACTGGGACGGTATGGTTGAACTGTCAAAGAAAGCCTCCCACCCCTCCCGCACCGTGGCAGCTTATCATGCGCTGGCTCTCAACCAGAACGGCCAGATAGCTACAGAGCTCTTCAACCTACGCTATCAGTACCCTAATGCCCACCTCTCAAGACAGCACGGCGGATTCGACGGTGGTATGGACTACTTCGTCATAGACTGCAACTTCTATGCAGGCCTCACACGCAGTGCCTACCACGAAGCAATGGAGCAAAATGTGCTCGAAGGCCCCACCATACATCGCATCAAGAGAATGGTGCAATGCGCTGTGATTGACAAGGAGAATGCTCTGGCAGAGAAGTATCTCGCCATACTGAAGAAGGCTCCGTTTGAGGGTGACTTCGTGGATAAATACTCGGCCATGCTCCGCGACTACAACCTCGTTCTCCAAGACAGCGAACTGGCTTCCGTCATTGAGCTGCAACCTGTTCACGACTCTTTCGAGCAGACATACAGAGAACCAATGTTCCTTGGCTACAACCTCGCGCTGACCGAAGCCAAGACAGTGCGCGGCCTGCACAACTCGCTCTACGCCTGCCTCTACACCAAAGACATGCTCGCTTTCGGCAGTCGCATACTCACTATGATTGAGAGCGGCATGCCTCTGCCAAAGATCTACGAGGAGGCCATAGTAGTGCAGAACATCAAGAATCTGGCTGTGCTCAAGCAAATCAACCTGTCGCCCTATACCCTCCAGGAGATCAAGGACTTCATGGGCGAGGCTTTCACACAAGACCAAAGGGACATAGATGTCAAGAAGAAAGCCAAAATGTATGACAAATATCGCGGCACCTACGAATACTACTACTACCTGCAAAACATACCTGACGAAAACTACGCTCTCCCCGAAGACGAAAAGAAGGGAGGAGTCAACTAATTCCTAATTCCTAATTTCTCATTCCCCTATGCGAATTCTTCAATTCTTCAATATTTCAATTCTTCAATTCTTCTGCGTGCTGTTGCTCACAGCTTGCGGCAAGAGTTATACCGTGCCCACTGATGCTGTGCCCAACGGCAACAGTCCCGTGCTCTACCCCGACTATACTGAGGTTACCGTGCCAGCCAATATCGCTCCGCTCAACTTCATCGTCAAAGGTGAGGCCGACGAGTATGTGGTGCAGGTCAAGGCCTCGGGAAAAGAGCTCATGGTCACCGGTGGCAGCGACGACGGCGTGGTGCAGTTCGACTCCACTCAATGGCGCAATGCCCTGCAGTCCAATCGTGGCAAGGCTCTTGAGGTAACTGTCTATCAGCTCTCTGAGGGACAGTGGACAAGCTACAAACCCTATAAGATATATGTGGCAGAGGAAGATATCGACCCCTACCTCTCCTACCGTCTCATAGAGCCTGGCTTTGAGATGTATCGCCATATCGGCCTCTATCAGCGCAACCTCACCAACTATGATGTAAACATCATCTACGAAAACAATCGTGCGGAAGATCCCGACCAAAACCACTGCGCCAATTGCCACAACTACCAGAACTACGGAGGCAAGAACATGCTCTTTCATGTCCGTGCCAAGATGGGCGGCACACTCATAGCCAAGGACGGCAAGGTGGAGAAACTCAACTTCAAGAATGACTCTATCCTGGGGGCGGCCGTCTATCCGTCATGGCATCCGAGGAAGAACTATATTGTATTCTCCAGCAACCGCACAGGCCAGGCCTTCCACATGCAGGACCTGGAGAAGATAGAGGTGCTCGACTACGGCAGCGACCTGCTCTTCTACAATGCCGACACTCATGAGGTGAGCAATATCCTCAAGACACCCGACGATATGGAGACATTCCCTGCCTGGGCTCCCGATGGCAAAAAGATTTACTACTGTTGCTGTCCCGCTCCAGGGCTCGGTGCACTTACCGACTCCGTGAAGGTAAACTATGTGCTCTCTGGCTACCAGCACCTCCACTACAACCTCATGAGCGTGACCTTCGACGAGGCCACTATGACCTTCGGCGACCCGCAGGTGGAGGTGGATTGCCTCGCCATGGGTAAGAGTGCCTCGGTGCCCAGAGTAAGCCCCGACGGCAAATACCTTCTCTTCACACTGGGCGATTTCGGCCAGTTCCATATCTGGCATAAGAGCTCCGACCAATACATCAAAAATCTGGAGACTGGCGAAGTCTATCCCCTCACCGAAGCCAACAGCCCCGATGTTGACTCCTACCACTCGTGGAGCAGCAACGGACGATGGATTGTGTTCAGCTCCCGCCGCGACGACGGCTCCTACACACGCCCCTACATTGCCTACTTCGACAAGCAGGGCAAGCCGCGCAAGGCATTTATGCTGCCGCAGGAAGACCCCGTCCAGAATCTCATGCTACTTAAGAGCTACAATGTGCCCGAGCTCACCAAAGAGCCAACCAGCTACACCTTCGCTCAGCTTAAGGAGGCCGTATATACACAAAACCCCGGCACCGACATCAAATACAAGGAGCTCCGCACTCCTGACCAGATAAAGCAACAGCAGAAATGCGACACGGCAGCCATCTATCCTGACGGAGTGCCTGCCAACATCCCACAGGCACAACAGCCCGCAGCTGACGCCACCACAGGAGCCTCGCCCAAGGCTGACGCCACCACTGGCGCCTCGCCAAAAGCCAAGTAGCACAGATGCAACACTATCTCTTCTCCAACAACCAACTGCTACTCACGGCAGACAACGCCATACCCGATTTCGGAGCACAAGAAGGCATACCCTTTTCGCTCGACGACGGAGTGACATGCACCGCAGCAATGGTAAGCGAGATACCTGACAGTCTGCACCCTGTCGGACTGCGTGCCAGCTACGACCTGCTGCCACTCACCGACTACCTGCGCGCCGGCAAGGCTGCCGAGCTGCTCCATTGGCACAGCAACCACCGCTTCTGCGGCCACTGCGGCACACCGCTCGAGTCTAAGACCCAACTGAGCAAATGGTGCCCCAAGTGCCAGACAGAGACATGGCCCCAATTGTCGCCCGCCATCATAGTCCTCATCCATCGCGCAGAGGAGATACTGCTCGTGCAGAGCCGCACATTCAAGGGCAACTACTTCGGACTCGTGGCAGGATTCGTAGAGTTCGGCGAGAGCCTCGAGGAATGTGTCAGGCGTGAGATACGCGAGGAGACACAGCTTGAGGTGGACAACATCCGCTACTTCGGTAGCCAGCCGTGGCCCTATCCGCAGGGACTGATGATTGGCTTCACCGCACGCTATAAGAGCGGCACCCTCCACCTGCAAAGCGAGGAGCTAGCCAACGGAGGATGGTTCAACATCCACAACCTGCCCTCCATACCTAAGCCTCTCAGTATGGCCCGCAAACTAATCGATCACTACATAACACACACATCACAAACACATGAATAGACTCATTGCCACAATATTGTGCCTCACCGTCATCCTTGCCACGGCAATCGCCAGCCCCGTGTTCAGAGTAAGAAAGACAGTAAAGCAGTCCGACGGTACCACTCTCACCGTCACACGCACCGGTGCCGACCACATGCTCTATTACCTCACCGATGACGATATGCCCGTCTTCCCCAATGCTAGCGGCGATTTCTGCTACGCCGAAATTGACCACGATGGCAACGTCAGCGCCGGCACCATGCTCGCCCATGAGCCACTTGACCGCACACCCATCGAGCAGCGACTGGCCACCAAGTATAGCAATGACTTCTTCACCTTCCTCGCCATGCGCCACAAGATGCGCTATGGCGTGGGCAACATCAGCCTGGCCAGCGTAGCCAGCAAGGGAGATGTCAGGGTGCCCGTCATCCTGGCCGAGTTTACCGACCTGTCTTTCAAAGAAGAGAATGATATCGACCGCTTCAGCCGCCACCTCAATGCCGACAACTACACCGAAGAAGGCGGACCGGGCAGCATGCGTGAGTACTTCATCGCTCAGAGCGACGGCCAGTTCCGTCCCCAGTTTGACGTGCTGGCCAAGGTGCGTGTAAGCCAAGACCACGCAACATACGGCGCCAACAGTGGCGGCGACGATATCGACCCCACAGGCTACATGGCTGAAGCCATCGACTCCGCCACAGCCAAGGGCGTCGATTTCTCTCCATACAAAAACAAGAATGGCGACATAATGGTCATCGTCATCTACCCGGGCCACGGCGAGCAGGTCAGCGGCGTTAACAACGATATATGGGCTGCCTACTACTGGAGCCTGTCACACACCAATTCCAAGGGGCTCAAGTTCAAGGCTGGCCTCGTGATGGACGAGCTCGCCGACTACGGAGCAGGCGAGCAGTTCGACGGCATCGGCACCCTATGCCACGAGTTCAGCCATGCTCTCGGACTCCCCGACTTCTACAACACCAACAACGTATCAGGCATCTTCGGCATGGACGCCTGGTCGCTCATGGACTACGGCCAATTCAACAACTACAGCCACACTCCAGTGGGCTATACGGCCTACGAGCGAGAGTTCTTCGGATGGATAAAGATTGACACTCTGCGCAACGAGAAACAACTCGTCACCCTGCCACCCCTCCATGCCGACTCTGCCGTCCGCGCCTATCGCATACCCAACGAGGCCGACCCCACTGGCAACGAATACTACATACTCGAAAACCGCGAGGAGTCCGACTGGTTCATGACCCTCTACGGCGAAGGCATGCTCATCAATCATGTGCACTACGACAAAACATCTTGGACCAACAAGTCCATCAACAACTACCGCAACCACCAGCGCATGACCGTCATACCCGCCGATGGAAAGCTCACACCCTACGGCGGAGGCAAAGCATCAGCCTACAAGGGCGACCTTTGGCCTGGCTACACCAACAACATGGAGCTCAATAGCACCACCATCCCATGCGACACAGCCTACGTGGGCGGTTACATGAACATACGCATGAAAAATATCCATCGCGACGGACTCAACAATATCGTGTTCTACTATCAATGTAGCGGACAGCTCACCTCCATCAAGCATCTCAAGCTCATCCCCACCGCCGACAATGAGCTGACAGCCACCTTCGACGAGGTAACCAACGCAGAGCAATATGTCCTCACCCTCTATCAATCGTCAATCGTCAATGGTCAATCGTCAATAGTCGACACCCTACGCACCGACACCATCGCAAAGCCCACCTTCATATACACAGACCTTGAGAACAGAGCCAGCTATACTGTCGAGGTCAAAGCCATCGCCGACGACTACCTCGACTCACGCACCTCCGCAACCAGCGCAACGGTCACCACAGCTGCTCGCGGCGATGTCAATCGCGACAACAGCATCAACTCTGCTGACGTGGTGGCTATCTACACCTACATCATCAACGGACAGAACTCAGGCATCAGCGATACCGATGCCGATGTCAATCGCGACGGCAATGTCAACACAGCAGATGTCACCGCTGTCTATAGCATCATCATCACCGGCCAATAAACATCTTACATCTCACATCATACATCTTACATCAAAGAGAGCCGCGCATCCAATCGATGCGCGGCCCTCTTTATAGTTGGGATACCCGGACTCGAACCAGGAAAGGCAGGACCAGAATCTGCAGTGTTACCATTACACCATATCCCAATCTTTTCGCTTGCAAAAATATAACATTCTAATAATACAGCAAAGAAATATCAAGAAAAAAACACTTTTTCTATGAAAAAAATAGTATTTTTGCACATCGAATCCTCAAATTTCAATCTTTAATCTTCAAATTTCAAATTTCTAATTCCTCATTCCTCATTCCTTCTGCCCCTAAGTTAGGGGAAGTCCCCGCAAGGGGGATGGGGTGTGTCAATTTTCAATTTCTAATTTCTAATTTCAATGCTCACCACTGACAAACTACTTCAAGTCATCACCGAAGGAATACAAGAGAAGAAAGGCCGCCGCATAGTCATCGCCAACTTCTCAAACATAAAAGACCCCATCTGCAAATACTTCGTAATATGCCAAGGCAACAGCGCCAACCAAGTAGAGGCCATCGCTGGCTCCGTGAGCGATATGACTCGCGAGCGCCTCGGCGAGAAAGCCATTGGCGTGAGTGGACTTGAGAATGCCTATTGGGTAGCCGTGGACTACGGCGACATCATCGTCCACATCCTACAGCCCCAGGCCCGCGAGTTTTACGACCTCGAGCACCTCTGGGCTGATGCCACCCTCACCGAACTCCCCGACGAATATTAAAATATTCCTAATTCCCAGATAGTCATAGGTATTGTCCTCTATCTACTTTTATCTACTTCTATCTTCCTTTAACTTCTAATTTTCAATCTTCAATAATGCCCAACAATAATAACAACAACAACATGAAGATGCCCAAGTTCAATCTGAACTGGACATACATGATAGTCATACTGCTGCTGGCCTACATGTTCTACACCAACTCCGGCAACAGCAACAGCTTCCAAAAGGAAGTCAGCTATTCCGAGTTTCAGGAATACGTGCAGAAAGGCTATGCCCGCAATATCGTAGTCAACAAAGGCGACGGCAATGTAAGGATGTATATCCAAAAGCCCTATGTCGGCGAGATTTTCGGCAAAGCTGCCGAGGCAGGCCGCGACCCTTCCGTCGTGGCTGAGTTTCCCGACGTGAGCGATGTCAATCAGTTCCTTGCCGCAGAGAAAGAGGCCAAGCATTTCACCGGCAAGATACAGTACGATGCCAACAGCAACTTCCTCGGCTCTCTCTTCCTCAACATCCTCTTCCCCGTTCTTCTTATCCTCGGTTTCTGGATGCTCATCTTCCGCCGTGCCGGAGGTGGCGGCGGTGGCATCTTCTCCGTCGGCAAGAGCCGCGCCCAGCTCTATGAGAAGGGCAGCAAGATGAATATCACCTTCAACGATGTCGCCGGGCAGGACGAAGCCAAGCAGGAAGTGCAGGAGATAGTCAAGTTCCTCAAAGACCCCAAGAAATACACCGAGCTCGGTGGCAAGATACCCAAGGGTGCCCTCCTCGTAGGGCCTCCGGGCACCGGTAAGACACTGCTTGCCAAGGCCGTGGCTGGCGAGGCTGGCGTGCCCTTCTTCTCCCTCTCGGGTAGCGACTTCGTGGAGATGTTTGTCGGCGTAGGTGCCAGCCGCGTCCGTGACCTCTTCCGTCAGGCTAAGGAGAAATCGCCCTGCATCGTCTTCATCGACGAGATCGATGCCGTAGGCCGCGCCCGTGGCAAGAATCCCTCTATGGGCGGCAACGATGAGCGCGAGAGCACACTCAACCAGCTCCTCACCGAGATGGACGGTTTCGGCACCAATAGCGGCATCATCGTCATGGCTGCTACCAACCGCGCCGACATCCTCGACAAGGCCCTGCTGCGTGCAGGTCGCTTCGACCGCCAGATACATGTAGAGCTGCCCGGCCTGCCCGAACGCAAGCAGATATTCCTCGTTCACGTCAAGCCACTCAAGATGGACGAGACCGTCAACCTCGACCTCCTCTCGCGCCAGACCCCAGGCTTCTCCGGTGCCGACATAGCCAATGTCTGCAACGAGGCCGCACTCATCGCCGCCCGCCACGACAAGCAGGCCGTCGGCATGCAGGACTTCCTCGATGCCATCGACCGCATCATCGGTGGACTGGAGAAGAAGACCAAGGTCATGACTCAGGAGGAGAAGCGCAGCATAGCCATCCACGAGGCCGGTCATGCCACCATCTCGTGGTTCTGCCAGTATGCCGACCCACTCATCAAGGTCACCATCGTGCCACGCGGCCAGGCTCTCGGCGCAGCATGGTATCTGCCCGAAGAGCGTGTCAATGTCACCAAAGAGCAGATGCTCGACAAGATATGCTCCCTCCTGGGCGGACGTGCTGCCGAGGAACTCTTCACCGGCCATATCTCCACAGGAGCACTCAACGACCTCGAGCGCGCCAACAAGATGGCCTTCAGCATGGTAGCCTACTACGGCATGAGCGACAACCTCTACAATATCAGCTACTACACCGCCCAGCAGGACTACTTCCAGAAGCCCTACTCCGACATCACCGCCAAGCAGATTGACGAGGAGGTCAAGGCTCTCATAGCCCAGCAGTACGACCGCGCCAAGCAACTGCTCACCGAGCATAGCGACGGTCATGGCCAGGTAGCCCAGCTCCTCATCGACAACGAAGTCATCTTCGCTGAGGATGTAGAGCAAATCTTCGGCAAGCGCCAGTGGACCAGCCGCTCCGACGAGATAATAGCCGAGAACGAGCGCCTCGCCAAGGAGCGCGCCGAAGCCGAGGAGAAAGAACTCGACAAGAAAGAAAAAGAACAAAAAGACGAGATAGACAAACTCATCCCTAATTCCTAACTCCTAATTCCTAACTCCTAATTCCTAACTCCTAATTCCTAACTCCTAATTCCTAACTCCTAATTCCTAACTCCTAATTTTAGATGTCCAACACCCTCATCCGCACCCTCTCCGGCATAGCCTTTGTAATAGTGATAGTGGGCTGCCTGCTCCTCGGCATGTCCACCTACTGCGTGCTCTTTGCCCTCATCACCGCCCTGCTGCTCAATGAGTTCAACGAGCTCCTCGCCCGTCACGACATAGCGCAGGTCAACAACACCGTGAGCATCATCAGCGGCGTATACCTCTTCATCGCCTTCTTCCTCACCTGCAGCGGCAGCGCAGGCCTCGTCGCCTTCGCCCCATATATCCTCTCCCTCCTCTTCATCCTCATCAGCAACCTCTATTCCGGGGAGGAGCTCTCTCAAAAAGATTCTCCCCCTAAGCTAGGGGGAGTACGGCAAAGCCGGGAGGGGGTGTGTTCCTGGGCCTACACCTTCGCTGGCCAGCTCTATATCGCCCTGCCCATGGCGTTGCTCAACGTACTCGCCTTCAATCAGATCTACTCCCCCATCCTGCCCCTCGCCGTCTTCGTCTTCCTGTGGCTCAACGACACCGGTGCCTACTGCTTCGGTTGCACCCTCGGCAAGAAAGTCAAATGGCAAATTAACATACCTTCCCCCTTCAGGGGGATGAGAGGGGGTCTGTCAATCACCCATAAGCTCTTCCCCTCCATCTCTCCCAAGAAGACATGGGTAGGCAGCATCGGCGGTGCCATCGTCGTGTTGCTCGGCGCATGGGCCTTCCATGCCCTCCTCCCCCTAGAGGGGGATGAGAGGGGGTCCGTCCTTTTCTGGCTGGGTCTCGGCCTCACCGTCTGCGTCTTCGGCACATGGGGCGACCTTGTGGAGAGCCAGTTCAAGCGCACCCTCGGCATCAAGGACAGCGGCAACTTCCTCCCCGGCCATGGCGGAGCCCTCGACCGCTTCGATAGCGCCCTCCTAGCCATACCCGCCGCCACCGCCTACGTCCTCCTATGGGGAATATAACATCTCACATCTCACATCTTACATATTACATCTCACATCTTACATATTACATCTCACATCTTACATATTACATCTCACATCTTACATATTACATTACTCAGCATGTGTGTGCTCGCTTCGGGAGCGCAGACAATAGCTGAGCAATACCGCGACCTGCTTGCACATTCCAAGGAGCTATACACGCAGGCCACCGGAAGGGACACCCAGGCAATCCCCGTCACCGGAGCACAGCTCAGCAGCAATGCCAGCGATTTTCAGGACGGACAGCATATAGAATACATGGTTGACGGCAACGCCACAACCTTCTGGCATAGCGACTGGCACAACCAAGTCCAAGACACTCACTACATACAGATAGACTTCGCGGAGCCTGTCGGAGGCAATATCGGCCTGTATGTAGTCCGACGCCAGACAGGTGCCAACCATGTCACGCTCATGGGAGTGCTGGGCAGCGTTGACCTTGAGCAATGGACCGACTTGGGCACCATCACGCTCGGCAACGCCAGCTCCGGTCAGGAATACACCTCCGCCCCCGTCTCCCTGGGCAACAGCACCTACCGCGCGTTGCGCTTCACCATCCTCGCCAACACTTCGGGCAACAAGTTTGGCCATTTTGCCGAGTTCCACCCAATCCATGTTAATGAGTTCGGCCCTTACTACCTCACCGATTTAGGGCCCATCGCCTCAGCACTACGCACGCAGATAGCCATAGGCGAAACACTCAGCGATGACGCCATTACCGACGATGCGCTGCAAGAGTTGCAGGAAGCATACGATGCCTTCTCCGCAGAGCTGGACAACCTGCGGCGTGGCAATACCCCCTCCTTCATCAAGCAGCACACCAATCTGCCGAGCCTCTACATCAACACCTACGACGGTGCTGACATCTCCAGCAAACAAAACTATCAATACGCCAAGATGTGGCGCGTACGCGACGGACTGATAGAGATATTCGATTCTTTACAAATTCGTGGCCGTGGCAATAGCACATGGAACATGCCCAAGAAACCCTATCGCGTAAAGTTTAAGCACAAGACCAAGCTACTTGGCAACGACCATGCCAACGCACGCAACTGGACACTACTGGCCAACTGTGGTGACAAGGCGCTCATACGCAATGCAGTCGCCAGCTATATAGCCAAGAGTCTGGGGCAGCCCTTCGTGCCTGCCGCCACCTTCGTGGACATCACCCTCAACTCCAACTTCCTTGGCAACTATCAGGTGAGCGACCAGATAGACATCCACAAAAAGCGCATCGACATCGTGGAGCAAGACACCATCCCCGCCGACACCTCCGACATCTCCGGCGGCTACTTCATGGAGATAGGATCACCAGCCGCATGGGGAGACTGCAACTTCCGCACCGACAAAGGAGTGCCCATCTCCGTCCGCTCGCCCGACAGCGAGTTTATACAAGAGCGGCAAGTCAACTACATACGCCAGTTTATGAACAACGTGGAGACCCGCCTCTTCTCCGACGATTATCAAGACCCCGACCGTGGCTATCGCCCACTCCTCGACAGTCTCACCCTCGCCTCGTGGTTACTGACTGTGGAGTACAGCGGCAACTGCGACGGTCTCTACAGCATCTACTGCTACAAGCAACAAGCCGACGACCACCTCTACATGGGCCCTATCTGGGACTACGACATTGCCTTCAACAACTGCCACCGCATCGGTGAAGTCACCAATCGCCTCGTGCTCGACGCCGGATACGGCGGCAACAGCGGCAAAAACTGGTTCGTGCAGATGTACACCGACCCATGGTTCCGCAATCTCATAGGCCGTCGATGGCACAAGGCCGTCTGCCAGGAGAACCTTGTGGAAAACACCCTTGCCTTCGTTGATAGTCTGGCGGCCGAGTTAGATGAGAGCCAACAAATGAATTACAAAGTCTGGCCCATCGACCAGCGCGTCTGGGATGAGCTGGAACTCTTCAGCACATATCAAGAAGGCATCGACTATCTGAAAGACTTCCTCGTCAACCACGCCGCCTATCTGTCATCCGTCTTCCCCAATCCCGACAACCTCCAGCCGCCCTTGCCACTGCCAACCAATCCCATGGACATAGACGAGGACTACTATTATTATATATATAATGTAGGAGTGGACCATCCCATCGACATCTGTGACGGCAGCGACAATATCGGCACATGGAGCCGCGACGACAACCGCTACATGACGCAGCAGTGGGATCTGCGCCCCATCACCGCCGACTATTACCGTCTCGTAAGCCGTGAGAGCAACCTTGCCATCACCGACATGGCTACCAACACCGACGGTTACTATGCCACTGGCTCCCAACTCCGGCTCATGCCCATCGACGACAAGGACAACCGCCAGCTCTGGCGATTCGTGCCGGCCGGCGACAACTGGGCCATCGAAAACAAAGCTACCCATCTGGCGTGGAACAACTCACACGGCAACAGCACCGACGGCAATCCCGTCATCAGCTGGACCAACAACGCCGACAACGCCACCAAGACCACGCGCCAGTGGTATATACAACAAGCCGACGAGAGCGTCTCCGCCGTCATGGCGCTGCAGCAGAACCAAGACCTCGACTACCGCATCACCCTCGACCCCCACACCCGCCAAATCCATCTCCTAATTTCTAATTCCTCATTCCTAATTTCTAATTCCTCCCTCCTTCTCTACGATCTCGCCGGCCGCCCACTCGCCTCAGGGCAGTCCACCCTCGACGCGTCAGCCCTCCCCACCGGCATCTACATCCTTCGCTGGACAGTAAACGGACACACACGCTCCCGAAAAGTAAAACTATAGTCTAATAAAACTATGCCTTTGATTCTGCCCCTAAGTTAGGGGAAGTCCCCGTAAGGGGGATGGGGTGTGTCCAGGTGGGAGTGCCGGGATGGGGTGTGTCCAGGTGGGAGCTGGGGAGGGGGTGTGTCCAAGCCGAGGGGGCGTGTGCGACTGAGGGGTGGGAGTATCTGTGTCCTCCCCATAGAGGGGGACGGGGTCTCCTTTGGGGAAGTAGATATGGATTCCTCGCGGAGCGAGGGGGTCTGTTTTTCTTGGTTTTTGCTTTCGCTCTGGTAGCAACCTCGCAGAGGTGGATGATGGGACTGGGGCTTCGCCTGTGAACTTGTTCATGAGGAGAAGCATACAGGCACTTCATCCGTTAGACGCAGTCTCTACCAGAGCGAAAGAGTTTTTCAGGTTTTAGTTTTCGTTTTCGTTATCTGTGATTTCTGTGATTTATGTGTGAGGTTTCAGTTTTTTTTGTCTCCGCGCAGCGGAGATTTTTCCTTATTTTTGTTTCGTTCTCACCAAGGTCAACTTTGCGACTTTGCAACTCTAGTGGAAAATTTCTGAATGAATTTTGCAGTTACAAGAAATTGTTGTAACTTTGCACGGAGATATAGACAAAAGTATGTACAAAATGAACAATACCCCCCCCCCGTAAAAAATCGGGACACATTCATTCGCAGGATGCTGCGAGTGGGAGAAGGCACGCTTTGGCTTCTATGAAGTCGGGGCGTGCTTTCTGTGAATAATAAGGAACATAAACCAATAAAATATAATCATTATGAGA
>JAFTAJ010000030.1 GCA_017458585.1 Bacteroidaceae bacterium
ACATCATATCGTATTAAAGAAACCAGAAAAATAATCAATAACAAGTAATGTTTAACACACTTTTTGTACCTTTGCAGCACCTAACCGAAATGGTATACTTTTAAATTATTATTTGGTATACTTTAGCGTTATCATTTACAAGTAACCGCCATAATTACTCGAAATCAAATGATAAGGCTCACGACCAGCCTCACCCTGCGAAGCGCAAGCATACGCAATCGCAGTCCAAACCCGCTGGTCAGACGTCAGATCAACGCCCGACTCGTGAATCTGCCTGGCATACTCTGCCAACTTTTCTGAATCACTGTAAATCATAAAGATAAATATTTAGCATTAATAAAACAATCCGGATCGTAAGGCAAGAAACAAAGCCTGTTCACATTAGAACAAGACAAGTCCGCCTGAATACCATACTCATACCCCACATACCTGCTCAGCGCAGCATACTGCTCCGAAAAAGTCATGTCCATACACCACACCGGCAACTCAACCCACCACTTAGTGCCATGACCCTTAGGCGACAAAAAACACAAAGCCGTCTCAACACTGCTGTCAGCAACCAAAGTACGCTGAACCGCCCGAGCCTCCTCAGTCGACGACAAGTCGTCAACATCGAGCACAATATACTGCGAACGCTCAATAAGACCGCTCGCACAACCGCGTTTGAAAGTACCACTACCAGCCACAGCCTCAAAATTCAGCAACTTGAACTTGCGCAAATCATCATCACTCGACATCGACATACGACGACGCAACTCCTCCGTCGCCCACTTCGCACGGTCCGACTTGATATACCGCCCACACCAGGCAATATCCACCGTACCCTGAGGACTCGTCGAGGGAACAATCTTCCCCGCCTTCTTGCTGAAATAACCCTTTCCGAAGAAAGTGAAATCTGAACTTAATTTCTTGTTTTCCATGCGTTTATAGTTTTTAATGTTCTTTCAGATATATATAGATAACCGTCAAAGCAAAGCCTTAACAATTTTAATTTTAACTATTTTTAGCAGGGAAAACGGAGGGGGGAAGGGAAAAAAAAACTAAATTTGCACTCCCAAACTCGCAAAATGGAGTTTGCCCCGTCTCTCACATAGGTATCCGCACACCTTAAAGTTAAAGAGACATTTCCCTGCCCCTGCATCTCTGCCAAGATGTAGGGCTTTTTTGTCAGCACTACTACGTAAACGTAACGCCTTGTATTCCCAGTCGTTAGCTACTTCTTCCTAGCACTCCCAAAGCCCGGATTCCACCCCGAACTTCACACCGCAAAGTTACGACAACTTAACCATATCCCCAAATAATTTGCGCAAAATTTTTCTACAAAAACACCATAAAAATTTCAACCCCTTTATCCCTCCCACAACTCCCATAATTCCCATATTTCCCATCCCTTCCATCCCTCCCATCACTCCCATCACTCCCATCACTCCCATCACTCACATCCCTCCCATATTTGATTCTCCCCCTTATTTAGGGCCTTCGATTCTTCCCCTTAGTTAGGGCCTTCGATTCTCCCCCTAAGTTAAGGGCCTTCGATTCTCCTCCTTATTTAGGGCCTTCGATTCTCCCCCTTAGTTAAGGGCCTTCGATTCTCCTCCTAAGTTAAGGGCCTTCGATTCTCCCCCTTGGTTAGGGCCTTCGATTCTCCCCCTAAGTTAAGGGCCTTCGATTCTCCCCCTTAGTTAAGGGCCTTCGATTCTCCCCCTTGGTTAGGGCCTTCAATTCTCCCCCTTAGTTAGGGCCTTCGATTCTCCCCCTAAGTTAGGGCCTTCGATTCTCCCCCTAAGTTAGGGCCTTCAATTCTCCCCCTTGGTTAGGGCCTTCGATTCTCCCCCTAAGTTAGGGCCTTCAATTCTCCCCCTTGGTTAGGGCCTTCGATTCTCCCCCTTGGTTAGGGCCTTCGATTCTCCCCCTTAGTTAGGGGGAGTCCCCGAAGGGGGAGGGGGTGTGTCAACTAAAGCGGACTTCGTCACCAACTAAAGCTGACTTTGTAGAATTTAATGCTGAGTTCGTGGAAATTAAAGCTGACGGCGCTCAGGGTACAAGTATTGCCCCTTTTTCTCTGTGCGTTTGCCAAAACGGATGGAGCGGGTAGGGCAGTGGTGGTAGCAAGATAGGCACCCTGTGCAGTGGCCATGCCATTGTATATTAAACTCTTGCCCCTTGACCCTCGACTCTTGACCCTCGAGAGTGATATTGTGCAGCGGACAGACACTGACACACTTGCCGCATCCGATGCAGTCGTCGGTGGTGCGGAAAGGCTTGTCGGTGATAAGATACTTGCGGAAATACCACCCCAGCACATTGGTCTTAAGCCAGGGAAAACGCCCACGCTTGATGTCCATCACCACGGCACGGCGCTTCACCTGCTCAGCTATCTCCTTAACGCGCGGACCAAAGGCAGAGTATTTCTCCTCACGCTCATCGGGTTTGTCCACATCGAAGCCAGGGAGGCACACATAGCTGTCAGGCATACACACAGAGTAGCCGGCATCGAGGTGCAGGCCCGCATCCGCCAGCACCCTGCGGATGGGGCGGTCGGCAACGCCGACATCGTCGCCGCATGTCACAGCGAAATAGACATACTGATGGTTGTAACCCTCTATCCGCAGCCTCTGAAGAAAGGTGCGTACAATATCGGGAAGGCTCCAGCCGTAGATGGGGAAGACAAAACCGAGCGGCTCATTGGCACCAAGCTCACAGGGCACGGCAGGGGCATCGAGCAGGGGCACCATATCGACTGCCTTGTCACCAAGGTGGGAGGCTAGGGTAGTGGCCAGAGCCCTCGAGTTGCCGGTGGAAGAAAAGTAGAGTATCACTTTATTGTCGTTTTTTTATCTCGTCGCGGTAGCGGGCGGCAAGGATGAAGTCGAAGTTCTTGGCTGCACGCTCCATCTTGGCACGCAGAGAGTCAATCGTTTCGTTCTCAAAACCATACGTCTCTTCGGGCTCAGCTGCAATGCCATACGCCCCCGACTCAAAAGCTACATCATTGGTTGAGAGGGAGCCAAGGAGGTCGTTACCTATCTCCTTGGTGATAGGGGAGGGTGTGATGTGGTGCTCCGCATTGTAGGCCTGCTGCTTGCTGCGGCGACGCTCGCTCTCATCAATCACGCTCTGCATGGCATCGGAGATGCTGTCACCGTACATGATGACCAAGCCGTGAACATTGCGCGCAGCGCGTCCCGCTGTCTGGGTGAGCGAACGGGCATCGCGGAGGAAACCGCTCTTGTCTGCATCGAGTATCGCGACGAGCGACACCTCGGGCAAGTCCAAGCCCTCGCGCAGCAGGTTGACACCCACCAGTACATCTATCTCGCCACGGCGCAGTTTCTCGAGAATCTTGACACGGTCCATCGTATCGACATCAGAATGGATATAGTCGGCTCGCATGCCACAGTTGAGCAAGTATTCGGTGAGGTCTTCGGCCGACTTCTTGGAGATGGTGGTGACAAGCACACGCTCCGAGCGCTCGGAGCGTTGCTGTATCTCCTCCATGAGGTCGTCAATCTGATTGTCGCTACTGCGGACGACTATCTTGGGGTCGAGCAAACCGGTAGGGCGTATGAGCTGCTCCACCACCACGCCACCTGCCTCGCCCAGCTCATAGTCGGCGGGCGTGGCACTGACGTAGATAGTCTGGCCGGTCATCTGCTTGAACTCGCTGAAGTTGAGCGGACGGTTGTCGAAGGCGGCCGACAGCCGGTAACCATACTCCAC
Organism: Bacteroidaceae bacterium; assembly: GCA_017458585.1. Lineage (GTDB taxonomy): Bacteria > Bacteroidota > Bacteroidia > Bacteroidales > Bacteroidaceae > UBA6382. The sequence continues at coordinate 3,721 of JAFTAJ010000030.1, forward strand.
AAGATTCTCCTTCCTGCTGCGGTCGCCGCCATACATGCCGCTGACCTGACCCACCGTGACATGACTCTCGTCGATGACAAGCAGAAAGTCCTTGGGGAAGAAATCGAGCAGACAGTAGGGGCGGGTGCCAGGTGCGCGGCCGTCGAAGTAGCGGCTGTAGTTCTCTATGCCGCTGCAATAGCCCAATTCGCGTATCATCTGCACATCATAGGTGACGCGCTCATGCAGGCGGTCCGCCTCGAGGGTCTTGCCTGCATTGCGCAAGGCGGCCTCCTCCTCCCAGAGGTCGTCCTCTATCTGCTTGGTGGCTGCGTTGGCAGACTCGGCTGAGGTGATAAAAAGATTGGCAGGGTAGATGCGATAGTCCTCAAAATCAGATATTTTCTGATAGGAGAGGGCATCGAGTTCCTGCAACGAGTCTATCTCGTCGTCCCACATCTGTATGCGCAGCACCTTATCGGAGTAGGCGAGGGCCACGTCGATGGTGTCGCCCTTCACGCGGAAATAGCCGCGGCTGAGGTCGGCATCGTTGCGCACATAGAGGTTATTGACGAGCTTGCGCTCGAGAGCGTTCTTAGCGATAGTCTGGCCCACGCGCAGCTCGATGAGGTTCTCATAGAACGCACTGGGGTTACCCATGCCGTAGATGCACGACACAGAACTCACGATTATCACATCGCGGCGACCGGAGAGCAGCGCACAAGTGGCGGCGATGCGCATGCGGTCGATTTCCTCATTGATCTGCAGCTCTTTCTCGATATATTTGCCCGTGGAGGGGATGTAGGCCTCGGGCTGGTAGTAGTCGTAGTAGCTGACGTAATACTCCACGCAGTTGTGGGGGAAGAAGCTCTTAAACTCCTGATACAGCTGCGCTGCGAGCGTCTTGTTATGGCTCAGCACGAGCGTAGGACGGCCAACGTTCTTTATCACGTTAGCGATAGTGAACGTCTTGCCGCTGCCCGTGACACCCAGCAGCACTTGATCGCGAGTGCCACGAAAAACGCCCTCAGTCAGTTGGCGTATCGCTTCCGGCTGATCGCCGGTCGGCTCATAGGGAGAGACTAGTTCGAAGTTTTTCATTCAGTTTGTTGCTTTAAACTGCAAATATAGCACAAAATAATGAGATGAAAGGAGTAAGAAGTAGTAAAAGGTAGTAAAAGGTAGTAAAAGGTAGTAAAAAGTAGTAAAAGGTAGTAAAAGGTAGTAAAAGGTAGTAAAAGGTAGTAAAAGGTAGTAAAAAGTAGTAAAAGGTAGTAAAAGGTAGTAAAAGTAGTAAAAGGTAGTAAAAGGTAGTAAAAGGTAGTAAAAGGTAGTAAAAGGTAGTAAAAGGTAGTAAAAGTAGTAAAAGGTAGTAAAAGTAGTAAAAGGTAGTAAGAAGTAGATAAAAGTAGATAAAAATAGATTCTTTCTCTATCTCCCATTAAACATAATTGCGATTCCATTTTCAGTACGGACAAAACAATAAAGGCGGAGCATTGCTGCTTCCGCCTTTATAATTATGTGAGTATGTAACGATCACTTCTTCTTCTCGTCGCCGCTGAGATCGACGGCGAAGCTCTTGGGTAGTCCGCTCTGAGTCTTGGCCTTGATCCAGAGCACGGGGTCTTTGGATGCGTTGGCGACCTTGACGACTTCGTCGAAGTCATCGGTGCTGACCATCTTGCGGTCGTTGACCTCGAGGATGATGAGTCCCTTGGTGATGCCCGCTTCCTTCATCTTGCCTTCGCGGACGGAGATGACCATGAGTCCGTTGTTGAGCGCCAGTTCGCGCTTCTGCTCGCTGGTGAGCGGCTTGAGAGCTACGCCGAGGCTGTTGGGATCTACGTCAGACACCTTGTCGGTAGTGCCCTGTATGTTGCGCAGAGTGACAGCCTTGGTGTACTGCTTCTTGTTGCGCAGGAAGGTGACGTTCACCTTGTCGCCAGGACGATGGGTGGCCAGCATCTCCTGCAGCTCTGCCATCGAGTGAATCTCCTTGCCGTCGATGGCAGTGATGACATCCTTCTCCTCTAGGCCAGCATCGGCTGCCGCACCGTCAACAGGCACTTCGAGTACGATGACACCCTCGCTGGTGCCGTAGTCAACGTCGCCGTCGGCCTTGCCCTTATCTTTCTGGTCGTCAATATATTTGGTGAGGTCGGAGCCGCTGATGCCGAGCAGAGCACGCTGCACGGTGCCGTAGCGCTTGAGGTCGTCGACCACCTTATTCATAATAGTAGTAGGAATGGCGAATCCGTAGCCTGAGAAGGAGCCCGTCTGGCTGTAGAGCATGGCGTTGATGCCCACGAGCTCGCCCTTGGCATTGACGAGTGCCCCACCCGAGTTGCCTGCGTTGATGGCCGCGTCGGTCTGTATGAACGACTCGACGTCGTTGGCATTGAGGGAGCGCGACTTAGCGCTGACGATGCCTGCGGTGACGGTGCTGGTGAGGTTGAAGGGGTTGCCCACAGCGAGCACCCACTCGCCGAGCTTAAGCTTGTCGCTGTCGCCGATGGGAATGGCAGGCAGGTTGTCGGCCTCCACCTTGATGAGGGCGAGGTCGGTGGTCTTGTCGGTGCCGATGATGCGGCCCTTATACTCCTTCTTGTCGTTGAGTTTCACGAGTATCTCGTCGGCATCCTGCACCACGTGGTTGTTGGTAACGATATAGCCGTCAGCGGAGATAATCACGCCACTGCCCGAAGCCTTGCGCTTGGGAGTCTCCACCTGCTGCTTGCGACGCTGTCCGTTGCCAAAGCCGAAGAAGTCGCCGAAGAAATCGTCGAACGGCGAGTAATACTCCATCTGCTGCTGCTTGGCATTCATGGTCACCTTGATATACACGACGGAGTTGACGGCACTCTCGGCTGCTGCCGTGAGGTCAACCATACCAGAAGACACTACCGCTGCCTGAGCAGGCTGAGCGGGGATTACGGCGACAGCGAAGACAGCGGATGCCAACACCACGCCACCTACAAATGACTTAATAATGCTTTGTCTCATAATATAAGATTTTATAGTTTTTCATTTTTCGAGGTGCAAAGTTATCATTTCCTGCTGACATTGCAATGCAATAAACGCACCAAACATAAGTATTTTGAATAGATTTAACCTAATTTGTGAAGTCTTTAAGAATAGTTTAGAATTGATATCGGCCGAATTAAACTTTTTTGATTACCTTTGCAGCCGAAAACATAAGCCTCGCGAGCCGGCCGGTCTGTCGCTTGTCCACCCCAAAAGGCAAGGCAAGAGGAAAGTCGGGGCACCACAGGACACTCCGCTTCCTAACGGGAAGTATCCGCGAGGGTGCCGCAACGCAGAAGAAAATAACCGCCATATTATATATATTAATAAGGTAAGGGTGAGAACGCGAGGTAAGAGCTCACGACCGCAACCAGTGATGGCCGCGGTGTGCGTGGCGGAGGGTGAAAGTGCATGTATACCGACGACAGAGGGCTGTCCGTCCAAGTAAGACCGCAAGGACTTTGCGTCGGAGGGTAGCACGATAGAGCCACCTGGCAACAGAAGGCGTAGATAAATGGCAGGCACAACAGAACCCCGCTTATAGGCCGACTCGCATTTTTGGAAAAAACTAAAGACAAACATAAATTTGAACCAACTATGAAGAAAACACTTGCACTTTTAGTCGTGGCACTTATACCGATGCTGATGTCGGCGCAGTCAGACAAAGACAGAGAGCGCTTTGCCTATGTATCGTCTCAGATGGGGCTGACCAAGGAACTCAAGGCCAAGGTGCAGCCGGTGTTCTACGCATACATGAAAGAGCTGCACGCCGCTAAAGATATCTACAACGATCTGAAAGACAAGTACCTCACCCCTATCCACAAGAAGAAAATCACCGCCGAGCAGGCCAAGGCTCTCAACGCTGCCCGCTGGCGCTCTGACGAGGAGGTGCTGAAGGTGAGGCGCGCATACACCCAGAAATTCTCGGCGATACTGACACCGCAGCAGGTCTATTACCTGTTTACCTACGCCAATGACTCAAAGAGCAAGCGCAACAAGAAGTAAGAGATGGTATATAGCTTCACATACAACGCCACGACGCCCGACCAGCTGCCTGCCGATGAGCAGGAGCTGTGCGCCAGAGCCCTGGAGGCGTGCGAGGGCAGCTATGCCCCCTACTCCAACTACCATGTGGGCGCCGCCCTCAGGCTGAGCGACGGCAGTGTGGTGACGGGAGCCAACCAGGAGAACGCCTCCTACCCTTGCGGCACGTGTGCTGAGCGCACCGCCCTCCACTATGCGCAGAGTGCCCACCCTACCCTAACGGTGGATGCCATCGCTGTTGCAGCAAAGTCATCCTCACGGCCGGCAACAAAGCTGCCCTTCCCATGCGGCCTTTGCCGACAAGCATTGCTGGAAGCCGAGCAGCGACAGAACACACCAATAAAGATAATCGTGGCAACATCAAAGGAGGCTATGGTATTCCCCTCCGCCGCCTGTTTGCTGCCGTTTGCATTTTAGAGCCTACCCCACAATAAACTTTTTTAGATGCCGCGTGCCTTTTGGCACGCTTTTTGCATACGCAGTGGCGTACACAATAGACTGAAAAAACACATATTATTATGAAAAAGAATAAGAAAGTTCGAGAGACTGAGAACCTAGAGACGAGAGACGAGAGTCGAGAGCTTGAAAGTTCAAGAGTTCAAGAGGTTCAAGAGACCGCTGAGGAAGCACAGGAACTGACTCCCGAGGAGCGCATAGCACAACTGGAGCAGGAAGTGGCCGACCTCAAGAACGCTATGCTCTACAAGGTGGCAGAGTTTGAGAACTACCGCAAACGCACCATCAAGGAGAAAGCCGACCTCATACTCAACGGCGGAAAGAAAGTGATGGAGGCCCTGCTGCCCGTGGCCGACGACCTGGAGCGCGCAGAGGAGAACATTGCGAAGGCAACCGACGTGGAGGCACTCAAAGAGGGCGTGGAACTTGTGTTCCAGAAATTCACCAAGACCCTTGAGGGGCTGGGACTGAAGAAGATGGATGCCGTGGGCACCGACTTCAGTACCGACTACCACGAGGCCGTAGCCTTTGTGCCGACTCAGGACGACGAGCAGAAAGGCAAGGTTATAGACTGCGTACAAAACGGCTACATGCTAAATGAGCAGGTCATTCGTTTTGCCAAAGTGGCAGTAGGCCAATAATTCCTTTACAACAGACCTTCATTTATAATTATAAAGATGGCAACTAAGAGAGATTACTACGAGATACTTGGTGTGGACCGCAATGTCAACGACGAGGACCTGAAGAAAGCGTACAAAAAAGTTGCGCTTAAATATCACCCTGACCGTAACCCCGGCGACAAAGAGGCCGAAGAGAAATTCAAGGAGGCAGCCGAGGCATACGACGTGCTGCGCGACCCGAAAAAACGCGAGATGTACGACCGCTTCGGCCATGAAGGCATCAACAACATGGGAGGCGGTGCATATAGTGCCGGAGGTATGGACCTCAATGACATCTTCAGCATGTTTGGCGACATACTGGGCGGTAGAGGCGGATTCGGCGGCTTCGGCGGATTCAGTGGCTTCGGCGGCTTCGGCGGCGGACAAAGAGGCCAGCGAGTGTACAAGGGTGCCGACCTGAGAGTGCGTATCCGACTCACTCTGGAGGAGATAGCCACCGGTATCACCAAGAAGATAAAGGTAAAGAAACAAGTGGAGTGCCCCGACTGTCACGGCAGCGGTGCCGCCGACGGAGCCAAGCCCGAGACTTGCTCCCACTGCCACGGCAGCGGCGTAGTCACAAAGACGCAGCAGTCGATGTTTGGCATGATGCAGGTGCAGCAGGAGTGTCCCGTATGTCATGGCCAGGGCACCGTGATTAAGAACAAATGTAAGCATTGCGCCGGCCAAGGCACCGTGCAAGGCGAAGAGGTGGTTGAAATCAATATCCCCGCCGGTGTAGCCGATGGCATGGTGGTCAACTGCCCAGGCAAAGGCAACGCAGCACCTCACAACGGCATCGCTGGCGACATACAGGTGATCATTGCCGAGACACCCAACGACACATTCATCCGCTCGGAGCAAGATCTGATATACAACCTGCTCATCTCTGTGGACCAAGCCATACTGGGCGACACGGTGGAGGTTCCTCTCATCAACGGTCATAAGGCACGTATAAAGATTGACCCAGGCACCCAACCTGGCAAGGTACTACGCCTCAGAGGTAAAGGCTTGCCAGCCGTGTCAGGCTATGGCTACGGAGTGGGCGACATAGTGGTCAAGATAAGCGTCTATATCCCCGAAAAAGTGTCGCAGGCTGAGAAGCAGGCCATCGAAAGCGTCAAGGACAGTCCCAATTTCAAGCCCACCGAGAGCCTGCGTAAGAAAATATTTGAGAAATACAAGAATCTCTACGACTAACCTGTCACAGACCGAGGTTTGCGTCTAAGTCCAGTAAGCATGGATTATAAGGAGACCATACAATATCTCTACGATTGCGTACCGATGTTTCAGAACGTTGGTGCGCAAGGTTATAAAGAAGGGCTGGCAAACACGCTGGCCCTCGATGAGCATCTCTGTCATCCCCACCGCAGCTACAAAACCATCCACATAGCCGGCACCAACGGCAAAGGTTCATGCTCCCACACCATCGCCGCCATGCTGCAATGCGCAGGCTATAAGGTAGGACTCTACACCTCCCCTCACCTGGTGGACTTCCGCGAGAGGATACGTGTCAACGGCGAGATGGTCAGCGAAGACTATGTGGTGAGGTTCGTGGAGGAGCAGCGCCCATTCTTCGAGCCGCTGCAACCATCATTCTTTGAGGTGACCACAGCCCTGGCGTTCAAATACTTCCAAGACATGCAAGTAGATGTAGCTGTCGTGGAAGTAGGTCTTGGCGGCAGACTCGACTGCACAAACATAATTACACCCGCACTCTCCATTATCACCAATATCAGTTTTGACCACACTCAGTTTCTCGGCAACACCCTCGCACAGATTGCCGGCGAGAAGGCAGGCATCATTAAGACTGGAATACCTGTGGTTATCGGCGAGACAACCGAACAGACCAGACCCGTGTTTGCAGCCAAGGCAAGCGAGGTGGGCACAGACATCGTCTTTGCCGAAGACGAACCCGAGGTGCTCTCCTACAAGAGCAGCATTGCCAGCGGGATGGTGTATCAAACCAAATCGCTGGGACGCCTAAAAGGCGAACTGGCAGGCTACTGCCAACATAAGAACACCAACACCGTGCTCACCGCCCTGCCGCTGCTACGCAATGCCGGCTTTAACATCAGCGACGAAGATGTGAGAAAAGCCTTTGCCCATGTTTGCGGACTGACAGGCCTCATGGGTCGCTGGCAAGTGATGCGTAGAAAGCCCACAGTTGTATGCGACACAGGCCACAACGTGGGAGGATTCCAATATATCGTGCAGCAACTGCGCAAGCAGGCTGCCAAGAGCGAGAAGCTGCGCATCGTGTTTGGCATGGTCAACGACAAGGACATCTCCACCGTGCTGTCAATGCTGCCCAAAGACGCAATTTATTATTTCACCGAAGCCAGCGTGAAGCGTGCCCTCGACGCCCACGACCTGATGCGCAAAGCTGCTGACTACGGCCTGCAGGGACAGCCCTACTCCACCGTCAGCGAAGCCTATCAGGCAGCGCTGCGCGACAGCAGCCCAAAGGATTTTGTGTATGTGGGAGGCAGCAGCTATGTGGTGGCCGACCTGATGGCGGCGGTGCATTGATGTACGTATTGCATCGCGCAGAAACACCTCATTCTTCTTCATTTTTGAAGTAAAAAGCAATATTTTCTACTTTTTTGCTAGCAAAAGTTTGCCCTTTCGGGGCAATTGTTTATATTTGCCAAGAAATATTTAACTGCTAGCAAAATAATGGATACCATCACAAACAATTTAAGCGGCCTCAAAGCCGCGGATTTTGAGAAGACAATTGCCGGAAAGGAAGTCAACCTCTACATTCTGAAGAATGCAGCCGGCAATGAGGTAGGCATCACCAACTATGGCGGTGCCATTGTTTCTATTATGGTGCCCGACCGCGACGGCAACGTAGCCAACGTCATTCAGGGTCACGACAACATCGACAGCGTCATCAACAGTCCCGAGCCATTCCTGAGCACCCTCATCGGTCGCTACGGCAACCGCATCGCCAAGGGTAAGTTTCACCTCAACGGCAAGGAGTATAAGGTGGCTGTCAACAACGGCCCCAACCACCTGCACGGCGGTCCTACGGGATTTCACGCCAGAGTGTGGGACGCAGAGCAGATTAACGAGCAGACACTGGTGCTGCGCTATGTGTCGGCCTACTATGAGGAGGGATTCCCCGGTGAGCTGAGCATGGCAGTACGCTACACCTGGACTGACGATGACGAGCTGGTGATAGACTACAGCGGCAAGACCAACAAAAAGACCGTTGTCAACATGACCAGCCACGGTTTCTTCAGTCTGCAGGGACTGGGCAACCCCACGCCCGATGCCCTCGACCAGATAGTGGAGATAAACGCAGACTTCTATCTGCCCATCGACGAGACATCCATCCCCACCGGCGAGGTGCTGAAGGTGAAAGGCACACCCTTTGACTTCACCACCCCCAAGCCCGTGGGACAGGATATCTTTGCCGACGACGAGCAGATAAAGAACGGCACCGGCTACGACCACTGCTTTGTGCTCAACAAGAGCGAGGCCGGCGAGCTGAGCTTTGCGGCACGCATCGTAGAGCCTAAGTATGGCCGCACCATGGAGGTGTACACCACCGAGCCGGGCATACAGTTCTACTCCGACAACTGGGCCGACGGCTTCCCCGGCAACCACGGCGCCACCTTCGGCAAGCACTCGGCACTATGCTTTGAGGCACAGCACTTCCCCGACAGCCCCAACAAGGCTCACTTCCCCAGTGTGCTGCTGCGCCCCGGACAGCTCTACACCCAGAAGACTATCTACAAGTTTGGCACAGATAGATGAGGGAGGATTGCCGCTTCGCTCTCGAACTTGCTTACAAGATTTGCACCAGTTTCGCTGACAGCAAATGCAAGTTCTCGCGACTGCTTCGCAGTTGAGCATTGAATATTGACAATTTAAGAATTAATCGAATTATAAACCCTAAAACCTAAAGCAAAATGACTAAACAAAAAAAGCAATGGGCAGCCATCATCATCATGATTGCGCTGTTTGCAATGATTGCCTTCGTGACCAACCTCTGCACACCTATGGCAACCATCATCAAAAACCAAGGCGAAATTTCCAACGTTCTCGCACAGATTGGTAACTACGGCAACTTTATCGCCTATCTCGTAATGGGTATTCCTGCAGGTATGCTCATTAACAAGTTTGGCTACAAGAAGACTGCTCTCATCGGTCTTGCTGTCGGCATGATTGGCATCCTCATCCAGTGGCTCAGTGGCCAGATGGACGTAGAGGGCAACCTCACCGGCGTGTTCACCGTTTACCTCATCGGTGCTTTCATTGCAGGTTTCTGCATGTGTATCCTCAACTGCGTGGTCAACCCTATGCTTAACACCCTCGGTGGTGGCGGCAACAAGGGCAACCAGCTCATCCAGCTCGGTGGTGTATTCAACTCTACCGCTGCCGTATGCTGCTACATCCTTATGGGTGCCCTCATCGGCGATGCAGCAAAGGCTAAGATTTCCGACGCCACCCCTGCCCTGATGATTGCCCTCGCTATCTTTGCCGTAGCATTCATCATCATCGCCTTCACCAAGATTCAGGAACCCGCACAAGAGAAGCAGGAAGGCCAGTGGGCGCTCATCAAGGGTGCTTGCAAGTATCGCCACTTCGTGCTTGGTGCTCTCGCTATCTTCCTCTACATGGGTGTTGAGGTTGGTGTGCCCAACGCAGTGCAGCAGTATCTCACCACCTCTCCCGATGCAGCCACTCCGGGTCTCGGCATCCCTGCCGCTATCGTAGGCCTGATTGTTGCTGTATATTGGTTTATGATGCTCATCGGTCGTTTCGTAGGTGCGTCCATCGGCGGCAAGGTTAGCAGCCGTGCCCTCGTGTCCACCGTTGCCTTCCTCGCCATCGTCCTTATGCTTATCGGCGTGTTCGCTCCGCAGGACGTGATGGTCAACATCCCCGGTGTTGACTGGGCTAATCTGAGCCTTGTATGGCAGGAAGTACCCATCGGCATCTTCGCCCTTATTCTTGTAGGTCTCTGCACCTCCGTGATGTGGGGCGCTATCTTCAACCTTGCTGTTGAAGGCCTTGGCAAGTACACCGCTATCGCTTCCGGTATCTTCATGACAATGGTATTCGGTTGCGCCGTAATGCTCGCCATCGAGTCTGGCGTTGCTGATGCCTGCGGCTCCTTCATCTCCAGCTACTGGGTAATCATCGCATGCGCTGCTTACATCCTCTTCTATGCCCTCATCGGCAGCCGTCCCTCCAAGAAGGTTCTTGAGCAGAAAGAGGAAGAATAATATTTCTAACAACTAATCAACAATTACAATATGAAACTTACAATCGACGACGTTCGTTCAAGATTTATCAAGCATTTCGACGGCACCACCGGTAACGTATATGCTTCTCCCGGACGTATCAACCTTATCGGTGAGCACACCGACTATAACAATGGCTTTGTATTCCCCGGCGCAGTGACTCAGGGAATAATAGCAGAAATCAAGCCTAACGGCACCCGCAACGTTCGCGCCTACTCCATCGACCTCAAGGACTACACCGAGTTCAGCCTTGACGATGAGAAAGGCCCCTCCGCCACTTGGGCTCGCTACATCTTCGGTGTATGCCGTGAGATGATGGCGCTCGGTGTTCCCGTAGAGGGCTTCAATACGGCCTTCGCCGGTGATGTGCCCCTTGGCGCAGGCATGTCTTCCTCTGCAGCTCTCGAGAGCACCTACGCTTTCGGTATCAACGACCTCTGGGGTGAGAACAAGATTGACCGCATGGAGATGGCCCGCGTTGGCCAGCGCACTGAGCACAAGTATGTAGGTGTCAACTGCGGCATCATGGATCAGGCCATCTCCTGCCTCGGCAAGAAGGGTGCCTTGCTGCGCCTCGACTGCCGCAGCGGTGAGTATGAGTACTTCCCCTGGAACCCCAAGGGCTATCAGCTTGTGCTCGTCAACTCATGCGTAAAGCACGAACTCGTAGGCTCGCCTTACAATGAGCGCCGCCTCCAGTGCGAGCATGTTGCTGAGGTAATCAGCAAGAACCATCCCGAGGTTAAGTCGCTGCGTGATGCCACTTATGAGATGCTCGACGAGGTTAAGGACCAGATTACCAAGGACGAGTACAACCGCGCCCACTATGTAATCGGCGAGGTAGTTCGCGTGCTCACCGTATGCGACGCCCTGCAGAAGGACGACTATGAGACCGTTGGTAAGATGATGTATGAGACCCACTACGGTCTTAGCAAGGAATATGAGGTATCGTGCGAGGAACTTGACTTCCTCAATGACATCGCTAAGGAAGTGGGCGTTACCGGCTCCCGCATAATGGGCGGCGGCTTTGGTGGCTGCACCATCAACCTCATAGCTGACGGACTTGTTGACAACTTCAAGAAGGTTGTAGTAGAGAAGTTTGAAGCCAAGTATGGCAAGAAGCCCATCATCATTGACGTGGTCATTGGTGACGGTGCACGCAAGCTCTGCTAATAGATTATTTCCATAATTTGTGGTTACGGGGGAGAGACCGCACTCGAGCCTCTCCCCCATTTTTATTTCCAAAAAGATGAAAACAATTATACGCAAGACCCTTACGCTCATCATCATGGCTGTGCTCTGCCTTCAAGCCAGCGCACAGATAGAGTTCCTCAACAAGTACGCCAAAAACGACAAAGTGAAGGTTATGACCATGGGTAAGGAGATGATTGCTCTGATTGGAGACGACATGCCATCTATCGGCGACATGGACCTTGACGATATTGGAAGCTTGATTAACAAGGTTGACAATATAAATCTCGTCAACGTCACCGACCAGAAGACCATCGCCAAAGTCCTGAAGGATGTCAACAAGACAGTAAAGAAGAACAAGTTTTCCACAGTGCTTAGCGGCAAGGACGATGACATAGACATAGGCATTTATTTCCTACAGAAGGCCGGCAAGTCGCACCTCCTCCTGTCAGGCAACGAGGGCAAGGAACTCAACCTTATAATCATGGACGGCACCTTCACTATGGCCGACCTGAGCAATCTGAGCAATATGTCATCCGACGACAGCGAATAAACTTATATATAAATAAGGTATACAGACATTATGGGGAGGGGTCATATAATGCACGGCCTCTCCCCTTTTTTCATAAAAAAGTTGCACCGAAGTGTAATATTATACTATTTCCCGTGTATATATAAGTGAAGACCAACAAAGACAATGACCGAGCAAACAGTCATACAACAAATACTCAACGGCAACACCGGCGCCTTCCGCCAGATAGTAGAGGCGTATTCCGACAAGCTGTTCGCCTTCATAGGGCGCATCGTCAAGCAGCCGATGGATGCCGAGGAGATAGCCGAAGACGTGTTGGTGAAAGCCTATCAGCACCTCGCCGAATACCGCAACACCCAAGCCTCCTTCTGGACATGGCTCTGCAGCATAGCCTACAACGAATCACTCAACCACCTGCGCAAAGCAAAGCCCACCCTACTCTACCTTGATGACGACGCAAATACTGTGCTCATAAGCGAAGCAGACAACTTACTGACAGAGCCTGATGCCGACCCACGCATCGACGACCTCAAACAAGCCATAGCAAGGCTCAGCACCGATGACCGCACACTGATAGAACTCTACTACTACGACGACAAACCAATCAAAGACATAGCCTACATCGTAGGACAATCAGAAAGCAATGTTACCGTAAGGCTACACCGCATACGCAAAATACTATACAACGATATCAATAAATCCCTGACAAATGAAAACGCCCGAAGAATTTAATGACGTGCTTATTCGCGAGGCACTGAAACGACGCAATGCCGAATTGCAGCATAAGCTTTCGGCCGACTTTGCCGACCGTGTCATGGCTCGCATAGAGGCTGAGAAGGTAGTGCCCTTCTTCCGTCGTCGTCCGGTGTGGCTCACGATGGCAGCGGCAGCAGCTATAGTAGCCATAGTCTTTGGACTCCTGTTTGCAACATCGCCCCTCGATAAGCCAACCATCGCAAAGGCCCCATCCGCCACAGCTGTCGGAGATACTACTACGCAGGTTATTAAGGAAACTCCGCGGCATCTCATTGCCGAGACAAAGCCAGAGAAGCCTGTTGTGGCAAAGAGAAAAGCGAAGGTCGCTAAGGTAGCTGAAGCAACTGAAACTGCAAACGCCGAGTCTGACTACAAGCACATGGAGGAAGTGCAGAAATACTCGGAACTGGCCATTGATGAGGCTGAGAAGGCAATTGCTATGCTCTGCACGAACCTTGACAAAGGCTTGGCATATATGGAGAATGCCGGCAACAACATACAACGGGTAAACAACAGCATCGAAGAATTTAGTAACAAACTTATTAATATCTAAAAACAATGAAAGCATTTATCACCAAATCAGTTATTGCTCTCGCCATGCTGGCATTCTGTGCCAAGGCCAGTGCACAAATCGAGTTCATCGAGAAGTATGAGAACGACAAGAAGGCCACCTATGTCTATGTAGGCAAGGCAATGCTCAAACTCGTAGGCGCTAAACAATACTCAATAGTACCAGGCCGCGATATGAGCGCCATCGCTGACAAAATCAACGGCATTCAGATTGTCACATCCGAAGATGCCGCCACCGTAGCTAAAATCCGCACCGATGTGGCAGAAGCCGTAAAGAAGTACGGCTACGAAGTGCTCATGAAAGCCAACGAGGAGGACACCAAGATGACCCTGTATTTCCTCCAGGACAAGAAAGAGAGCTACGTACTCATGTCCGTGGCTGAGGACGGGGGAGCCAACCTCATCGCCTTCACAGGCACTTTCACCATGGACGACATAGCCAAAATGACACAACAATAAATCCGCTTCACGATGAAAAAGACAATTTTCTTTTCAGCTATCCTTATCGCCACCCTGACCCTTGGCAGCTGTAGCTCCAATCCCATCAAGATGCTCGGCGACATTGACGGTGTACATCATCTGCATATTCCCAGCTGGCTCCTTGCGGTCACCGGCAGTACAAAAGATTTTGGAAAAGACTTAGAAGACATCAACCTGTCAAGCATACGTAATCTCAGAATTTATGCCGCTGACGACAAGAATGCTGCTGCAGCCTTGTATGACAAAGCCCGCAAGGTAGCCAAGGACAACGGCTATGAACTCGCGCTGAAAGCAAACGATGACGGCGATGAGGCGGCCATCTACGTCAAGCAGGACGGCAAACGTACCAGACTAATTATTGTAGGCGCAGAAAGTGGTGAAGAAACAGCAGTCGTTTCCTTGTCTGCCAAAATAAGTGCTGACGATCTCTCAAAACTAATCTCTATAGACTAACTAATCAGACTTCACAACAATGAAAATCAAATTATCACTTTTTCTCGCAGCACTCCTGATGTGCCTGACGAGCACCAATGCAAAGAGCCCCTTCGAAGAATTGAAAAAGATTAAGGGCGTGCAGTGCCAGCAGTTTGACGCTATCCCCGAAGGAGGCACCAAGATGAAGAATATCAGTATCGGTAACGGCGACAACAATGAACTGGTGCAGACATTCGACCCTAAAGACATTATAATTCTTCTGACTGAAAAGCAGAAATCGATAGACAAGCTTTTCTCTAAAGCTAATGACATCTGCAAGCGAAACGCCTTCGAGTCTCTTATCAACGTAAACGACGGTGATGACAGGGTCAGGATTTATGCGCAGTTCGGTGACACCCGCAGCACTATTGCGATCGTAGTGGCAGATGATGAGGACGGAGTAGTGCTGTCTGGAAATATCAAAGGCAACCGCGAAACAATCATGGAGCTGCTAAAAGGAAAAGTAACATTCACACACTAAACTCTCGAACTTTCATGTTCACACACACTGTCTTTTTGCCGGAAATGAATTTTTCCGGCTTTTTTTTCATTGCACCGCCGAAAAGTAGTAACTTTGTAGCATGAAAATCCTTTTGCTCGGCGAATACAGCAACGTGCACTGGACACTGGCCGAGGGACTCCGCGCCCTTGGCCATGAAGTGTGTGTAGTGTCTGACGGCGACCGCTGGAAGGGCTACCCCCGCGACATCTCCATCGTCAGGCGGTGGCGCACCTCAGCCAATCCTTTCAAGCGTGGCCTCGGCGCCGTGCTCTATCTGCTGCGACTGCTGTGGGTGATGCCCAGAATGCACGGCTACGATGTGGTGCAGATTATCAACCCCGTTTTCATCGACCTCAAGCCACAGCGCATCATGCCCTTCTATCGCTACTTGCGCCGCCACAACGGTAAAATCTTCATGGGCGCCTTCGGCATCGACAAATACTGGGTCAAGGCGGGCCTTGACTGCACCACCTTCCGCTACAGCGACTTCAATATCGGCAGCCAACTGCGCCACAATACCGACAACGAGGTTATGATACGTGACTGGCTCAACGGTCCCAAGGGAGAGCTCAACGACCGAATCGCTGCTGACTGCGACGGCATCATCGCAGGCCTCTACGAGTATTACGCGAGCTACAAGCCATACTTCGCTGACAAACTGACGTTTATACCATTCCCAATTAATATCGGAAATATCACTCCCACGGTGCGCACAGCCACCGACGGAGTGGTGAAATTCTTTGTCGGAGTGCAGCGCGAGCGTAGCGTCTACAAAGGCACCGACATCATGCTCAGCGCCCTGCGCCGCGTGGAGGCAGCCCACCCCGACCATTGCCAGGTCACCGTGGTAGAGTCAGTGCCCTTCCAGCAGTACATTCAGCTGCTCAACCAAGCCCACGTTCAGCTCGACCAGCTCTACTCCTACACCCCGTCGATGAACGCCCTGCAAGCCATGGCGCAAGGCATGGTAGTAGTGAGCGGCGGTGAGCCCGAGAGCTACGCCATCATCGGCGAGCAGGAACTGCGCCCCATCGTCAATGTGCAGCCCGACGAGGATGATGTCCACAGCCAGCTCCTCAACCTCGTGCAGCACCCCGAGCTCATCGAGCAGCTCTCACGCCAAAGCATCGAATACATACGGCGCCACCACTCCCACACCGCCGTAGCCAAGCAATATGTCGAACTATATAATAAAACAATAAAACAATGAAAAAGACACTCACCCTAACTCTCACCCTCACCCTCACATTACTAATTGTCAATTGTCAATGGTCAATTGTCAATGCCCAAGACCACACCTGCTACGTCAACCCCTTCATCGGCACTCAGATGGACGAGAGCGGAGCCCTCAGCGGCAGCACCTTCCCCGGAGCCACCATGCCGCAGGGAATGGTGCAGCTCAGCCCCGAGACCGAGAACTACGTGACCTACGACCCCTGCTGCGGCTACGACTTCGACCGCGACAGCATCTATGGATTCACCCACACACACCTCAGCGGCACTGGCTGCACCGACCTCATCGACATCAGCCTGATGCCCGTCAGCTGGACCGTGGAGCCCGCCGTGCTCAGCAAGGGCAACTTCGGCCAGAACTACAGTCATGCACAGGAAGGAGCAGAACCCGGCTACTACTGGGTGCAGCTGCAGCAGAGCGGCGTCAAGGTAGAGCTTAGCGCCACCGTCCACGCAGGCATACATCGCTACACCTTCCCGCAGGGCAAGCCCCAGACTGTGGTTCTCGACCTCGACCGCAGCACATACCGCGGCGATGCATACTACAGCGGGCGTCGCGACTACTACATCATCCAGGGGCAGATGCGCCAGGTGGATGACCGCACCATAGAGGGCTACCGTGTCATCACCGGCTGGGCCAAGCTGCGCAAAGTCTATTTCCGCGCCGAGTTCTCGCGCCCCATCGCCAAGCGACTCCTCATGGACGGAGGCCGCAATGCCGGCAACAGTGACGTCATCAACGGACGCAGCCTTCGCGCCGCACTATCCTTCGACCCTGCCGACGGCGAGCAGCTCACCGTCAAGGTAGCCATCTCAGCCGTTGACAACCTAGGCGCACAGCGCAACATGCAGGCCGAAGCCTCCGGCTGGGACTTCGACACCTATCGCCGTGCAGCCCACGACACATGGGAGCAGCAGTTGGCATGCATCGACATCGAAGGCACCGACGAACAAAAGACTATCTTCTACACAGGCCTCTACCACGTGCTGATGCAGCCCAACACCATCAGCGATGTCGATGGCCGCTATATGGACACCAACTTCGAAATCAAGCAGATGCCCAAAGGACAGGCATACCACTCTACCTTCAGCCTCTGGGACACCTTCCGCGCAGCCCATCCCCTCTACTCGCTCATCGCCCCCGATGTGGCAGCACAGTTTGTGCGCGACATGGTGCTCCACCACCAGACCTACGGCTATCTGCCCATCTGGGACCTCTGGGGACAGGACAACTACTGCATGATAGGCAACCACGCTATACCCGTCATCTCCTACGCCATCCTCGCTGACATCCCGGGCATCAATGCCGAAGAAGCATACCGCGCCATGGTAGAGAGCAGCACTCGCTCACACCCCAACTCACCCTTCGAGCTCTGGGAGCAGTGTGGCTACATGCCTGACAACAAGCAATGGGCCAGCGTCAGCATCACCATGGAGCAAGCCTTCGACGACTGGTGTGTGGCAGCCGTAGCCAAGAAGCTCGGCCATCAGGCTGACTACGAGCGTTTCTTCAAGCGCAGCGAATACTACCGCAACCTCTTCGACCCCACCACCGGCTTCTTCCGTCCCAAGGACGACAAAGGCAACTGGGTGGACAAGTTCGACCCCCTCAGCTATGAGCAGTCGTGCTTCGTGGAGGGCAATGCATGGCAGTATATGTGGTTCGTGCCCCAGAATCCCCAGGGACTCATCTCTCTCTTCGGCGGCAAGGAGCCCTTCCTTAAGAAACTCGACGAGAACTTCACCCTCACAGCCACCAGCGGCGAGGTCAACGGCAACGCCAGCGGTTTCATAGGCCAGTATGCCCACGGCAACGAGCCAAGCCACCACACCGTATATCTCTACAACTTCGCCGGTCGCCCTGAGCGCACACAAGAGCTTGTAGACCAGGTGCGCCGTGAGTTCTACCGGGCATCACCCTGTGGCTATGCCGGCAACGATGACTGTGGCCAGATGTCAGCGTGGTACATATTCTCGTCACTCGGCATCTATCCCTTCAACGCAGGTGCCGCCGAGTATGTCATCGGCACCCCCCTCTTCACCCGTGCCACGCTCCATCTCGCCGGAGGCAAGGACTTCACCATCAGCGCCCCCAACAAGACACCCGAGCGCATCCATGTGAAGGGTGTCAAGCTCAACGGTCAGCCCCTACCCGACTTGAAGCTCACACACCAGCAGATTATGGCTGGCGGCACGCTCGAGTTTAAGATGAAATAACCGCAAGTGAAAATTGCCGCTTCGCTCTCGAGCCTTTTAACGTCAGACCGCGCCTAAAGAGCATCCTTGCTCTTTCGAGACGGCGCGACCACTGACAAGGCTCTCGCGATATTCTATTGAAGATTGAAAATTGAAAACAAGTCTCACACTCTTCACACTAACGCTCTCACTCCTCTGCGCGTGCTCGTCAAGCGACAAAGGAGAGGCACGGCGCTCGCTCACTGTTGAAGTGAGCGAGCCTGCTATGGGTAGAGCTGACTCACTGCGCATCTTCCAGATGAACTATGAGAATAACCAATACATCGTAGAGAAGGAAGGCGGCACCTGGGGCTCACTGACATGGCCCAGCGGTGTGGGCGACGAAGAAAAGATAGATATCTATGCTTACAACAGTGGCATCTTCCACTTCAACGAGGGCAATCCATACATCACCTTCGCTGCAGATGAACTGCTGCGTAGCCAAAAAGATTTGTGCGTCGCCACCCATAAACAGATAGCATACAGCGATGGCGACGGTGCTGTCGGCCTCCGCTTCTCGCATGCCTGTGCTATGGTGGGAGTGATGGTGAAGACCCCCTCCCCGCTCCCCCATGAAGGGGGAGTGCCTATCGTAAAGAGGGTGATGCTGCGGAATGTGAAGAAGGAGGGGAAGTACCATTACAACTCCATGCCACACTGGACAGACCTCAGTGGCGAAGGTGATAACACGCTCACTACCAGCGACATAGTTCCGACTGGCAGTTACCAGCAGTTGCCGTGCGGTTACATCTATATTATTCCGCAGCGCAAGGATGGCGTCCTACTAGAGGTCAACTACACCGTTGACGGCACAGCCAAGACCAAGACATTCCCCCTTTCCGGCGAGTGGAAAGAGGGCAAGGAGGACAAGATATTCATTGAAATTTAGGATTATCCCACCCTTAGAATGACAAAATCCACTCTCGCATTTACGAGAGTGGATTTCTGTATTTATGCCCTAAACGCGCACGGGATTAAATCTGACGCGCACGGGATTAAATCTGACGCGCACGGGATTAAATCTGACGCGCACGGGATAAGATTTGACGCGGTCGCGTTTATTTTTATCGCCGAGGGCAGGTGAAGATTTTATCTGACGATAAGCTTCTGTGCCTTGCCGCTGACGGGTCGAACGATGTAGATGCCCTTGTTCAGGTTCATATTCTCGCGGGCGCCGGTATAAACGAGTGCACCATTGAGATTATACACGCGCACGTTGCCGTTGGCGGTTGCCGTTGTCTCGGTGCTGTGCAGTCCTGTTGGGTCGGGGATGAAGAGGTTCTGCTCCTCACCGTAGCATGTCTCGCCCTCGCTTGTCTTGGCAAAGGCAACGAAGTGGTACTCCAGCTCATACTGCAGATTCTCCAGCTCTGCCGTCATCAGCTCTCCGTCCACGATCAGCATCTTGGCGTATGAGGGCACCTGGATATCAGTAGCCTGCGGATACTTCGGCGACTTGCCGTTGTTGAAGAAAGGTATCACCTCCCAGTAATAGAAGCCACGCTGAATTATCTCGCGTGTTCCGTCGAGTACGACACCCTTGATGGAGGCCTTGTTGCCTTCCACTATCGGCCTGTAGGTGTGAAGCAAGGGGTTGGCGACGATGGGTGCGTTAACATTGAAGCTCTTCCACTCGCCGTAGAAACGGTTGCCTGACTTTGCCTCATAATAGGGACGTGCCTTCCAAGAGGTGTTTCCATCCAAATTCTTTATCAACCCATCGATGGAGCCATCGAAGAAATAGGCTGTTCCGGTCGTGGTAATCTGCCCGGTTTGGGGGTTGGTTGCCCATTCCAGTCCTACGGTCACATTCTCCTCGGTGATATTAGTGGTAGCAGTCATCTGCACCTCACCCTGACTCACGACGGTTACCTGGGGAGTGGTTATCTCAAGCGCTGTGGTGGAGAACTCTACGGGGTAGCCCTTAACGCCTCCCTCTTCGGTGGTGATATAGTAGGTGTAGGTGTAGGTCTTGTTTGGCTCAAGTTGAGATTCATTGATTTCGTTGACAATCTGCTGAGCATCGAAGCTAGCACGTGTGACTGTGGCATTACCGGCATCGTAGGTAACGGTGAGGTTGATTGTGGTGGGGCTTGCAGTACCGTTGACAGTAACGTCAATGTCCTTGGTCGTAACATCCAGCTCCTCGGTCCACGGGTGTCCGTTGATGGAGGCATCAACTACTGCGTGGTATGTCGTGCCTGGTGCAAGGCCGGTGACTGTTGCCACTCCATTCTCAGAGGTATATACATCATTGCCGAGTTTCACCTTTATAGTGGTTGCACCATCTGCGCCGATGGTGACGGTTGTCTGCGTAACATCTGCCTGGAACATGCTGGGGATGTTGACGGTTACCTCGCATTCAGCACTGAGGTCAGAGTCGTCGGTAGTGGTGGCGGTGATGATGGCGGTACCGTTCTTAGCAGGGAAGATATTGCCTTCGGCATCCACTGTCAGCACAGCATCATTGCTGCTTTCCCACTCCACTTCCTGGATAGCTTGAGCCGGGGTTACGGTAGCAACGAGAGTAGCTCCCTCAAACTTGTTAATGGTCAAAGACTCTTTGTTGAGTGAGATGCCAGTGGCAATTGGTGCTTCGCCCTCGGTGCCTATTACCACTCCGTTGATGACGGTGAAGGCGGCGTCCATATTCACACTGTTGTAGATCATGTCGCCTACGGCTACAGAGATGGCGTCTTTCATCTGCACGACATACTCGCCATTGCCGAGCTCGCTACCATCGAAGTAAACGGTGATGAGGTCGCCCTCATTGCCCTTGAAGTTGCGCGTCTTGCTGTCGGCAATAGAGATGTAGAAGCCGTCGGCTCCGTGCTCCTCGGTACCGGCGCTCAACACTGGGGAGTGGCCCTTGGTCAAACGCGAGCTCTTTACATACATGAAGTCTTCCTCCTCCTCGTCAAAGACGAACTTGCGTACGTCAACGGGCGCAAAGAGGGTAGCTTCCGCAGAGGTAATGTCGGTGTTAGGGTTGGAGAGCGCGAGCGTCACCGGGATCTTGGTGATGTCGCCAGTGCTCTTGACAACGATGCTCAATACATTGTCGCTACCGTCGATAATCTCCTTCGGGTAGGTGGTCTGAGCAGAGGTGTTGGTGGCAAAAATCATTGCGATTGCTGCCAACAGGAAAGAGTAAAGATTTTTTCTCATGTTATAATGGTTTTAAGTTAAAATACTTTATCGTGGCAAAGTTACATAAAATATTTTGAACTGCAATATTTTTTCCAGGAAAAAATCAATTTTATTAACATAAATCTCGCGAATTACACAAATTCTTAATTATAACTTCACACAGAAAGTGGGAGGGCCAGATAATAGAGATGTGTCTATAGCAAGTCAATGCGCGGATTTGGTTACCCTATAGGGACAATTTGTCTTCAGTTTATAGAGGAAAGATACGGAGAATGAATCAACTGACCAAGTAAAGGGGAAGAAAATGCAGAAAAATAGAGAAAAGAGGATAGCCGAGCTAGCCTATATTGTAGGACTAGGAGATCGCCTCTCACGGCACACACCCCCTCGGCACACTCCCACCCCTCAGTCGCAAGCGACAGCCCCCCTCCGGCAGGGGGGCAAACCACTCCCCTTGCTAAGGGGGAGAATCTTTTTGTCGGAATAGTCGGAGTGATTGGAGTAATCGGAAGGTGCTCCCTACCCTATTTGTGGGATGTGAGATGTGTGAGTGAGGCCATCTGCTGGCCGAGGGTTTGGTAGAGGGGCTGCGTGTGGGCGCTGGCATCGGACTCGCAGATGACGCGGAGCCCGGCGGGGACGATGCGAACGTCTATCTCGCGCTCAGCCTTCATGGGGTCGCCGTCGCAATGGATCACCCCTGCCCTCTCGCGCACGATGCGGAGGTGGCTGGTCTGGAACATGCGGATATGCTTGGTGCCGTCCTCAAACTTGCCACTGAACAGACGGTAGGCCATGGCGGGGGTCTCGGTCATGGGGAACGGCTCGATGATGGTGACGTCCATCAGGCCGTCGGCCATGGAGGCGTAGGGCGCGATGTAGGCGTTGTTGCCGTACTGAGAGGCGTTGGCCAGAGCAATGGTGAAAGCTTCAACAGATTGACCATTGACCATTGACGATTGACCTTTAAGCTTTAAACTTTCGGCGTTAAACTTTAACTGGTAGGTCTCGGGCTTGTACTTGGCGAGGGCGGTGATGGTGTTCTCGATGTAGGTGCGCAGTCCGCGCTTGCTGCTGGAGGAGAAGCGGTAGCTGACGTTGGCATCGAAGCCCATGCCGCAGGTGCAGAAGAAGGGGCGACCGTTGATGAGGCCATAGTCGATGGCGACGTTGTTGGCGTCGTTGATCATACGGAGCGCCTTGCGATAGTCGAGGGGTATCTGCAGGTGGCGGGCCAGTCCGTTGCCGCTGCCGCAGGGCACGATGCCCAGCACGGTGTCGGTGTGGACGAGCGAGCGGGCCACCTCGTTGATGGTGCCGTCGCCTCCGATGGCCACCACGATATCGATGCCGTTCTCGGCCGCCATGGTGGCCAGCACAGCACTGTGGCCGGCATAGCGGGTGGGCCACACCTCACAGTCGTAGCGGTCGGTGTCGATGATGTCGTCGATGGCCTGGATGATGGCTTTCTTCGACGAGCCGCCGCTGATGGGGTTGACGATGAAACGGATGGTTTTCTTCTGCATACAGGTTGCAAAAGTAGTGATTTTTTATTTGAAACTTGAAATTTGGGATTTGAAATTTGAAAATAGTGGGCTGTCTCACTTTTTTTTTGTAATTTCGCGGCGCTTTATAATTATATAAGGTCACACAGAAATCACAGACACCACAGATAACAGGCAGGTGGTGCAGTTTCCGCAGGAAACAAACCCCTGCAGTAGACGTAAACCAGAATAACCCCGAAGGGGCGACAGAACAACTAAATAGCTAAATAACAAAAATTAGGAAAAATCTCCGCTGTGCGGAGACAAAAAATAAGAAAAAACAATAAACCAGAAAAACCCTTTTCAAGAGCTTAGCACTTTGTGCTGAGGCCGAGGCTACCGCCACGAGTCTGGCCGTAAGTGAACTTCCGTCATCCTCATGTCGAAGCCCCGTCACATCCTGACGGATAAAAGCTCTTGAAAAGCAAAAGCACAAAAAACTCACACTCACTCTCACCCTCACATGTCTTCCCCTACAAGGGGGATAAGAGGGGGTCTGACATAATCTAAAAAAAACTATGGACGAAGAAGGTAACATAACTACGATATCCTTGATTGCCGACTACGAGGGCAATGTGGAGGAGATATTCAATATTGGACTGAAGAGCGACGTGGTGCCGATACTGCCGCTGAGGAACATGGTGCTCTTTCCGGGCATCGTGCTGCCCGTGTCGATAGAGCGCAAGTTCTCGCTCGACGTGATTAAGCGAGCGGTGGAGCGCAACGAATACATCGGCGTGGCATACCAGGTGAACCCCGACACGGACGCTCCGCGCCGCAGCGACCTGCACGAGACGGGCACCATCGCCAAGGTGATGCGCATACTGGAGCTGCCCAACGGGGCATATACCGCTCTGATACAGGGCTTCTGCCGCTTCGGCATCAGTGAGCTGATGAAGCGCGGCGGGATATACAAGGCTCACACCTACCCCATCTACGAGGAGAACTGCACGGAGCGTAACAAGGAGTTCAGCGTGCTGGTCAACGCCATTCGCGAGGGGGCGGTGGAGCTGATGCGCATGAAGAATTTCTTCGGCGACGACAGCAGCTTCGCGGTGAAGAATATCAGCAACCCCGTGTTCCTGGTCAACTACGTGTGCTCCAACATCGGCATCTCGGTTAACGAGAAGATTGAGCTACTCAACATCACGAGCCCGATAGAGAGGGCCACGCGCGTGCTCAAGCTGCTGAACAGGGAGATAGAGTTCGCGTCGCTGAAGGCTAACATACAGAAGAAGACGCGCGAGGATCTCGACCAGCAGCAGCGCGAGTATTTCCTGCGCCAGCAGATAACCAACATTCAGGAGGAGCTCGGCGAGACGGAGATGAACGATATCAAGGAGCTGCAGGAGAAGCTGAAGTCCCTGACCATGCCCGACGCCACGCGCGAGACGCTGCAGCGAGACATAGACAAACTGGAGCATATCAACCCGCAGAACCCCGACTACCAGGTGCAGCTCAACTACCTGCAGACGGTGCTGTCGATGCCGTGGGGCAAGTACAGCCAGGACAATATCGACATACACAAGGCCGAGGCAACGCTCAACCACGACCACTACGGCATAGAGAAGGTCAAGGAGCGCATACTGGAGCACCTGGCGGTCATCAAGCAGAGGGGTGACTTCAAGTCGCCGATACTGTGTCTGTACGGCCCTCCGGGCATCGGCAAGACATCGCTGGGGCGCAGCATAGCCACTGCCATGGGCAGGAAGTATGTGCGTGTGTCGCTGGGCGGTGTGCACGACGAGGCCGAGATACGCGGCCATCGCCGCACATACATCGGTTCGATGCCCGGCCGCATAGTGAAGAGCCTTATCAAGTGCGGCACGGCTAACCCCGTGTTTGTGCTCGACGAGATAGACAAGGTGACACAGCAGACCATCAACGGCGACCCCACCTCCGCGCTGCTGGAGGTGCTCGACCCTGAGCAGAACAATACGTTCCACGACAACTATGTGGACCTCGACTTCGACCTCTCGAAGGTGATGTTCATAGCCACGGCCAACAGCATAGGCACGATACCCGCTCCACTGCGCGACCGCATGGAGATGATAGAGATGAGCGGCTACATCACCGAGGAGAAGATAGAGATAGCCAAGCGACACCTGGTGCCCAAGGCAAAGAAAGAGGCTGGCCTGGAGAAGGAGAAGCAGATAAAGTTCACCAAGGCTGCGCTGGAAGAGATAGTGGAGCACTACACCCGCGAGAGCGGCGTGCGCGGACTGGAGAAGAAGATAAGCGAGGTGCTCCGCAAGATAGACTACAACTATGCCCGCGACGGTGTGTTCAGCACCACCAGCATCAAGCCCGACGATGTGAAGGCATTCCTCGGCAAGCCGCTTTTCTCGCGCGACATATACCAGGGCAACAGCTACGCCGGCGTGGTGACAGGACTGGCATGGACCTCCGTGGGTGGCGAGATACTGTTCATCGAGACGAGCGTGAGCAAAGGCAAAGGCAACAAGCTGACGCTGACGGGCAACCTCGGCGACGTGATGAAGGAGTCGGCCACGCTGGCGCTGGAGTACACCAAGGCCCACGCCGACAAGTTTGGCATCGACTACCGCATCTTCGACAACTACAATATTCATATACACGTGCCCGAGGGAGCGACGCCCAAGGACGGTCCGTCGGCTGGCATCACGATAGCCACGTCGATTGTGTCGGCGCTCACGCAGCGCAAGGTGCGCGACAAGGTGGCCATGACGGGAGAGATAACGCTGCGCGGCAAGGTGCTGCCCGTGGGCGGCATAAAGGAGAAGATTCTGGCTGCCAAGCGTGCCGGCATCAACACCATCATCATCTGCGAGGAGAACCGCAAGGATATCGAGGAGATTCCGCAGATGTATCTGGAGGGCGTCCGCTTTGAGTATGTGGAGAATGTGAGCGACGTGCTCAAGATCGCATTACTCAAGGATAAGGTGGAGAATGCGGTGGAGTTTACCGTTGAAGAAGAAAAGAAATGACCTTTAGCCTTCAACATAGGGACAGGGGCGGTACTAATGCCCGGGCGGGACTGATAGAGACAGGGCACGGGCCGATAGAGACGCCTATCTTCATGCCCGTCGGCACGGTGGGCTCGGTAAAGGGCGTGCATGTCAATGAGCTGAAGAACGATATCAAGGCACAGATAATTCTGGGCAACACCTACCACCTATACCTGAGGCCCGGCACCGAGATACTGCGCCAGGCCGGCGGACTGCACAAGTTTAACGGCTTCGACCGCCCGATGCTGACCGATAGCGGCGGCTTCCAGGTGTTCAGCCTGACGGGCATACGCAAACTGAAGGAGGAGGGCTGCGAGTTTCGCTCGCATATCGACGGCAGCAAGCATTTCTTCTCGCCGGAGAAGGTGATAGACATACAGCGTGCCATCGGTGCCGATATCATGATGGCCTTCGACGAGTGCGCTCCCGGTACTGCCGACTACAGCTATGCCAAGAAGTCGCTGCGCCTGACACACAGCTGGCTAGAGCGCTGCGAGAAGCAGTTCCGCGAGACGGAGCCACTGTACGGCTACGAGCAGAGCCTCTTCCCCATCGTGCAGGGCTGCGTATATAAAGACCTGCGTCAGGAGAGTGCCCGCTTTGTGACACAGTATGAGGCTGACGGCTATGCCATCGGTGGACTGGCCGTGGGTGAGCCCGTGGAGCAGATGTATGAGATGATAGAGGTGGTCAACGACATACTGCCGCAAGACCGTCCCCGCTACCTGATGGGCGTGGGCACTCCGGTGAATATCCTGGAGTCGATAGCCCGCGGCGTGGATATGTTTGACTGCGTGATGCCGACGCGCAACGGTAGGAACGCCATGCTGTTTACCAACCGCGGTGTGATGAATATGCGCAACCAGAAGTGGCAGGACTGCTTTGAGCCTATCGACGAAGAGGGCACATCAGTGGTGGACACACTCTACAGCAAGGCATACCTGCACCATCTGTTTAAGGCAAAAGAGTTGCTGGCGATGCAGATAGCGTCGATACACAACCTGGCATTCTACCTATGGCTCGTGGGCGAGGCGCGTCGCCATATCATCGAGGGCGACTATGCTACATGGCATAAGGAGATGATGCCACGGCTTAGCTGCAGGCTGTAGAAAGACAGACCCCCTCTAACTCCCCCTTGTAGGGGGAGGAAAAGATAACAGAGAATAGATGAAGATTGCGAGTAAGATAAAGGAGCGCATTGAGCGCAAACGGGAGGACTGGCGCAACAGTCCGCCCATCAATCGCATTGATCGCTACCTGATAAAGAAATTTATCGGTACCTACTTCTTCTCTATCGTGTTGATCATAGCGATAGTCATAGTCTTTGACTTCAACGAGAAGATAGACAAACTGACTACTGCCAACAAAGAGTTTGGCATCTCTTGGGGCAGGATATTTGTTGATTATTATCTCAACACCATCCCCTACTTCGCCAATCTGTTCAGTTCGCTGTTCGTGTTCATCTCAGTCATCTTCTTCACCTCTAAGCTGGCCGACCGCAGCGAGATAATAGCTATGCGCTCGAACGGCATGAGCTTCAAGCGCATACTGCGGCCCTATATCATCTCGGCTGTGCTGATAGGACTGCTCAACCTGGTGCTGGGCGCCTATGTAATCCCCCACTCTAACAAAGTGCGCACCGACTTTGAAAATCAATATATTAAGAAGCGCCAGATAACCATGGTGGACAATGTGCAACTGCAGGTGGACACCGGAGTGATAGCCTTCTTCTCGTCGTTTAACATTAACACCAAGTCGGGCTCCGGCTTCAGCCTCGACAAGTTTCGCAACAAGAAGCTAGTGAGCCACCTCACCGCCCTGCGAGTGCAGTATGATACCATTGCCGACCGCCGATATCAGTGGCACATATATAACTACAGCATACGCGAGCTGCACGGCATGCACGAGAAGATAACGTCGGGCCTGGAGCTTGACACCATCATAGTGGTGGAGCCGCGCGACCTGCTCTACACCCGCAACCAGCAGGAGACGATGACCACGCCGGAGATAAGCGAATATATCGACAAGCAGCGAATGCGCGGGTCAGCCAATGTGAGCACATTTGAAGTGGAGTATCACAAGCGGTTCGCCTCGGCCTTTGCAGCCTTGATACTTACCATCATAGGTGTTACGCTGTCGTGTGAGAAACGCAAGGGAGGCATGGGACTCTCGCTCGGACTGGGACTGGCGCTCAGCTTCGGCTACATCCTGTTTCAGACCATATCCGCCTCGTTTGCCACCAATGGCGGTTGGCCGCCCATGCTGGCAGTGTGGATACCGAATATCATCTTCTCTGTCGTGGCCTTTGTGCTCTACCGGCGCACGCCACGATGAGAGTTTAAAAATTCAATTTTCAATTCTTCAATTTTTCAATTCTTTAATGTTTTTCGACGAACTCAACCTGGATGACCGTTTGCTCGACGCGCTCTATGAGATGCGTTTCGACGAGTGTACGCCGATTCAGGAACAAGCAATACCCCCACTACTTAAAGGGCGCGACCTGGTAGGCATAGCCCAGACAGGCACCGGCAAGACAGCCGCATACCTGCTGCCCGTGCTGCACAGACTCTGCACCGGTCACTACCCAGAAGGTAGCGTCAACTGCCTCATTATGGTGCCCACCCGTGAGCTAGCCATGCAGATAGACCAGGTGCTGGAAGCCTTCTCTTACTACGTACCTTTCTCCGGAGTAGCCGTCTATGGCGGCAACGACGCATACCGCTACGACCGCGAGCTGCGCGGAATGAAGATGGGCGCTGACATCATCGTAGCAACTCCAGGGCGCCTTATCTCCCATCTGCAGCTGGGCAACGTGGACCTCAGCCGCGTCAGTTTCTTTGTGCTTGACGAGGCCGACCGCATGCTCGACATGGGCTTTCACGACGACATAATGAAGATAGCGTCCTACCTGCCCGCCAAGCGACAAACGCTGCTCTTCTCCGCCACCATGCCCGACGACATACAAAAGCTTGCCGACTCGCTGCTCAGCAATCCTGTCAACATACGCATCGCCGTGAGCAAGCCCGCCGAGGGCATCGACCACAAGGCCTATATCTGCTACGAGCCGCAGAAGATGCGAATACTGGAAAGCCTGCTCAAGGCGCAGGAGATAAAGCGAGCCATCATGTTTGTGTCGAAGAAGACCAAGGTGAAAGACCTCGCCATCAAGATGCGCAAGATGGGAATCAAGATAGCGCAGATGCACTCCGACCTCACGCAGGAAGAGCGCAACCATGTGATGCAGGATTTCAAGGCAGGCCGCATTAGCCTCATTGTAGCCACCGACCTTATCTCGCGAGGCATTGACATAGACGACATACAACTGGTGATCAACTACGACGTGCCGCGCGATGCCGAAGACTATATACACCGTGTGGGGCGCACCGCGCGTGCCGGCAAGGAAGGAAGAGCCGTCACCCTCGTGAGCGAAGAAGATCAATTCTATTTCGGCAAGATAGAGCGTTTCCTTGGTCACGAGATACCCAAGTTGCCACTACCCGAAGGCCTAACCGAAGTGCCGGCGTATAATCCGCGCCGCAGTCTCAGGAAGGATGGTTCAAGAGGTTCAAGGAGTTCAAGAGGGACTACTTCTTCCCGACCACAATCTTCCCAACGTAGAAAAGCAAAACGACATTCATCATCAGCGCATAGATGATGGCGGGGATGGCAATGGTGTCGTTGTTGAAGATGAAAGGACTCGACGCAATGGCGATAGCTTGCGCCGCATTCTGCATTCCCACCTCTATAACAATAGTGCGACGCTGGCGGTAGCCCAGCTTGAATAGTCGCGACAACAACGCCGCGCCGCCAGTGGCACATATCAGTAGCAGAGTGACGCAGAGTCCTAGCAATGCTATGTTGTCAGAAATAGTGCTACGATGCTGTATGAAGAAAATCGTTGCCAGCAGTATAAGCAACGGAAACGCCAGCTTTGACAGTACCCTCTCAATCTTTGATGCAGCCACAGGCCAACAACGTCTCACCGCGATTCCAATAACGATGGGCAGAAACATCAGCAGTAGATTCTGAACCAGAAGATTGCCCACCGGCAAGGAAATAACTGATTGACCATTGAACATTGACCATTGAGTGGTCCATGCCATTATCAGCGGCACAGTGAACAGTGTGATGATGCTGCTCAACGCTGTGAGCATTACCGACAATGCCACATCGCCCTTGGCAAGCATAGAGAACACATTGCTGCTGCTGCCACCTGGGCAACAGCCTATCAGCACCATGCCCACAAAGAACTCTGGCGGCAGCTTAAACACTACGGCCACCGCAAAAGCCAGTAATGGCAACAGCACTATCTGCCCCACCAGGGCAATTATCACAGCTCGCGGCTGCTTAAGCACAAGACCAAAGTCGCCGACCCTCAGCGTCAGGCCGAGATCAAACATCAGCAGCGTGAGGATGGGCAGAACGATAAAGATTGTATTCATCTGGGTAGTTTAGAGTTTAGAGTTCAATTTTATGGAACATGGCGGAATAGGCAGCTATCACCACATAGCATACCAGCGGCACGATAAAGCCCAGTGCGACGCAGCTGGCGTCGGCTATGCAGCCCATCAGCAGCGGAGCCACCGCACCACCCACGATAGTCATGATGAGATATGATGATGCCCTCTTGGTCTGACCTTCTGCGCCGCGCAGAGCCAGCGAGAAGATAGTCGGGAACATTATGCTCTCGCAGAGATACACCAAGAAGAATGCGCCCATAGACAGCCAGCCGCGGCATAGGATAATCACCAATGTGCCGAGCGTGGCTCCCACAGCGTAAGTCAGCAGCAGTTTGTCGGCACGGATGTAGCCCATAAGCCAGCTACCAACCAGTCTGCCGACAAAGAACAGTCCCATGCCACCGAAGCTCAGCCATAGACTAGCCTCGCCCTTGGAGATGCCCACGTTCTCTATGAAGTAAGCCACGAAATTGCTGTTTACACCCGTCTGCGCCGCTACATAAAAGAATAGCGCGATTACGCCCATCATGAAGATGCGCGAGTTTCGTAATTTATAGCTTTGTGTCTCAGCTACAGTACGGGTGTGCGACTCTTCCTCCTGTGGTTCCGGTAGCCTGCAGAACTTGAAGCCCAGGGCGGCCAGCAGCACAAACACACCCACTATAACATAGGGCGTGGCCACGGATGCAATGCAGGCAGTGCCGCCCCCCTCGTCGCCAAAGAAGAACATGCCGCCCACCAATGGACCGCATATCCAGCCAAGGCCGTTGAGTGACTGCGCGAGGTTGATGCGTTGCTCTGCCGATTTCTTTTCGCCGAGCACCGTTACATACGGATTGGCAGAAGTCTCAAGACAAGTCAGTCCGCAACCTATCACAAACAAGAGTCCCACAAATGCAGGATAGATCATGGCAGGGTTGTCGGCCTTGGCGCCCCAAATGCAAATGGGAAGGAAGAGCAGCGCCCCCACCCCATAGAGTACCAAGCCAGTCAGCACACCGCCGCGGTAGCCCCATCGGCGTATGATCTTGCCGGCAGGGATAGCCATCAGGAAGTAGGCGGCATATGTCGCTACCTGTACCCATGCGGCATTGGCGTGGTTCAGGCCTAGAAGGTTTTTGAGGTGTGGGTTGAGCACCTCTAATATTGCGTGGGCGAATCCCCACATGAAGAACAGGCTCGATATGAGCAGGAACGGCACCAGGAATGACTTGCCGTCCTTTGTCGTAGTCAGTTTCATCTCTCCGCCCTCATTGGATTATTAAGGAAGTCCTCATACGCCAGTCGTATGCCATCTTCCAACTCAGTCTTGTATGTCCAGCCGAGTGCTGTAGCCTTAGACACATCGAGCAGTTTGCGTGGAGTGCCATTGGGGCGAGTAGTATCCCACTCTATGTCTCCGTCGTAGCCCACCACCTTAGCCACCAGCCTCGTGAGGGCCTTAATGGTCAGTTCTTTGCCCGTGCCTGCGTTGACCGTCTGGTTGCCGCTGTAGTTGTTCATCAGGAACACACACAGATTGGCGAGGTCATCCACATAGAGGAACTCTCTGAGCGGCGAGCCGTCACCCCAACAAGTCACGCTCTTCAGTCCAGCGACCTTCGCCTCATGGAAGCGACGAATCAGCGCCGGCAGCACATGGCTGTGCTCGGGGTGGTAGTTGTCGTTAGGACCATATAGGTTAGTCGGCATCACGCTGATAAAGTCTGTGCCGTACTGGCGGTTGAGAAACTCGCAGTACTTAAGGCCGGATATCTTTGCCAGCGCGTAGGCCTCGTTGGTCTTCTCCAGCGCCCCTGTCAGCAGGCAGTTCTCAGGCATAGGCTGCGGAGCCATCCTCGGGTATATGCAGCTGCTGCCCAGGAACTCCAGTTTCTTGCAGCCATTCTTCCATGCCGAGTGAATGACGTTCATCTCCAGAATCATGTTGTCGTACATAAAGTCAGCCAGCGCACTCTGGTTGGCTACTATGCCGCCCACCTTTGCTGCAGCCAGAAACACATATTCTGGCTTTTCCTCGGCAAAGAACTTCTCTACCTCGGTTTGTCGAGTCAGGTCCAACTCCTTGTGCGTACGTGTAATAATATTGGTGTACCCCTGCCTTTGCAGTTCCCTGACGATGGCAGATCCAACCATTCCGCGGTGTCCCGCCACATAAATTTTGCTATCTTTTTTCATCTTACAATACCTTTCTCCAAATACTCTGCCAAGTTAGTCCTTACTTTCGCTGCGGCACCCTCTCCTGCCACTTTGCCCATATCGTGCTTCACCATCAGGGCAACGAGTTCATGGAATGATGTCTTGCTGGGATTCCATTTCAGCTTAGCCTTAGCCTTCGTCGGGTCGCCCCACAGGTTCACCACATCAGTGGGCCTGTAGAAGTCATCGCTAACCCTTACCAGCGTCTTGCCTACCAACTTGGCGGGACCGTCGATGCACACGCCCACTTCGTCGAGGCCTTGTCCGCGGAAGTCCAGAGTGATGCCTGCGCACTTAAACGCCTCATAGCAGAATTCCCTCACACTATGTTGCACGCCCGTAGCTATGACAAAGTCGTCGGGCTTTTCCTGTTGCAGCATCATCCACATACACTCCACGTAGTCCTTGGCATAGCCCCAGTCGCGCAGTGAACTAAGATTGCCCAGATACAGGCAGTCCTGGTGACCCTGAGCTATGCGAGCTGCAGCCAGCGTTATCTTACGCGTCACAAATGTCTCGCCCCTGCGTTCACTCTCGTGGTTGAAAAGGATACCGCTGCAGCAGAACATATTGTACGCCTCTCTGTATTCCTTGATAATCCAGAAGCCGTAGAGCTTGGCGATGGCGTAGGGGCTGTAGGGATGGAATGGTGTGTTCTCATTCTGCGGCACCTGCTCCACCTTGCCGTAGAGCTCTGATGTGCTTGCCTGATAGATGCGGCATGTGTCCTCGAGATGACAGGCCCTTACGGCTTCGAGTATCCTGAGCACGCCCACGGCATCCACATCGGCAGTGAACTCCGGGGCGTCGAAGCTCACCTGAACATGACTCTGCGCAGCGAGGTTGTATATCTCAGTGGGCTTTACCTTCGCTATTACTTTGACTATCGACATGGAGTCGCCCATGTCTGCGTAGTGAAGGTGGAAGTTGGGCGTACCCTCCAGGTGAGCTATTCTCTCGCGGAAATCCACTGACGAGCGACGGATTATGCCGTGCACCTCATAGCCTTTCTCCAACAGCAGCTCAGAGAGGTACGAGCCGTCCTGCCCCGTTACACCCGTGATGAGAGCTACGTGGCGCAGACCTTCTGCTGACATTGGGGCAGTAACATCGACGCCCAGAACATCGCTCAGTCTGCGTATTGCCTCAGTGCTGAAGCCGTTGCGGCCCGTAAGCCAACGGCTCACCTCCGCCTCACGTTTCCCGACCATCTCAGCCAGCTCACGCTGCGTTATCTTCCTTGCAGCAAGAATATTCGCCACATTTTTTGCAACCAATTTGTTAAACTTTACTTTTTCTTCACGTGTCATATTGTAATATTTACATTTTTCGGCTGCAAAGATAGAAAATAATATCAAAACACAATATAAAATCGCAAGAAATTATACAAAATATCTATGGGTCAAATATTTTTTCTTTAAATTCTGCTGCAATTCGTAAACAAAGTGTATCTTTGCAACTCAAAATATCATAAACTTAAAAACTCACTTATATATGAATAGATTTACAAAACTTTTGGCCTTGCTCTGCCTCCTGCCTTTCCCGCTGACGGCGATGGCAGACAATGATTACGTGGAACTGCTCACCAACGGCGCCTGCGACGGCACCTTCGACGGGTGGACCATCGGCGAGAACACTTGGGCCATCGGTGAAGAAGACGACGGCACCTACTCATGGGTATCGTCCACGAACTATTGCGTCCTCACCCAGACCATAGACCTTACGGAGAGGGACTTCGATTTGGAGGCCATCGACAAAGGCGGCGTGCAGCTTAGGGCCTATGGAGACTTGATAAGTTCATATATTGAGGGTGAATATGGCGCCGAGAAAGCCAGTGCGATAGTGGAGATATACAATGCGAAAGGTGTCAGAATTCTAACCTGGGACTTGTTCAGTGACATTTTCGCCCATGAAGAATGGGAAAAAACTGGATCGTCAGTCCGTCTTGCCTCCGGCGCCCGCAAGATGACATTTCTGATTGAGGGAAAAGGTCTCGCGGGAAAGGCAGGGTTCTCCGGCCCCCGCTTCAGAAACCTCTCCCTCCAGATACATAAAGATGCCATATACAGCCGCGCCGATGTCAACCGCGACAAAGACGTCAACACCACCGACGTCGTGGCCATATACTCCTACATTACAAATGGCGGCGACAGCGGCTTCGCCAGGGGGCGCGCCGATGTCAACCGCGACAAAGACGTCAACACCTCCGACGTCGTGGGCGTATATGACGTAATCATCAACGGCGAGCCCCCCTACATACCCACAGTGCCCGATGACGCGCTGCTCTATCCCTTCAGCGTCAGCAACGCAAAGACCGTCCTGTTCGCAAAAGGCAACCTCCAATACGTTAGCGGCAAATGGAAGTTCGCCTCCAAGCAGTACGAATACTTCGGCACCAACCAGTCAGACAACCACAAGGACATGTTCCCCTTCAACGGTTACAAATGCCCCGAGGGCTGGCACTGCCTCACCAACGATGAGTGGACATACCTACTCAGCAAGCGCATCGTAAACAACACCCTCAGCGACGGCGCACTCTACACCCTCGCCACCCTCGGAGGCCAGTACAAAGGCATGATAGTCTTCCCCGACTCCTATGTACACCCCGCAGAATCCGGCTTCACGCCAGGCACCTACAACACATTTAGCAACTACACCGCCACCGTCAGCCTCGAAGGATGGACACTGATGGAGAAGGCGGGAGCCATGTTCCTCCCCTGCGCCGGCTACAAGTCGATGGGCAGCACGTGGAAAGGCGTGGACATACAGGGATGCTACATGACCACCACCCCCAGCGGCAGCGGCTACTACGACCCCTGGTTCGACCCCTCCTTCGTCTCACTCACCGAGACAAGCAACCAATCCACCTGGTCGTCCGTACGCCTCGTCAGATGACCTTATCCCCTCTCTAATATTTGAAATTTATTTCTTTGCGTTCCCTTTGCAGTTTTTGCATAGATGGCGGCCTTTCTTTATTGCCTCCGCCATGCTGATTTGCTTGATCTCAGCCTTGCAGTTGCTGAGAGCATCACATGTGCGGTTGAGGTGATAGGTCTTTGCATTCTTGCCCGTGCAGATATAGACCTTGGCGTTCTTCTTGATCTGTGCTGACGCACTGCCGCACAGCAGTGCCATTGCAGCGATAAGAATAATGGTTGTGTGTTTCATGTTTTTTTCGTTTTCCGATATATCGTCTGCGAATTTACGAAAGATTTTTAATACTGATAATAAACTATATATAATAATTCACTAGTGTCCACTAAAAATGGACGAGTTTAAAAATTAAATAAATTAGGTTCACTTGAACCGCTTCGATCTTTGTCATTTTTGAATATAGTTTTGTCGAAGAGATCTCTGAGATGCGTTGTATCAGTGAGTGACATGCTGAGGATTTGCAAGACCTCATAGGTCGAGCGTTTCAACTTCATGTCATGTTGGACAATAGCCACAAGGCAGTAGGCACAGATGGCAGAGTAAATCTGTATTCTGACAGCATTCTCAGTTGTGCCCCAGAACTTCTTGATCTTGAGGTGCTGCTTAAGCCACTTGAAGAACAGCTCTATCTGCCAACGGTTTTTGTAGAGGTCGGCAACCTGCAGTGCAGTCAGTTCCATTGCGTTGGTCAGGAACATGAACTCACGGCTTTGCTCCTCATCGAAGAACCGTACAAGCCTAAGATGCTCAGGATAGCCTTTCTGACTGCCATAGACGGTCAGTTCTATCTCAGCATCAGTTAGTATTCCCTTGGGCAGCCTGCGCCTCCACTTGATGCACTTGTACTGCAAATTGGTCTTAGCCCTGACAACAAAGAATGACTCCGCACGATGTATGCGATAGAGCTCCTTTAAGTTGTTGTAGCCACGGTCAAAGATGTAGTAAGCACCTGTCTCAATGGGGATTTCTTTCATCGCCTTGGAGTCATGAACTGACGCCGTGGTGATATGGAAGAAGGCTGGAATCTGAGTCTCCAGGTCATATAGGGTATGTATCTTTATACCGCCCTTATGCTTGCGGAACTTAGCCCACCAAAACACATCCAGACATAGCGAGATAGTCGTGGAATCGAAAGCATAGACATTTCCGTCAAGCTTGAAGATATCTGTAGCCCTTTTGCGTCTGGCCTCACAGACAAGGTAATAGGCATACTCCTCGAAGATGCGATAGTCACGATTGGTATTTGCCTTTGCCAGATTACTTCTGGTGACGTGTTTGCCAAGTCCGAGATGATAGCATTTCTGGTGATGTGCTTCTATGCCGATAATCAAGTCTCGCATACTCTCGCGATTACTCAGTTGTCCGAACATCAATGTAAGGAGTTGGTTCCAGCATGTGAAATGTTTCACATAGTGGTTACCTTTGTACTTATCTACGATGTGACGGAACTGATCATAGTCCAGAAACTCAACCAATTGAGCGAAAACGTATTTTGATTTATTCATTTGAAGTCATTATTTTTGACTGCAAAGATACAAAACCAAATCCGTGCACTCGAAAAATCTCTGCAACTAACTATATTTCAATTATTTCAAAGAACGCTTAGCGATTTTTAG
The DNA here is from genome assembly GCA_017458585.1 of Bacteroidaceae bacterium. Classification (GTDB taxonomy): domain Bacteria; phylum Bacteroidota; class Bacteroidia; order Bacteroidales; family Bacteroidaceae; genus UBA6382. The sequence continues at coordinate 41,004 of JAFTAJ010000030.1, forward strand.
TGGACAGCAATGGTTTCCAATAAAGGATTGTCGTCGTTTTTAACGAGAAAATAGGATGCAAAATTAGTATAAAACGAGAAAAAAACCAAATAATTTTTGAGCTTTTCCGAGGTGAAGCCTAACTTGTCTCACATCGTGAGACAAAGTTGTTAGACTAGAAGTTAAGTAGTTAAGTAGTTAAGCCGTTAGTCTGTAAGTTAAGCCGTTAGTCTTTCTTCTTTCGAACTTTTCAAATCCGTAAACCATAAACCATAAACTGTAAACCGTAAACAAACCTCACTTTATCCCTCTCTCATTGAGTGCGCGTACATAGCGGGCTGCATTGCGGAGATGCTCGCTATAGGTGGCGGCGAAGGCATGGGTGCCGCTGAAATCGCTGTTGGCGCACATATAGAGATAGTCGTGGTGCTCGGCATTGAGGACAGCATCGATGCTGGCGGTCTGCGGCACACGGATGGGCCCCGGTGGGAGCCCGGCATGGAGATAGGTGTTGTAGGGGCTGGGGGTGGTGAGCATATAGCCATAGATGCGGCGCAGGCCGAAATCGCCGAGAGCAAACTTAACGGTGGGGTCTGCCTGCAGGAGCATGCCTGTGCGCAGACGGTTGAGGTAGAGGCCCGCCACGGTGGGCTTCTCACCATTGTTGGCTGTCTCTGCATCAACTATGGAAGCAAGGGTATAGACCTCCTCGCGGCTCATGCCAAGAGCTTTTGCCTTGGCGGTGCGCCCCGCCGTCCAGAAGCGGTCGCGCTCCTTAGCCATACGCTGCATAAAGCTGCGCGGCGAGGTGGTCCAATACATCTCGTAGGTGTTGCTCAGCAGCAGGGTGGCCGCCGTGGCAGTATCGACGCCAAACTCGCGCTGACGGTCGCGGTTGTTGAACTCAGCAGCAAGCCCAGCGGAGTCAGTGAGGAGCTGTCGCGCCACCTTGGCGAGAGCCATCTCCTTGGTCCACGTGGGCGACACGGTGACGCTGACGGGGGTCTGCTGGCCGCGGAAGATATTGGTGGCGAGTCGCCAGGAGGACATCGACGGCGTGACCTCGTAGCAGCCCGGGTGGACATGGCCGCGCAGAGAGCGCAGCATGGCGGTGAGACGGAAGCCCACCATCTGGCGCGGCTCGATAACAGAGATCTTGGCAGTGACGGAATCGAGGTTGTCATCGCGGTCCACATAGATGCGCACGGGGCGGTCGAGGGTGCTGACGGGCCATGCCAGAAACCATGTGCCAAGGGCGAGGAACGATGTAAGAAGTAAGATGTAAAATTTTTTCATAATTGGGCAAATTTAAGCATTTGTTCTCAATTTGCAGACGTTTTATGATTAAAAATTGAAGATTGAACATTGAAGATTGAAGATTTTTGGAAAATTTTGGCTAATTTTGCAGACGTTATGCGAATAGGTATCATACAACAACACAACACTGCCGACGTGGCCGACAACAAGGGGCGGCTGGAGCAGAAGATTGCGGCGCTCGCCCAAAAGGGGGCGGAGCTGGTTGTGCTGCAGGAGCTGCACAACACGCTATACTTCTGCCAGGAGGAGAAGACGGAGTGCTTCGACCTGGCCAACGCCATACCCGGCCCCGACACGGAGTGGCTCGGCCGCTTGGCCAAGAGGAACGGCGTGGTGCTGGTGGGCTCACTGTTTGAGCGCAGGGCCGCGGGGCTGTACCACAACACGGCTGTGGTGATGGATAAGGACGGCTCCATGTGCGGTAAGTACCGCAAGATGCACATCCCCGATGACCCCGGATACTACGAGAAGTTTTACTTCACGCCGGGCGACCTGGGCTTCTACCCCATCAAGACAAGCGTAGGCCGCTTGGGAGTGATGGTGTGCTGGGACCAGTGGTACCCTGAGGCCGCAAGGCTGATGGCTCTGCGCGGTGCACAGCTGCTCATCTACCCCACCGCCATCGGCTACGACATGCACGACGATGCCGATGAGCAAGAGCGCCAGCGCGAGGCATGGACTACCGTGCAGCGCGGCCATGCGGTGGCCAACGGGCTACCCGTGGTGGCAGTGAACAGAGTGGGCGAAGAAAAGAAGACCCCCCTTCCGTCCCCCCTCTATGGGGGAAACCCAGGAATAATGTTCTGGGGCAGCAGCTTTGTGGCTGGTCCGCAGGGCGAGTTGCTCTACCGCGCCCCGAAGGACACGGAGGCGGAGGCCGTGGTGGACATCGATATGGGTCGCAGTGAGCAGGTGAGGCGTTGGTGGCCATTCCTGCGTGACCGCAGAATCGAAGAGTACGGTGCGCTGACGAAGAGGATGGACGATTGAAAACGATAACGAATCTCGCACAGAAAGCAAGCAAGCTCGCGCCACACGCAGCGACTACGACAAGGAGCTGACGCTCACGGCTCATTGGAAAAACACAGAAAATACATTTAGGATTTAAGTGCCGTAGGCACGACAGATAACAGGCAGGTGGTGCCGTTTCCGAAGGAAACAAACCCCTGCAATAGACGTTAGACCAAAAATAACCCCGAAGGGGTGTCAGAATAGTAAATCGTAAATATAATATATGTCAAAACTGAGATTTAAGGTGGTAGAAGCGGCCTTCAAGAAGAAGGCGCTGGAGGTGGCTCCACCAAAGGAGCGCCCCGCAGAATATTTCGCAAAATATGTGTTTAACAAAGACAAGATGCGCAAATATCTGCCGGCGGAGACATGCAGACAACTGTATGATGTGATAGAAAACGGAACACGCCTCGATCTGTCGGTGGCCGACGAGGTGGCCAAGGGCATGAAGCGCTGGGCACAGGAGTTTGGCGTGACACATATCACCCACTGGTTTCAGCCGCTCACCGAGGGCACGGCAGAGAAGCACGACTCATTTATTAAATATGGTAAGGACCAAGAGGGGCTGATAGAGGACTTCAGCGGCACTGCCCTGGTGCAGCAGGAGCCCGACGCCAGCTCATTTCCCTCGGGCGGCATCCGCTCCACCTTTGAGGCCCGCGGCTACAGCGCATGGGACCCTGCGTCGCCGGTGTTTGTGATTGGCGACACGCTGATGATCCCCACCGTGTTTATATCGTACACGGGTGAGGCGCTCGACTACAAGGCACCGCTGAAGAAAGCGCTGGCTGCGATGGACAAGGCAGCCACGGCAGTGTGCCAGTATTTCGACCCGAGCGTGACGAAGGTGACGGCCAACCTGGGATGGGAGCAGGAGTATTTCCTTGTGGACGAGGATCTCTACGCCGCACGCCCCGACCTGCTGCTGACAGGCCGCACGCTGGTGGGCCACGACTCGGCCAAGAACCAGCAGATGGAGGACCACTACTTCGGTGCCATCCCCGACCGCGTGGCAGAGTTTATGAAAGACCTCGAGATACAGGCGCTGGAGCTGGGCATCCCCTGCAAGACACGCCACAACGAGGTGGCACCCAATCAGTTTGAGCTGGCGCCGATATACGAGGAGTGCAACCTGGCCGTGGACCACAACATGCTGCTGATGAGCCTGATGCGCAAGATAGCACGCAAGCATGGATTCCGTTGCCTGCTACATGAGAAGCCCTTCGCCGGCATCAACGGCAGTGGCAAGCACGCCAACTGGTCACTGGCCACCAACACTGGCAGTGTGCTGCACTCTCCTGGCAAGACGAAGGAGGACAACCTGAGATTCCTAACCTTCGCGGTGGAGACGCTGGTGGGAGTGTATAAGCACAACGGTCTGCTGAAAGCATCTATCATGAGTGCCACCAACCAGCACCGTCTGGGAGCCAACGAGGCACCGCCCGCCATCATCTCGGCATTTCTCGGCAAGCAGATATCCGAGGTGCTTGAAAAGATTGAGAACTCTACCAACGAGGAGCTTATCAGCATAAAGGGTACGAGCGAGCTTACCCTCGACATACCGCAGATACCCGACCTCAAGATTGACAATACCGACCGCAACCGCACCTCGCCCTTCGCCTTCACAGGCAACAGGTTTGAATTCCGCGCCGTGGGAGCCCAAGCCAACTGCGCCGAAGCAATGACGGTGCTCAACACGGCGGTGGCAGAAGCACTGACGAGTTTCAAGAAACGAGTGGACGAGCATATAGCCAATGGCGAGGACAAGACAACGGCCATTGTGAGGGTGCTGCGCGAGGATATCAAGTTGTGCAAGCCCATCCACTTTGAGGGCAACGGCTACTCCGACGAGTGGAAGGCCGAAGCGGCCCAGCGCGGCCTGGACTGCGAGACATCGTGCCCGCTCATCTTCGACCGCTACCTCGACGAGGAGAGCATCCGCATGTTTGAGGAGCAGCACGTGATGCGCGAGCTGGAGCTCAAGGCCCGCAACGAGATTAAGTGGGACACCTACACCAAGAAGATACAGATAGAGGCGCGTGTGTTTGGCGACATGGCGATGAACCAGATAATTCCCGTGGCCACACGCTACCAGAGTATGCTAAGCGACAATGTGAGCAAGATTGCCGCCACCTTCCCGAAGGAGGAGGCCGACAGGCTCAATGCCGACAATATCAAGATTATCCGCGAGATATCCGACCACACCAGCTTTATCATCGAGAATGTGAAGGCGATGGTCGAGGCACGCAAGGTGGCCAACAGGATTGAGTCGGAGAGGGAGAAGGCGGTGCAGTATCACGACACGGTACAGCCCTACCTCGAGAGCATCCGCTATCATGTGGACAAGCTCGAACTGATTGTGGAGGACGAGCTATGGGTGTTGCCCAAGTATCGAGAGTTGCTGTTTATTAGATAAAGAAGTTAAAGAAGTTAACGCCCGCAAGCGGGCTAGAAGTTCAAGAAGTTAAAGAAGTTATATGAAATCAAATCGTGCTATTATCATTCTTGCGCTGTGCACCATACTGATTGGCGCACTGCTCATCGCCTTTCCCGCTAATGCCACCAAATGGCTGGTGATGGCTATCGGAGCGCTGTTTCTGGTGCCGGGTGTTGTGGGTGTAGCAACCTATGTGATTCAGCGTCGCCGTCAGGCAAAGGCATTGGCTGAGGGTAGAGAGATGAAGGACAACAAAGACAAGGACGAGAAGAAATCGAAGAATCTCTTCCCGTTCATCGGCATCGGCAGCATACTGTTTGGTGCCGTGCTGCTGATTATCCCCAGCAGTTTCCAGAACGCGTTGCTCTACATCCTCGGTGCATTCCTGGTGCTGGCCGGACTGGCGCAGATATACCGTTTCCTGCAGCTACGCAAGCAGTATCAGCTCAGCGCCACGCCCTACATCGTGTCGGCGCTAGTCAGCATTGCGGGTATCGTGGTCATCGTGCTTAACTACAACGGCGGCACCCTGCCCACGAAAGCTGGCACAACCGACAGCCCTGCCTACTGGCCATCGATGATTTTCGGTATCGCCAGTGTGATATTCGGTATTTCGGAGATTATCTACGCAATACAGTTCAGGAAGGAAGGGGAAAAGATGGTCGCCGAGTCGGAGAAACCGAAGATTCCGGGAACACCGGAGAAGCAAGAAAAACCGGTGGAGCCAGAGAAACCGTTAACGCCGGAAACACCTGCAGAGCCAGAAAAGCCCGCAGAACCGGAGAAAATCGCAGAACCGGAGAAAATCGCAGAGCCAGAAAAGCTCGCGGAGCCGGAGCCTGCCCCTTCGTTTCAAGTACCCGAATACACAACCACCAATAACACTTCGTACGCCACCAGTACACCTCAGCCCCAGACACCCAATCCAACAATAGAGGCTGAAGTTGACAGCGAGACCTAAGATGCTGACACTTACGCTGACACGCCACGGACAGACCGTGGAAAACGTAGAAGGCATACTACAAGGACAGACGGCAGGTCACCTCACCGCCGCGGGTATAGCCCAAGTCAAAATGCTGAAATCACAGCTGAATGCAGAGGATTACGACATTATCCTGTGCAGCGACCTAGAGCGTACCCGTGTGTGTGCCGAGATAATCAACAAGAAGCTGAAGCTACCTCTAATTGCCACCCCCTTGTTGCGCGAACGCGACTGGGGGGAATATACTGGCCGCAAGATAAGCACCATCACTACCCCGCCCTCGCAGTTTCCGCCCAGCATAGAGAATGCAGAGCAGCTCGCTGCGAGAGCGCAGCGATTTGTGAGGCATATCCTCGACCAATATGACGGCCGGCGGCTGCTGTGCATGGGGCATGGTTACTTCAACCGCTGCATACAGGCTTTGATAGAACAACAGACGGTGCACGACACCCCCCGATGGGAGAATGTGGAGCTGCGCACCTTCACCATAGACCGCGACATCCTCTCCCACCAAGCCCCTACCGACTATATAGTGAGCGAGCGGTAATGCCAAATCTTCAATCTTCAATCGTCAAATATGAACGTCTGGAAAACGGTGCTCTTCATTTTCTGTGTCCTCTGCGGACTTGCGCTGATATGCGTGGTGCTACCCAAGGGCGGCATTAAGATAGGCAATAGCACACTGGAGTGGCCGTCGCTGAAAGAGTCACTCACCCCTGGCACCACCGAGAGCACCGCAGACGTTGACGAGGCATTGCAGGCACGCATCAATGCACTGCGCGATGCCAAGCAGAAAGAGTTTGACGAGTTTTGCAGCGAAAATCCAGCCCGAATATACCTCCCCGATAACGATACTACCTACCTCGACGCTTTCTTTGAGGCTCTAGACAATGCCGGCAAGAAGCCGGTGCGCATCCTCCACTACGGCGACTCGCAGCTGGAGTGCGACCGCATGACCGCCGATCTGCGCGAACACTTTCAGAGCAAGTTTGGCGGTGGCGGCGTAGGTATGGTGCCTGCCGTGCAGCCCATTGCCACCTACACATTGGGCCAGAGCGTGAGTCCCGCCCTCCGTCACTACTGCGCCTACGGCTCGCCGGAGTTTCGTGCCGGCCACTGGCGGTATGGTCCTATGGCATCGATGTCGAGGGTGGATGGCAGCGCATCGTTTAGCTTCACCGCCCGCGGCGATGACAAGTTTCCTCACTGCCAAGAGTTTCAGAAAGTATCCGTCGCCATCAAGGGCAGCGGCGCACTCAGTGTGAGGGCCGCCGACAGCACCTACCAGCTTGCCAGCAAGATAGAGGCTGACAGTGCACTGCGCATCTTCACAGCCACACTCAAGCGTCCCACCAACCGCGCCACTCTGACCGTGAGCGGAAATATGGATATCTACGGCATCATGCTCGACGGCAAGAGTGGTGTGGCAATGGACAACATACCTATGCGAGGATGCTCCGGCATAATGTTCACATCCATCGACCGCAAGTCGTTCGCCCCATTCTTCAAGCAGCAAAACATAGGGCTCATAATCCTGCAGTATGGCGGCAACTCAGTGCCTTACCTCAAAGGCCCCCAATCTATCAGCACCTACACCGACCAGGTGCGCAAACAGATTGCCTTGTTCCGCACGGTGGCTCCGAAAGCTCGGATACTCTTTATCGGCCCCTCCGACATGGCCACCAGCATCGGTGGTCGCATGCAGACATATCCCCACCTTTCAGAAGTGATTGACTCACTGCGCACAGCTGTCAACGGCGAGGGCGCAGCCTACTGGGACATGCAGGGAGCCATGGGCGGCAACGGGTCGATGGTGCAGTGGGTGAAGGCGCGTCCTGCCTTGGCCGGCACCGACTATATTCACTTTACTCCCCGCGGTGCGGAGCAGATATCACAGATACTCTACGACACCTTCTTGCTATACTATAAGTTCTATTGTTTCCGTAAAAATGAAAGCTAAAGCAAAAATAAATATACTGCTGTTCGTCAGCATATTATCGATTGCATTTGCAAGGGCTCAAAACCATCGTTTCAACCTGCAGCCCATCGACTCGCTTCCATGTGTGGTGGAGGACTCCGCCTACCTCTATTTCCCTGGCAGCCACCAGGTGTTTGACCGTCTCTACGCCAAGCTCACCGCAATGCTCAGCAAGGGACAGGGGCGCATCAATGTGCTACATATCGGTGGCAGTCATGTTCAAGCTGGCCATTTCTCAGGGCGCATGCGCAGCAACCTCGTCAGCATCACCGACAGTACCAGTCGCTGGCATTCGCAGCCAGCCGACCGCGGCCTTGTCTTCCCCTTCAAAGTGCTGCGCACCAATGCTCCCTCCAACTATAGCATCAGCTACACGGGGCAGTGGTCAGGCAGCCGCTGCATATCGCAGAGCCCCGATGCAGTACTCGGCCTTGCCGGAGCCGCAGCCATCACGCGCGACTCCACCGCCACCCTCACACTCTCGCTGGGCAGCGACGCATGGCAGTTCTCGCAACTCCATCTGCTTGGCTATGCGAGCAGCCCCATGGTCTATCCCGTGCTAGTGGTGGATGGCGACACCATATACCCCTACCCTGCCGACGGCACCACCGGCTACCTCTTCCCCCTGCCGCGCTACCAGAGCAGCTGCACCCTCGCCTTTGTGGGACTAGGTAGAGGCGAGAGTTTCACAGTGCGCGGCATGCTACCCTTCAGCGGTCGCGCCGGCATAACCTACAGCGAGTCGGGGGTGAACGGTGCTGCCGTGCCGTCATGGCTACGCTGCGAAGCTTTTGGCGAGGAGTTGGCGCTATTGCCGCCCGACCTCGTAGTCTTTGGCATCGGTATCAACGACGCTGCCTGCACCTACGACAAATTCAATCCCGAGACATTCAAGCAGAACTATCGCGACCTCATTGCCCGCATACGGAAAGTCAATCCCAATGTGGCCCTGCTATTCATCACCAACAACGACTGCTACCAAACCGTGAGCATCCGTCGGTACAATGCCAACACACCGCGTGTGGAGCAAGCCTTCAAGGAGCTGGCTGCCGAGTATGACGGCTGTGTATTCAATGTATTCCGGATTATGGGAGGCCCGCGCTCTGCCGGCCACTGGGTGAGTCAGGGACTGATGCAGCGCGACCGAGTACACTTCACCAAGGCCGGCTATCTGCTCATTGCCGACCTGCTGTATAACGCAATCATCAGGGATTATGAGAAAACATTGAAGATTGAAAATTGAGGATTGAAAATTGAACATTGAAGATTGAAAATTGGGTTCCTTTGCTGACATATTAACTATGCTGTGGGAGTACATCCAGAGTGTGTTCTCCTTCAACCCCGACAGTCCATTGCTGTTCACGCAGTTTCAGTTCTGGGCGTTCTTTGCGTTGGTGTTCACATTCTTTGCATTGACCAAGAGCAGGCCCCTTATGCGCAATGCCTACCTCTTCTTCGTCAGCCTGCTATTCTACTACAAGACCAGTGGACTGTTTGTGGGCATCCTCGTGTTCGTCACCATCAGCGACTTCTTCATAGCCCAGGGCATCTACGCGCTGCGCAACAACAGCCGGTGGAAGCAACGTGCCCTACTCACCCTCAGCATACTCATCGACCTCGGCATACTCTGCTACTTCAAATACGCCTACTTCTTCGCCGACTTCGTCAACACCCTGCTTGGCACCCACATAGAAGTCACCAACGTCATCGCCGCATGGGGCAACAGTGCCCTCGGACACAACTTCTTCAGCGTGGAGCACATCATACTGCCCGTGGGCATCAGTTTCTTCACCTTCCAAATCATCTCCTACACCTGCGATGTATATAAGGGCCTCGTCAAGCCCGTGAGAAACATTCTCAACTTCGGCTTCTATGTCAGTTTCTTCCCGCAGCTGGTGGCAGGTCCCATCATCAAAGCCAGCGACTTCATCCCACAGCTCTACCGCAAATACAATCTCAGCCGTCTGCAGTTTGGCATCGCCGTATTCTGGATAATCAACGGTCTGCTGAAAAAGATTATCCTCAGCGATTACTTGGCCGTCAACTTCATCGACCGCGTGTTTGAGAATCCCCACCTCTTCACCGGTTTTGAAAACCTGAGTGCACTGTTTCTCTATTCGCTGCAAGTATATGCCGACTTCTCAGGCTACACCGACATAGCCATCGGACTCTCGCTACTATTTGGCTTCTATCTACCCAAGAACTTCAACTCGCCATACAAAGCGCCCAACTGCTCCAACTTTTGGAAGCGCTGGCATATATCCCTCTCGCGCTGGCTGCAAACCTACCTCTATATCCCATTGGGCGGCAACCGCAACACGACATTCGGCACCTACTTCTGGATTATCTTCATGACCTTGGCCGCGCTAGTGCTGTGCGGCAATGTGTGGGTCAGCGTAGGAGTAGCCTTCATTGCGTCGTTGGTAGTCTTCACCGCCATGCGCTACCCCGAGCGACGCCGCAAGATATACGCCAACCTCAACGCCATGATCACCATGCTGCTGGGCGGACTCTGGCATGGCGCGAGCATGAACTTCATCATCTGGGGCGGGTTGAACGGCGTAGGTATGGTCATCTTCAAGTTCTGGCGTGACATGAGCCTGCTGGTGCGAGCGCTGATTAGCACCCTCGGCCTTGAACTGCTGTTCCTCCTGACATTTGTAGTGCCAGGCCCACTACTCAACATATTGCTTGTCTTTATGCTCTTCATTGCCGTCAGCGCATGGGTGAGGATTGTCTACAAAAGTTTGAGAGTTCGAAAGTTCGAGAGTTCAAGAGTTAATGGTCAATACCCCGACTCCCGTTTCGGCCGTGTGGCCGAGCATGCGTGGAGCGTCCTCATCACCTTTGTGTTCATCACCTTCACGCGATTGTTCTTCCGCAGTGGCAGCAACCTCGACCCAGCCGTAGCCAACGAGACGGCGTGGTCTATTGCCACGCGTATGGTCAAGAGTATCGGCACACAGTGGAACGCCGACATACTACCCATCATCTCCACCTACCACAATGTATTCCTACTCTTCGTGGTGGGCATGATCATCCATTGGCTGCCCTCACGCTTCAAGCTGCGCTATCGCATTATGTTTGCCAAGTTGCCGTTGCCCGTCATTTGCCTGTGTGCCATCGTTGCTGTATTCATTGTCTATCAGTTCGTCACAGCAGAACTGCAGCCCTTCATCTATTTCCAGTTCTAGGAAAAATATGTATGAAATTAACAATGTACGCGCGTAATACCTGCTGTATAAGAAAAAAGTTGTAACTTTGCAAAATTAAAATTATAACGAATTAGTAAATGAAACGACTGTTTATTTATTTGTTTGTTATGGCCTGCCCTATCGCGGTATGGTGCCAGACAGGTATCGAAGGCAAGCTGTCTATCTCCTCTCAGATGTTTGTCAAGGAATATGTTAATGCTAATGGCTCTGCCAAAAGCAAGGGTGTGAACGCCTCTGCCATCGAGGTGAAGAAGCGCATATATGCCACTCCTGAGACGATTGACGGCCGCGACTACATCTCTTGTTTCCTGCGCCTGAAGGACCTTGACGAGGTGAAGGAGCTGGATGAGTTGGGCGTACAGATTCAGTGCCGCTTCAACAAGGGTCTCGTCACCGCCCTTGTGCCGGTGGACAACTTCATGGAGGTAGCCGAGTTGGCTAACGTGAGCCGCGTGAATGTTGCCACTGTCATGACACCCACCACCCACAAGACGCGCGAGTTGACGAATGTGGACGACATTCTGACCTGCTCGCCCGATGCAATCGCTGCCGGTATAGTGAACGGTAAGAAATACGACGGCACTGGCGTGCTGCTCGGCATCATTGACCTAGGCATCGACTTCCAGCATATCGCCTTCAAGGACAAGGACGGCAACTACCGCCTCAAGGGTGCGTATGTCTATGATGGCAATGGTGAGACTGTGCATGAATGTGAAGGTGACAACACTCCAGACTTCAGTGGTTTAACAACCGACGATAACTCTGAGGACCACGGCACTCACACAGCCTCTACGGCCGGTGGCTCGTCGGTGATTGTGGATGACAGCAGGGTTAATGTAACATTTACCGACGACCATGCCAACGCCACCTACGGCGGTATGGCTCCCGGGGCCAGCCTCTATCTGGCGGGAGTGAAAGGTCTATCGAGCACTTATTTGAGCAATGCTATCTATTACATGGTAGATTATGCCGAAAGAAACAACATGCCGCTGGTGGTTAGCAACAGCTGGGGCTCTCAGTACGGACCTCATGACGGTACGGGCTACGAGGCCGATGTATATAACTACCTCTTCGGTGACGAGCACCCCAACCGCGTGGCTCTGTTCGCTGCCAGCAACGATGGCGGCAAATGTCATGCCGGTGAAACGGGCGGCTACCATGTGCGCGGCACCGCCACACCGACTCAGCCGCTGGGCACCATCGTGCGTAGTGGCCTTGCCGCCGACGGTGGCGAGTATTATTCCGGCATCCTTGTCAGTGCATGGGCGCGTTCCACTGATGTTAAGAGGATGAACGTAACAATGTATGTGCTCGATGCCTCCACGGGCGAAGTGGTGGATAATATTACCGTCAGCTCACCTTCAAAGCAGCCAGTTTCGATAACTTATTATGACTTTTTTGAGGACGCTAATCCGCCATCAGGGCGCGAAAAGATTGAGGGGACGCTGTATGTGTTTTTTGACGATGTCCCCTCCGACAACAAAACACAGGTGCTGATTGACGCACCGTACGAACTGAAGAGAAGGACTTACGACGAGAGCGACACGGAGCATTATGGCAAGAAATACACGCTGGCCATAGAGTTGTGGCCCGCCGACGACACCTCTACGGAGGTCGATATATGGGGCGGCAGTGAGTGTTACTTCACCTCTGACCTGGCTGAAAATTATCCTGCTGGCCATACATGGACTGCCGGCTCCGACGATATGTGCGTCAGCGACGAGGCTACGATAGAGAACATTATCTCTGTGGGAGCATACGTGGGAGAAAAGCGATTCGTTAACTATAAGGGTGATAGCCATGTATATTCAAGTTTTGTCGTGGGCGACATAGCATACTTCTCCAGTTATGCCACTGCGGCCGAAAGCCCCACGGGACAGCGCTATCCGTGGATTACCGCACCGGGCACAGCTATGAGTGCAGGCGTCAACCACTATCATACCGAAGATATATATGACAGCTATTATGGATATGATGGACTGATGGTTAACAGCGAGACCAGTCCCTACGGCATAATGAACGGCACATCGATGGCTACACCTACCGCAGCAGGAGTAGTGGCTCTCTGGATGCAGGCTGCAAACGAGGAGGGCTGGGCACTCAACAATACGAATATTAAGAATATCATGGCCAGCACCGCCATCAACGACGAGTGGACCACCACCGGCTCCAATGCCAGCCACTTCGGCAACGGCAAGATTGACGCGCTGGCAGGAATTCACGCCATCGTCAGTCACAGTAACACGCCAGCAGAGGATATCACTCTCGCCGACAACACCGACAACAGCTCTGTCATCAGGGAGAAGAATGGCTCCCTCGCCAACGTGACGCTCAGCGGGCGCACGCTCTACAAGGACGGCGACTGGAACACGCTGTGCCTGCCGTTCAACCTCACCGCTACGCAGATAGCCAACGGCCCGCTCGCCGGAGCCGACATACGCACGCTCGACGAAGCATCGTATAACAATGGTACGCTAAACCTCAGCTTTGTTGCGGTTACCGACATACAGGCAGGCGTTCCTTATATCATCAAATGGCCCGCCAGCAACGAGAATATTGTCAACCCCGTATTCAACGGAGTGATGATTAGCAGTGCCATTAATTCAATATACAGCGGCGATGCTCAGGTGGGCGTGGGATTCGGCGGCACATACGACTACATGCAGTTTAATAGCGAAGCACGCAACATACTCTTCTTCGGAGCGAACAACACACTATATTATCCCCTTAGCGGCGCACACATCGGCCCGCAGCGCGCCTACTTTATGCTGAACGGCGTCTGGGCAGGGGAATCGCCGCAGCAGGCTCCCGTACGCGGCTTCACGACCAACCTGGAGGAGGATGCAACAGGAATTAGAAATGAGAAATTAGAAACGAGGAATGAGTCTCAGGCATGGTATGACCTTCAGGGTCGCAAGCTGAACGGCAGACCCACCACTCGCGGTATATATATCAACAATGGCAAGAAGGTTATTGTAAAATAACGACAAACTTAACGATAACGATAACAAAATCTTAATAACGATGTGCGACAATACTGAAGAGAAGTCAATAAAGAAATCTCTGAACTTTATCGAGGAAATGGTCGAGAAGGACCTCGCGGAGGGCCGCAACGGCAAACGTGTTCAGACGCGCTTTCCGCCAGAGCCTAACGGCTACCTGCATATCGGGCACGCAAAGGCTATCGCCCTGGACTTCGGCATTGCCGAGGAGTATGGCGGCGTGTGCAACCTGCGTATGGACGACACCAACCCACAGAAGGAGGACACGGAATATGTGGAGGCTATCAAGCGCGATATTGAGTGGCTGGGCTTCAAGTGGGGTAAGCTGCTCTACGCCAGCGATTACTTCCAGCAGCTGTGGGACCTCGCCGTGGAGCTCATCAAGGAGGGCAAGGCATACGTGGACGAGCAGAGCGCTGAGCTGATAGCCCAGCAGAAAGGCACCCCTACTCAGCCAGGGCAGAACTCGCCTTACCGCGACCGACCCGTGGAGGAGAGTCTGCGTCTCTTTGAACAGATGAACTCAGGCAACATGGAACCTGGCAAGATGGTGCTGCGTGCCAAGATTGACATGGCAAGCCCCAATATGCACTTCCGCGACCCCATCATGTATCGAGTACTGAATATGCCTCACTGGCGCACAGGCAACAAATGGAATGCCTATCCAATGTATGACTACACACATGGTCAGTGCGATTACTGGGAGGGGGTTACCCACTCGCTCTGTACCCTGGAGTTCGTGAGCCATCGGCCGCTCTATGACCTTTTCGTCGATTGGGCCAAGATTGCCAGTGGCGATGACAAGCCCCTGGATGACAATCGTCCGCGCCAGACAGAATTCAATAAACTGAACCTTACGCATATCCTGCTCTCCAAGCGCAACCTGCTGATGCTTGTGAAGGAAGGCGTGGTAAGCGGATGGGACGACCCGCGCATGCCGACCATCTGCGGCTTCCGCCGTCGCGGTTATTCGCCCGAGAGCATCAAAAAATTTATCGACAAGATAGGCTACACCACCTTTGATGCTCTTAACGAGATGGCGCTTTTGGAAAGCGCAGCACGCGAAGACCTGAATGGTCGGGCCACTCGTGTGAGTGCAGTGCTTAATCCGGTAAAGCTTATCATCACCAACTACCCCGAAGACAAGGTAGAGATGATGACTGCCCAGAATAATCCCGAGTGCCCCGAAGACGGCACACATGAGATAGCCTTCAGCCGCGAGCTATGGATAGAGCGCGATGACTTCATGGAAGACGCTCCGAAGAAGTTCTTCCGCCTAGGTCCTGGCAAGGAGGTGAGACTGAAGAATGCGTATATCATCAAATGCGCTGAAGAAGGATGCTGCAAGAAAGATGCCGACGGTAATATCGTGGAGATATACGCAGAATACGACCCCGACACACGCAGTGGACTGCCAGGCGCAGACCGCAAGATTAAGGGTAAGACTCTCCACTGGGTGAGCTGCGACCACTGCATTGAGGCAGAGGTAAGAAACTACGACCGCCTGTGGATGGTTGAAAACCCACGCGACGAGGTGGCAAACTACAGCAAGGCACAAGGCAAAGAGCGTATCGACATTCAAGACATGCGCCACTTTATCAACCCGCACAGCTTGGACGTCGTCAAGGCATACGCCGAAGAGTGGCTCGCTACACGTAAGCCGCTCGATTACCTGCAGTTCCAGCGCATCGGCTACTACAACGTCGATCCCGACAACACGCCCGACCACATGGTGTTTAACCGCACAGTGGGACTGAAAAGCTAAAAAAACATAAACTCGTGTTAGGTTCTCTATTAGGACATCTTGATTATTTCAACATCACGCTGCTGATGTTGCTGGAGAGCACCGTGATTCCGGTACCATCAGAACTGGTGGTGGCCCCTGCGGCTTACTATGCAGCAGGTGGCAATCTGAATGTGGTGCTGGTAGTGCTGGTTGCCACAATCGGTGCCGACATAGGTGCGTCTATCAACTATGTAGTGGCACGCTATGTCGGCCGTCCCGTAGTATATAAGTTTGCCAACAGCAAGCTGGGCCACATGTGTCTTCTCAATGAAGAGAAAGTAAAGAAGAGCGAGGAATATTTCGACAAACATGGCGTGGCGGCCACACTGACAGGACGATTGATTCCCGGCATCAGGCATCTCATCAGTCTGCCCGCTGGACTGACAAAAATGAACTACTGGAAGTTTCTGCTCTACACCACCATAGGAGCTGGGGCGTGGCATGCCATTCTGGCTGCCATGGGCTGGTATCTCCATTCCATTGTGCCAGAGGATAAGCTGAACGAAACTATCGAGAAATATAATACCTATATCATTGCTGGCATAATAGCCGTCGTTGCCATAGTGATTGTATTCTTTGTAGTCAAACACAAAAAGAGTAAGAAACGCAAGGATGCAGATAACCAGTGCTAAATACGAGTGTAGCTCCATCAGCGTGGAGAAATGCCCGCAGTCCGACAAGCCCGAGTTCGCGTTTATCGGCCGCAGCAATGTGGGCAAGAGCAGCCTTATCAATATGCTCACGGGCAACGAGAAACTGGCTATGACCTCCTCCACCCCAGGCAAGACAATACTCATCAATCACTTCCTTATCAACGGCGATTGGTATTTGGTAGACCTACCGGGCTACGGCTACGCCAAGCGCAGCAAGACGCAGCAGGAACAGTTGGCCCGAATGATAAAGGGCTATATCCTTCAGCGTGAGCAGATGGTGAATCTGTTTGTGCTCATAGACGGCAATATAGCACCACAGCGCATTGACCTAGATTTTATCGAGTGGCTGGGCGAGAACGGCATTCCCTTTACCATCATCTTCACTAAGGCTGACAAGTCGCGCCGCGGCTCGTTTGGCAAGAGCGTAAACGTGTTTCTGCAGACGCTGAGCGAGCAGTGGGAGGAGCTGCCCCCCTACTTCCAGGTGTCGTCGGCAAAGCGCATTGGCCGTCAAGCGGTGCTTGACCATATAGAGGAGATTATTGAAGAACTGAAGAATTGACTAACGACTACCCATCATATCTGCTTGAGAAGGCCGTCGAGGCATTCAACTCTCTGCCAGGCATCGGTCGCCGCACAGCACTGAGATTGGCGCTGCACATGTTGCGCCAACCGAACGATGATGTGGCGCGGTTCTGCGACAGCATAAGCCAATTTCGCGAGGAAGTGAAGCACTGCAGCGTATGCCATAATATCTCCGACAACGAGGTGTGCGACATCTGCTCCAACCCCCATCGTGACAAGGCCACCATCTGCGTGGTGCAAAATGTGCAGGATGTGATAGCAATTGAGAACACGCATCAGTATAACGGTCTCTACCATGTGCTGGGCGGAATCATCTCGCCAATGGATGGCATAGGCCCCAGCGACCTGACCATCGAGGAGCTGGTGGAGCGCGTGGCTAGCGGCGAGGTGAAGGAAGTGATAATGGCGCTCTCCTCCACTACCGATGGCGAGACGACACGCTTCTTCATCAGTCGCAAGCTGGAGCCGTACAACGTGACGATTACCACCATCGCCAGCGGTATCTCCGTAGGCGAAGAGTTGGAGTACACCGACGAGATTACGCTCGGCCGCTCCATAGTGAATAGAGTGAAGATATAACATATTACTTATAACATGAAGACAACTTGGATTATCTACATCTTGGCGTGGCTAATACCCATAGCATTAGTCGTGCTCTATCTTGTAGGCGCTATAAAGCCCATGCCCCTGCAGACCGACGAAGTGCTAGTCTATATGCTTAGCATCACTACTGTAGCACTCAGTCTGCTGACAGCATGGCTGGCCATAAAGATGTTTGCCCTCAAGCCTATCAAGACAAAATTGGACACGCTGAAAGGCAAAGAGAAAGAATCCTCCATACAGATGCTCAACCGCGTTAGGACTCTCGCAATACTTATGGTAGTGGTGCTCGACTTCGCCGCCTATTATATCACAGACAGCACTTCGCCCCTCTACCTTGCCGCCATCCTCGGTGTTGCACTCATCTTCTGCTGGCCACAAACTCCTAATTCCTAATTCCTAATTCCTCTCAGTGCGACTCTCCGTCATTATAGTCAACTACAACGTAAAGTACTACGTCTATCAGTGTCTGCAGTCGCTCCGCAAAGCGGCGCAGGGACTGGAGTGGGAAGTGCTCGTGGTTGACAATAACTCTACAGACGGTTCTGTGGAGTATTTCAAGGAGAGCTTTCCTGATGGCACCTTCCCGGAGTTGCGACTCATTGCTAATACCGACAACACAGGCTTTGGTAAAGCCAACAACCAAGCCACCCACATGGCCAACGGCGACTATGTGCTCTACTGCAACCCCGACACTTTCGTAAGCGAGGACACGCTACGCCGCTGCCTCGACTTTATGGATGAGCATCCCGATGCCGGTTGTCTGGGAGTGAAGATGCTCAATGCCAACGGAACCTTCGCCCCCGAGTCGAGGCGTGGAGTGCCGACACCCTGGGCCTCGTTCTGCAAGATAACACGCCTCAGCAAACTCTTCCCACACAGCAAGACATTTGGCTACTACTATCTGCAACACCTGCCCGTCAATGAGCCGGCACAGGTGGAGATTGTCTCCGGAGCGTTCATGATGGTGAAGCGCGACGTGGTGGAGAAGATGGGAGTGTTTGACGAGGACTACTTCATGTACTGCGAAGACACCGACCTCTCCTACCGCATGCTTAAGGCCGGGTACCAAAACTACTACCTGCCCACACAAATACTCCACTACAAGGGCGAGAGCACGCGCCAGAAGACCTACAGCTACGTCAACAATTTCTACAAGGCCATCTTCGTCTTCTTTAAGAAGCACTTCAACAGCCATCTCTTCCTCCTGCGCATATTCTTCTACATAGCCATCTACGTGATTGCTGCAGGCTCATTCCTCAAGAGCACCTACAAGCAACTCGCCTATCAGATAAAAAAGCGTATCGCTCCTCACAAGACACAGCTACTCTGCTTCATCAGCGAAGAGCACAAGGAGATGGTGCAACATCTGGCCAGCAAGCACAGTCTGGACATAGCCATCAGCCACCATCCCATTGACAATGCACATCAAATACTCAGTGTGATTGGAAAGAGCTCCCCCGACTATGTTGTCTTTGACACCGACACATACAGCTACGGCCAGATACTCAATCTCGCTCACTCCATGCCACAGGGCCACAACTTCAGTATAGCCACGCTCCACCCTGAGAAAGGCATAATATTAACCAACCTATTCAAGTTCACGCCATGACTCCGCAACTACTCTCTTCAGACAATGTCCGCCTCCGCCCCATGGAGGCAAGCGATCTGCCACTAATCTACAAGCTGGAGAATGACACGCGTCTGTGGAACACCGCCGCAAACACCCAGCCCCTGAGCCGCAGCACGATAGAGAAATATATCGGTGCGTCCACAGGTGACATATACAAGGATGGACAGCTGCGATTGATAATAGAGTCCAAAACTTCAAGTGTTCAAGAGTTTAAGAGTATCGGCGTCATTGACCTCATCGACTTCTCGCCGCGCCACCAGCGTGCAGAGGTGGGCATAAGCATACTGCCTGAATACCAGAGCCAAAGAATAGGCACCGAGGCTCTGCGCTTGATGGAGCAATACGCTGCGCAAGTGCTATTCATCCATCAGCTCTATGCCTATGTAGACCCCAACAACGAGATAAGCCTACGCCTATTCACGAGTGCCGGCTACCAGCGAGTAGGCACACTGCAGGATTGGCTCAAGACCTCCGAAGGATATAAGCATATACTGCTGTTTCAGAAAATCTTTAGCTAACCATGCAAAAAAAATGGCGTTTTTCTTTGCCATTAAAAAAAATGTAACTACTTTTGCACCGCGTTTCGAGAGAGGAACGCCATCTAACTTGGTTTGGTGCGTTAGTTCAGTTGGTTAGAATACGTGCCTGTCACGCACGGGGTCACGAGTTCGAGTCTCGTACGCACCGCAGAGCTTTCCATAACGGAAGGCTTTTTTGTTTTATCAGTTGTTGAAATGTTAATTGTAATGAACAAAATACATTTTTCTTTTAGTTTTGTTTAGTATAATCAACAAAAATCACTACCTTTGCATAAGTTTACAAATGCAACGAAGTAAAATTATGGAACTGATAGCAAGACCTCATTATTATTCGAAAGTAGAGAAACTGCTTGGGAAAGGTATTCTGATAGTTCTGATCGGCCAGCGGCGAGTCGGCAAGAGTTATGTCATGCGGGAGATTGTCCAAAGAAAGCTGCAGGACGATGCCTGTGTCATCTATATCGACAAGGAAAAGACTGACTTCGATTTCATTCAGAACTACAAAGACTTGGTAACTTACGTGGATGGACACAGGGAATCAGGTAAGCATACTTATATCCTGATTGACGAGGTGCAGGAAATAGAGGAGTTTGAACGGGGACTCCGGAATTACTACGACAGCCCTGATATCGACATCATCATTACGGGCAGCAACTCGGACACACTTTCCAGTGACTTGGCAACGCTGCTTTCCGGCAGATATGTGGAGATCTTCGTTCAGGGACTCAGCTACGAGGAGTTCCTGATTTTCCACAATCTGGAGGACAACGATGATGCCTTGCAGAAGTATATCAACTACGGCGGACTGCCAGGCCTTCGCCCGATAGGATTGGACGACCCAGAGGTGAGCAGGCAGTATCTTCAGGGCGTCTATAACACCATCCTCGTGAAGGACATCGTTCGCCGCAAGAAGGTGCGAAACGTTCCTTTCTTGGAAAACCTAATCAGATATGTAGGTGATAATATCGGCAAGCCGCTGTCGGCCACAAATATTCAGAACTTCATGACCTCCAACAAGAACGAGGTATCCAAGAACCTCGTTTTGAAATACCTGAAGGCTACCGTCGAGGCTTTCCTTGTGCAAAATGTCACTCGCTATAATCTGCACGGGAAGAAACTTCTGGAGAGCAACGACAAATACTACTTTGGTGATGTAGGTCTACGCAATTTCGTAGTAGGAGGCCGACGTGCCAACGACATAGAGAAGATTGTGGAGAATTTGGTTTACCAGCATCTTGTACGGCTGGGCTACAAAGTCACCGTAGGACAGATGTATGCGACAGAGATTGATTTTGTGGCTACGAAAGGCGACGACACAATCTATGTGCAGGCATCCTACCTTATCAGCGAGGAGCCCACTTTCCAGCGGGAGTTCGGGAATTTGCAGAAGATCAACGACAACTACCCCAAATACGTGGTTTCAATGACTCCCTTTATGGATTCCAGCAAGTACGAGGGCATCATCCACGTCCCTTTGAAAGACTTCCTGAAGAACGGGCTATAAAATCGGCAAGCACCCATGCGTGTTATTGTAAAGAAAGATAAATAAGAACAATGAACAAGAAACTCATCATCACCGCACTACTCGTCCTCGTCGCAATGACGGGGGAGCGGAACCATGATTTAGAACATTTGTTCTAGATATCTGTTAAGATGAGATTTCGACATATTTCGACATTTTATAAAAGTTTAGTGCTTCCAACTCGTACAGACACACTTCTTTTTTGTACCTTTGCGAACTGATTGAAAGAGTTGTTTGCGTTCTTTGCTGCAAATCAGTAGATAATCAATGGAATGGCATCTTTCGGGGCTGGAGTTTAGAGAAATCCATGTAAGCCAGACAGTTGCGTACTCGCACAAAGTAACATTAAAAAAGGGTTTTTCACTCGTACAGAGTACACCATCGATGGTAACTTAGCGACCAACGCAAAGGGTTCAAACGATAGTTGAAAGGCTAAAAAATGCGCTACGAGTGCGCTACGACCCTTAAAATTGAAATCTTGTAATCGGAATAATCGAATGTAACGCTTTGATTATAACGAAGAAAAAAGTGGGATATACCGCAGTGGGTTCAAATCTCGTACGCACCGCCAACAAATAAGGAGACCATTTCGGTCTCCTTATTTTTGTTTTTATAATCTTCTATTCTCTGTTATCTGTTCTCTATTCTCTAATTTACATTAAGTACTGCGACGAGATACTCTCGTTGCTAATGATGCGCTTGATAGTCTCGGCAAAGAGGCCGGCGATGGTCAACTGCTTCACCTTGGAGCACTTGCCACGGAAAGGAATGGAGTCAGTGAACACCATCTCCTCCAGCACAGAGTTCTCTATGCGCTCACATGCTGGGCCGCTCATCACACAATGGCTGGCAAAAGCCCTCACCGTCTTTGCGCCCTGATCCTTGAGCAGCTGCGCAGCCTTGGTGATAGAGCCGGCGGTGTCAACCATATCGTCCATCAGCACCACATCGTAGCCCTTCACGTCACCGATTACTTGCATCGTAGCCACTTCATTGGCTTTTACGCGCGACTTGTTGCACATCACCATCGGGCAGTCGAAGAACTTGGCATAAGTGCTCGCTCTCTTGCTGCCGCCTACGTCAGGCGAAGCGATGCAGAGATTCTTCAGGTTGAGGCTCTGGATATAAGGAATAAAGATAGACGAAGCATAAAGATGATCAACAGGCACATTGAAGAAGCCCTGTTCTTGATCGGCATGGAGGTCCATCGTCACAACGCGGTCAATGCCTGCCACACTCAGCAGGTCAGCCACCAGTTTGGCGCCGATACTCACGCGCGGCTTGCTCTTGCGGTCCTGACGCGCCCAACCGAAGTAAGGAATCACCGCATTCACGGTGCGCGCACTGGCCCTTTTGGCAGCGTCAATCATCAGGAGCAGCTCCATCAGATTGTCGGCATTGGGGAATGTGGACTGCACGAGGAACACATCCTTGCCGCGCACACTCTCCTCGAAACAGATTTCAAACTCACCGTCGGAGAAACGGGTTACCTGCATATCGCCCACAGGCATATTCAGGCTTTGGCAAATCTTCTCGGTGAGATACTGTGTGAATGTGCCCGAGAAGATAATAAAAGAAGATTTGGATTCCGCCATCGTAGAAGAAGTTTATAAGTTTATATTGTTGCTGCAAAGTTACGAAAAAATCTTGATTTTTGAGTAATTTCGCGAGAACTTTGTCAGTGGTCGCGCCGTCTCGAATGAGCAAGGATGCTCATTAGGCGCGGTCTGACATCAGAAAGTTCGAGAACGTAGTGGCAAAGTTACGAAAAACTCTTGAGTTTTGAGGGATTTTCGCGAGAAAATTGTAGTGAACGTCACTGTTTTTTTGAGCGAATATGAGCAAAAACACAAAAACTCATCAAAAAACTTTGTTATATAATAAATAAGGTGTATATTTGCAGTCAAATTTGGTCAAAAAATTAACCATCATATTAACTCTTAAACCAATTATCATGAGAAAAATTTTCTTTCTGATGCTATCTCTGCTCTTACTTGGCGGAGGTAATGTGATTAAGGCGCAGACAGATGCCGAATACGATGCTGCGCTTGCTGCCCTTGGCGATGGTGGCGATTGCCGCATATATACGGTAATCGGAGGCACCAAGTACTATGTAAACAATTCTGGCTATCTTGTTCCATTTGCTTTTGATGAAACCGTATTCACACTTGAAAAAGTTAGTGGCGGACAATACAAAACTTATGGCTACAAAATCAAAAGTGGCTCAATTAGGTTTACTAACACCGAATTACAATATAACTCCACTTTGTCGAAATGGGAAGGAAACCTGACTCCTGGACATCTTATTGTTACGACAACTAATGATCGCAATGTCTGGGAAGCACAGGTATTTTTTCTGAATGATGATGGTAAATATGCAATCCGCACCACAAATGCTGCAGATGGAGGTTATTACGGTTCAGAAAAAGTATATTGGACATACAGCACAAGCGCTAACGACAAAGGCGTTTCTCAATATTCAGAAAGCGCATCCTATGTATGGCAGGTAGAAGACGCATCGGCTACTCCCACTGTAACAAAACTAACTGCCTTAACTGATATCAAAGATAGCAAAGCATATGCATTCTATTGTCCTCGTGGTTTCCTTTCAACCAACAACAGCACTTTAGTTGCCACCACATCTGGCAATTATGCTACGACATATTCGACATTTGCCATCCTAACTTATCAAGGTGACAAATTTGTATACAGTATTGCTGACAGTAAGTTCTTTAAGCTGGAAACAGAAACGGTAGGAGGAAATGCAACTAACCTTGCCAAAGAGATTAATGATCCCAGCGAAAAATGGCTCATTCAGACTTCTGGCAATGAAAGATATCCTTTTAAATTCTATATCAACTCCACAACATTCCGCGCAAATGCAGGTAGCCGCGATGGTGGAGACTTGACATTCAATAATTGGAATAACAATGACAACGGCAATGTTTTCTTGATTGCCGAAATCGGTGATTTTCCTGATTATGCCACCGTGTTACAGCAGATTGAAGACTTTGTTGTTCCTGTAACATATATCGTTAAAGACACCAACAACAATGAGTTGCTCAACGTAACAGAATACTTAGCTCCAGGTACAGTTATTAATGAATTACCAAGCCAACTGAAACGCGATTTCGTAACCTATTCGGACGAATCTCTTACTGTAAATGCAAGTGGCACTAATACAATTACATTTACAGCCACATGGACTTTTCCATTCGAACTACCTGCGACTTACGCAGACATCACAAAATGGTATGACATGTCCATACGCGACACATGGTATGTCACCTCAGGCAACAAGGCTAGTGATGGAGCATTACAAACAGTTAACGCCAATGCCATGGGCTTAGGAGAAGATACCTACCAATGGGCATTTGTAGGAGATCCCTATCATCTGAGAGTATTTAACAAAGCTGAAGCAAATAACTTTAGTGCCTACGGAGTTGAGACTAATCAGGGAATCCCCTCTTTCCAGGCAGATGCCTACTACTGGAAAATTGTGAAGAGCAATAGTTCTATTGCAAATTCCTTTACCCTCAATGTAGACGGCACAAATCTTCATATCAACCAATATGGTGGTGCAGGGGGTTCTTTAAAATTCTGGAATAGCGCAAACAATATTAGCGATGCTGGTTCTGCATTTACTGTCTTTGATGTGCCCACCGATTTCTCGGCATATGCTGTAGCTGAAATACTGCCATATCTTACAGGTGACTGCTTTGTCCTCAAAGAAACAGCTAGGGCAGATATTGGCTGGCAAGATAGCTATAGCACAACCTGTCCCTTTGAAACATATAAAGCTATGAAGCTCGCCTTGGAAAGTAAATTGGAGAATTCTGACAACATTATATATCCAGAGACAGGCTGTTATAGATTTAATAATAGATACTATAATAAATATCTCGGTCTGAAAACAACTACTGTATACGGAAATTATACCGATGAAGACGAAAGTAGTCCTGCAACTGTAGTTGTTGTAACAAAAAATACTGATGACAAATATAGCATTGCAATACAGGGTAAATATTTGCAAGAAATTACAGCACGTAGCACTAATGTACCTATAGGAAATGATCCTAATTGGTTTACAGCAATAAACCCATTTGTTGGATATGGAGCTTTTGTCGTTGATCCCACATCCGATGACGGCTATACTTACCTTCATTGCGCATCTGGTGGAAATGTTGTCGGTTGGGAATCTGGAGCTTATGCTAGTCAATGGAAATTAGAAAAAGCAACCACCTTCAACATCACTCTTCACAATGGTGGTGACGGCAAGTTCTATGGAACATTGTGCGCTCCATTCGGGGTAACCTTAAATGACGGCACAAAGGCTTATGTTGGTATAAAGGAAGACGGTGTACTTAACCTCAGCCTCATTAATACTGATGGAACAAATATTTCTGCCGGAGAAGCTGTTGTTCTTGTTAAAGAAGATGCAAGCACTGAAAGTACTATAACAATTACAGCTACCATCAATGATGCTATTGCTGCTTTCACTGGCACTAATGACCTCGAAGGCCAGTATCTGGCTGCAACTGCTGCCGACGAAACAAAGCTGGCTCTTGGTAAGTCTAACGGTAAAGTAGGCTTCTACAAGTACACCGATCCGCTCGGAGCCAACAAGGCATATCTGCCCTACACTGGCAGCAGCACTTCCAACGGCTTTGCATTCGTATTTGATGACGACGACCCCACTGGAATCAACAATGCTCAATCCTCAATGCTCAACGGCCAATCCTGCTACGACCTCTTCGGTCGCAAGGTTACTGCTCCGCAGAAGGGACAGCTCTACATCCAGAACGGAAAAGTCGTTAAATATTAATAATCAAGTTGACAAGTTGACGAGATACAAGCAAATCAAAAATCATGAAAAAGACATATATAAAGCCTATCAGTGAAGCGATAACGCTGCCCAACCTTATGCAGACTATGCCCGTAAGCGGTGGCAGCTCCACCTCCGGTAATGAAGGCGGTTGGTCCAACAGGTTCTGGGGCAACGTAGAGGATGACGAAGAAGAGAAAGACTTCGACTGGGAGTAATCCCCCACTCTACTTTAGACAATAGTATTTCTGCCGCCGATACATTGCTGTACCGACGGCAGATTCTTAATCCTGTGTCTATACTTCACAAATACAAGAAAGAACCCCCATGCCAGTGTGTAAGTGCTTTCAGCACTTGCCAGATGTAAGGCATAGTTTTTTTCTTATAACCAAGTTTATAGACAAAATCTGTGCCTCACATCTTAGCCTCCTCCAGAGGCATTACATACTGTCATGGGCAAAAACAATCGGCTCTTCAAGCCTAAAAACAGCCTACGGTCTCCGATTTCAGGACATAAGTTATGTTGTTATAAAGTACCAAACGCGAGGGTTGGCAGGTGAGCCATTCTTTTTTCGGAAATATTGGTTGTGTATTCACAAAAAATTATTACTTTTGCACCGCGAAAGCAAAACGGGGTGTAGCGCAGTCCGGTTAGCGCACCTGCTTTGGGAGCAGGGGGTCGAAGGTTCGAATCCTTTCACCCCGACATTCACGAGAGACGACCATTCAACGAGATGGCCGTCTTTTTTTTGACTCACTGGTGAAATCCAGTATCAACGATAAAACAAATACCATAAAAACACTTTTCAAGAATTTCAGCACTTCGCGCTGTATCGAGGCTTTCGTCAAGAAGCTGATTGTAATTGACATTACATCACCTTCTTGCCAATAGCCTGACCATTCCTTGCGGATTGGGAAGTTCTTGAAAAGAAAAATACAGAAAATATATATCGTATGGATGTTAATAAGTTAACGGATAGAGCTTAGAAAAAACAGCCCCCCTCGGCCTTTCAGGCTGCACCCCAGGCCCTCTTAAGTTCCCCCTGAATGGGGATTCCAAGGTCGAACCAATTTATAGGGGGAGAGTGAACGAGCACATCGTAGATTGCTTTGTTCTCGAAATTCTTTTCTCCGAACGCAGACAGATTTGTAGCAATCTCGCAGGGAATATATTGGATTTGGCACGGATTATGCATACAGAGATTTTTGTATTTCGCGCGGAACGCGATTGTATTCCGCGCGAAATGCGTTTCCGTTCCGCGCGGAATAGAAACGCGAGTTCGGACTATGTCTGCAGGAGTATGGAGATAGTCCGCGGCAGCTCGGAGATAACGGGCAGCAGTACGAAGAAAAAATTGTTTAACCCTATAAAAAAATTTATTATGAAGTACAATGCTATTCCATGTGCTGTCAAGACATCTGGCGGTGTGTTGAAGGAACTGAAGAAAGAGTATCCCGTTATTCTGCCTGCACACGTTATCAAAGGCAAGGCTGTTGAAGATTATCTGCTGAGGGGCGAAGGGCTGTCACCTGTGGCTCTTGCCGCTACTTTGGCCGCACTGCCACGTATGATGACGACGTTCATCTCCATGGGTCACCCTGTGAAGATTGACGGAATCGGCACTTTCTTCATTACGATGAAGGGTGATGTGGAGACTGACGCTGACGGCAAGAAGGTGCTTAAGAATGATTGTGTTGACAAGATTGTCTTCCGTCCCTGCAAGAGTCTGCTCAACGAATTGCGCCTGAATACTAAATTCAACCTCATTCAGAACGGCGGGGACGTTGAAAACGACGCGGATTGATTGCTGACTTTTGCCAGTTAAGCGGGAAAATACCCTTATTATTATAAATAAGGTGTAATTTTTTTGGTCTGTCATGATTTTTTTTGTTACTTTGCCATTGTATTCTCGAACTTTCTGATGTCAGACCGCGCCTAATGAGCATCCTTGCTCATTCGAGACGGCGCTACCACTGACAAAGTTCTCGCGAAGTTTCTCAAAAACAAATGTTTTTTCGTAACTTTGCACACGCCAATTGTAACCTATAATTTACAACACAACAATAAAAAGAACAATATGACTGACAAAAAGCAATTACCGAGCGTCGAAGAGGTGTTTGCGTGGATGCGCAAACTCTACGACGAGAGCTACTCAGGCCTTACCCGCACTGAGAAGAATGAGCAACACATGTATGGCACAATGGTCACTACGCCCAATGACAAGAAGTTCATCGTGCGTATGCTTGACGAGACGAGCCAGGTGCGCGACAAGCAGAAGCTGGCACGCAGAGTGAAGGACCTGATTGACCAGTACGGCATCCCCAAGTTCCTCGACAAGACTGATCACGCCTTGTTCTGGATGTACCAGAAGTTTGCGTACCTACCCCTGTTCAACTGGGCAGCAGTACCTATCATCAAGTGGCGTCTGCGCCGCGACACAAGCCGCGTGATTATCGACGCCGCCCGTCCTAAGCTGACCAAGCACCTGGCCACCCGTTTCCAGGAGGATATCGGCCAGAATGTCAATCTGCTCGGCGAGGTGGTAGTTGGCGACGGCGAGGCCGACAAGCGCTACTACTCATATCTCGAAGCACTCAAGGAACCGGACATCACCTATATCTCGGTTAAAATATCTGGCATCTATGCACAGACTCACGCTCTCAACTACAAAGAGAGCTTCCCTGAGCTGATTCGCCGTATGTCAGAGCTCTATCAGGCTGCGATTGACAATCCCTACATTGACCACGAGGGCAAGAAGCGCGCCAAGTTCGTCAACCTCGATATGGAGGAGTACAAGGACGCTCATCTAACCATGAAGGTGTTCAAGGATGTGCTCTCGCTGCCGCAGTTCAAGAACTACGAGGCCGGTATCGTAGTGCAGGCCTACCTGCCCGACGCCTGGGACTTCCAGACCGAGCTGCTGGAGTTTGCCCGCAAGCGCGTGGCTGAGGGTGGCTCGCCCATCAAGATGCGTATCGTGAAGGGCTGCAACCTCGACATGGAGAACATCGTGAGCGACCTGCGCGGCTGGCCCAATCCCGTAAGGCCCGACAAGACGGAGGTGGACGCCAACTATCTGCACGTCATTGAGCGCGGACTGCTGCCCGAGAACGCCAAGGTGCTGCATATCGGTATGGCATCGCACAACCTGTTCACCATCTCCTACGCCTACCTGCTGACGGAAATGTACCAGACGCCGAAGGACTGCTTCTGCTTCGAGATGCTCGAGGGTATGGCCAACCATGTATGGCGCGCCCAGAAGAAGCTCGGCAACCATGTGATTCTCTACACTCCCGTGGTAAAGAAAGAGCATTTCCTCAACGCCATCTCTTATTTGGTAAGACGTATGGATGAGAACACTGCCCCCGACAACTTCCTCACCCACTCCTTCTCGCTCAGGCCCGACACTCCCGAATGGGAGGAGCTGCAGCAGCAGTTTATCAACGCCTACAACATGAAGGACAGCATCACCCATATTCCCACCCGCACACAAGACCGCAACAAGCCCTACAAGGGACAGGAGCCGCAGGACGAGATGATCAACGAGCCCGACACCGACTTCGACCGCGTATGCAACCAGCAATGGGTGGAGAAGATATTTGCCAAGTGGTGCCCGAGACCTAAGGACTCTTCTGTGTCTGAGTCCAATGCTTGGGGTGACTGGAAGCCCGGCGACCTGCTGCCCACGCAGATAGGCAGCGAGCTGGTGTTCAATGACGACCACGCCAAATACTTCGACCGCTCCCAAGAGGGCGACGTGCTCGTTTGCGAGATGTCGCGCGCCAATAAGGAGCAGACCGAGAAGATACTCGACATTGCCGATAAGGACGCAGGTGGCTGGCGCAAGACCACCATCGAGGAGCGTCACAAGATAATGTACAAGGCCGCCAATATCCTTGGCGAGATGCGCGGCGACCTCTGCGGTGCCATGTGCGCCATCACTGGCAAGACCATCGAGGAGGGCGACGTGGAAGTGTCGGAGGGTATCGACTACTGCCGTTTCTACACCACCACGATGAAGAAGTATGCCCAGCTCGACGACATTGAGATGAAGGCCAAGGGCACCGTGCTCGTGCTGTCGCCGTGGAACTTCCCGTGCGCCATCCCCTGCGGTGGCGTAGTGGCAGCCCTGGCATCGGGCAACACCTGTATCCTGAAGCCCGCCACCGTGGCAGCGCCCGTGGCATGGCTCTTCGCCAAGGCATTCTGGGAGGCCGGTGTACCCAAGGAGGCTCTCCAGGTGATTATCACCGACCGTGAGGCTACCCCGCTGCTCACCTCATCACCCGTTGTGAAGCATATCATCCTCACCGGTGGTACCGAGACAGCGCAGACCATCGCCCACGCCAATCCGCGCAAGCCGCTGTCGGCAGAGACGGGTGGTAAGAACGTGATGATTCTCTCCGCCAAGGGTGACCGCGACCATGCTATCATGAACGCCTGCCGCTCCGCATTTGGCAACGCAGGTCAGAAGTGCTCGGCATGCTCGCTGCTGCTCGTGGAGCGTTCGGTTTACGATAACCCCGAGTTTATGGAGAAACTCAAGGACTGCGCTTCGTCGCTCAAGGTGGGCGGCGTATGGAATGCCGGCAATATCGTTGGTCCGATGATTACCAACAAGAACGACAAGCTGGAACAGGCCTTCACCCTCGAGCCCGGCGAGCGCTGGCTCATTGCCCCCGAGTTTGTGGATGAGAAGAAATATATCCTCAAGCCCACGGTGAAGATTGACGTCAAGCCCGACTCGTTCACCTTCCGCACCGAGTTGTTTGCTCCGCTGCTCGCCGTAGCTCCCTACGACACTCTTGAGCAGGCAGTGGCTCTGGTCAATGGCCTCGACTATGGTCTCACCAGCGGTCTGCAGTCGCTCGACGAGAAGGAGCAGCTATACTGGAAGAACAACGTGGAAGCCGGTAACCTCTACATCAACCGCGGTATCACCGGTGCCGTAGTCAATCGCCAGCCTTTCGGCGGCATGAAGCTCTCCGCCTTCGGTCCCGGCCTCAAGGCTGGTGGTCCCAACTACTGCGGACAGTTTATGTATATCACCGACAAGGCAGGCTCCACCACCGACTGGCGCAAGAGCTATGCCGAGTGGTATGAGAAGGAGTTCAAGCACGCCCGCAACATACAGCCCAAGATTCGCGGTGAGCAGAACGTGTTCCGCTATCTGCCGCTGAAGCACGGCATGGTGTTCCGCCTCTTTGGCGACGAGACGCTCGAGCAAATCGAGATGGTACAGCTCGCTGCCCAGACCGTGGGCACACCGCTCACCATCTCCGCTGATGCTGACAATCCGCTGATTTCCCAGATAAAGGGTAACATCAAGCGCGAGACTCTGCAGGGTTTCTGCCAGACCATGAAGGACTACGAGCGCGTGCGCACCATCTCCGCCAATGTGCCTGATGAGGTATTTGCCGCCGCCGCATGGTGCGACCGCTACATCGCTCAGTCTGCACCTGTGAAGAACGGCCGCATAGAGCTCGCCATCTACATCAAGGAGCAGTCAATCGCCAACGAGTATCACCGCTATGGCTCACAGATAGAGGTGCCTGCCGTTGAATAAGGACGCAAACAAGTCTATATTGATAAAACCTTGTAAGTGACGCCCAATCCGCGATACCGATTCGAAGTATGCGCTAACAGTGTTGAGAGCTGCCTTGCTGCACAGCAGGGCGGCGCTCACCGTGTAGAGCTATGCGCCAATATACCCGAGGGAGGCACCACCCCCTCGTATGGCGAAATCAAACAGGCGCGGAGGCTCTTGGTCAACACCAAACTCCATGTCATCATTCGCCCCAGGGGCGGCGACTTCATCTACAGCGAGATGGAGGCAGAGCGCATGGTTGAGGACATTCGCATGTGCCAGCTGCTGTGCGTTGACGGGGTGGTGTTCGGCTGTCTCACCGAAGACGGCGATATCGACATCCCCCTGTGCCAACGCCTCATGGACGCCTCGCAAGGTATGTCGGTAACCTTCCATCGCGCTTTTGACTGCACGCGCAATCCGCAGCAAGCCCTGGAGGACATCATCTCTCTGGGCTGCGACCGCCTTCTCACCTCTGGCCAGCAACCCACGGCTGAAGAAGGCACTGCGCTCCTTCGCCAACTCAACGACCAGGCCGCAGGGCGCATAGCCCTCATGGCGGGCAGCGGTGTCAACGAAACCAATATCGCTCTCATCCACCGGCAGACTGGCATCTGCGAGTTCCACTTCTCAGCGCGAGAACCGATAGCGGGTGACAGCATCTTTGGCTTCGGGCAGCGCATGATTACATCCTCACAGCGCGTCCAGGCCACCATCCATCAACTCACGCCATGAAACGACTCTTTGCTTTATCCGCCCTCCTATCGGTGCTCTTGTCCGCCCAGGCGCAGGACATAACGAAGGCCTTTAACGAAAAGGTTAAACTCGTTGGCACACAATACACTAAAGGTATCGACCAATTGCCTGACGCAGAAGAGCGCGAGGCCCTGCGCTTCCTCTATGCCTATATGCCGCTGGCCGACATCACCGACTACCCGCTGGAGTTTCACCTGCAGAATGTGCGTGCCAGTTTCGAGGCCCGCCAGCAGATGCCTTGGGGTAAAGATGTGCCCGACCTCCTCTTCCGCCACTTCGTGTTGCCCGTACGTGTCAACAATGAGGCACTCGACTCCTCGCGCTGCGTGTTCTACCGCGAGCTGAAGGAGCGCGTGCATGGCATGGGCATGAAAGATGCCATCCTGGAGGTAAACCATTGGTGCCATGAGCGCGTGACCTATGCCCCGTCTGACGGACGCACGCTGTCACCGTTGGCTTGCATCAAGAACGCCCTCGGTCGATGTGGCGAGGAGTCCACCTTCACCGTGGCAGCCCTGCGTGCTATAGGCATCCCTGCCCGACAGGTCTATACCCCGCGCTGGGCACACACCGACGACAATCACGCCTGGGTTGAGGCATGGGCCGACGGACAGTGGTACTTCCTCGGAGCGTGTGAGCCCGAGCCGGTGCTCAATCTGGGATGGTTCAACGCTCCCGCCTCGCGGGCAATGCTCATGCACACCCGCGCCTTCGGCGATTATCGCGGCCCCGAGGAGGTGATGCTCCGCACGTCGTGCTTCACGGAAATCAATCTCATTGACAACTACGGCTCCAGTGCTCGCGTTGACTTCCGCATCGTGGACAAGAAAGGGCGCCCCGTGGATGATGCTCGCGTTGATTTCAAGATATACAACTATGCCGAGTTCTGCACCGTAGCAACGAAATATACGGACAAGAAGGGCTGCACCTTCCTCACCGCAGGCAAGGGCGACATGCTGGTGTGGGCATCCAAGGACGGACAGTTCGGTTGGAAGAAAGCCTCGTTTAGCAGCGACAAAAAGATTACCATCACCCTCACGGGCGGCGGCGACACCCGTCTTGACATTGTGCCGCCCCCCGAGCGAGTGCTCATTCCCGAGGTGCCCCAGCAGCTCACGCAGGCCAACCGGCGCCGACTGGCCTACGAGGACTCTCTGCGCCGCGCCTACGAGTCCACCTTCCTCTCTCCCTTTGCTGCCGCGCAGTACTACCCACGCTTTGCCGATATGCTCGTCAAGAGCCGCGGCAACTGGCCCATCATCCTCACCTTTATAGAGAAGAATCGCGCACGCGAGGAACGCGTCTATCAGCTCCTCTCCTCCCTCAGCGACAAAGACCTGCGCGATATGCCGCTCGACATACTGGAGGACAACCTCACCGCTCCCACCTCCCAGCTATGCCCTCGCGTGGAGAACGAGATGATTATCCATCCCTACAAGAACTATCTCAGCCAGCAATGGCGGGCAGAGACCGGTGTCTCTGGTGATGTCAGCGCCGAAACACTCGTCAGGTGGGTGAAGGACAACATACGCCTCAACCCCGACACACGAGCCCTGCGCATTGCACAGACACCCGTCGGCGTGTGGCAGTCGCGAGTCACCGACTCACGCTCCAGGGATATCTTCTTCGTCGCCCTGTCACGCTCGCTGGATATCGAGGCACGCAAGGATGCCGTCACGGGCAAGGTGCAATACCGAACAGGCGGTGCCTGGATTGATGTCGATTTCGACGCCGCTGAGCAGGCGGAGAGCCCCAAGGGCACACTGCTGCTCACCTACGAGCCCACCAAGTACGTTGACAATCCCAAGTATTACAGCCACTTCACCATCAGCCGCATCACCGACAGCGGTGCCACCAGCCTGCTCAACTTCGAGGAGGGACAGGTGGACATGGGCGGCGGCACCAGCTGGAGCAGCACTTTCAAAGACGGCACTCCGCTCGATGCCGGCACATACCTCCTCACCACAGGCACCCGCCTCGCCAATGGCAGCGCACTGGCCACCAACGACCTCTTTGAGATTCGTGAGGGCGAGACGACCACCCTACCCCTCCTGCTGCGACAGACCGACACCGAGGTGAGCGTTATCGGCTCCTTCGATTCCGAGAGCAAATACCTGCCGCTCTCCAGTCCCGCCTCCACTCTGCCCGTCTCCATCCTGAGCCAGACAGGCCGCGGATACTTCGTCATCGGTCTCGTTGGTATGGGACAGGAGCCCACCAACCACGCCCTGCGCGATATCTGCAAGGCTCGTGCCGACTTCGACCAGTGGCAGCGCCCCTTGCTGCTGCTCTTCGAGAGCAAAGAAGATGCTGACAAATTTAAGGCTGCCGACTATGGCCAGCTGCCCGCCAACACCCTTCTCGGCATCGACACCGACGGCAGCATCCGTCAGCAGATAATCAACAATATGAAGCTGCCCAACGCACAGCTGCCCATCTTCCTCATTGCCGACACCTTCAATCGCGTAGTGTTCTGCCGTCAGGGCTACACCATCGGTCTCGGCGAGCAGATGCAATGGACCATAAAGAAATTACGTTAAACATCTTACATCTCACATGAAAAAAGCCACCCTCTGCCTTATGGCCCTATTGGCCCTGCTGCCCCTCCGCGCGCAGTATGTGCCGTCTCCCGACAACCTCCAGGCACGCCAGGAGTTTGAGTCCTTCCGCTTCGGCATATTCTTCCACTGGGGCATCTACAGCGAGTTTGCCCAGGGAGAGTGGTACCTCAATAGCGGCGGACTAACCCACGACGAGTATCAGAAGGCCGCCTCGTGTTTCTACCCCATTCGCTTTGATGCCAACCAGTGGGTAGAGGCCATCAAGGACTCCGGTGCACGCTACATCACCTTTACCTCCCGTCATCACGATGGATTCTCCATGTGGCACACCCTCCAGAGCCCCTACAACATTGTCGATGCCACACCCTTCAAGCGCGATGTCATAGCCGAGCTCTCGCAGGCATGCCGCCAGCAGGGCGTTCGCCTCCACCTCTACTACTCGCAGCTCGACTGGATGCGCCCCGACTATCCCCTCGGCCGCACAGGCCACCACACCCGTAACACCCTCGCCCCCGACTACGACAGCTACTACACCTTCATGCAAAATCAGCTACGCGAGCTGCTCTGCAACTACGACAATGTTGAGGGAATATGGTTCGACGGCTACTGGGATCACGACAGCGATGCCACCCCCTTCGACTGGCGCATGGAGCAGCTCTACGACTATATCCACACCCTGAAGCCCCGCTGCCTTATCGGCAACAACCACCACATAACCCCCATCCCTGGAGAGGACTTCCAGATGTTTGAGCGTGACTTCCCAGGAGAGAAGACATCGGGCTTCAACCCCGACCAGACCATCTCTCAGCTGCCGCTGGAAATGTGCGAGACAATGAACGGTATGTGGGGCTATAAGGTGTCTGACCAAAACTACAAGTCGTCGCGCGAGCTCATCACCATGCTCGTACGCGCGGCATCCAAGGGCAGCAACCTGTTGCTCAACATAGGCCCGCAGCCCAATGGCGAGCTGCCCGCCGTAGCCCTGGAGCGCCTCAAGGACATCGGCGTATGGATGCGCCAGCACGGTGAGAGCGTTTATGGCACCACTCGCGGGGAGGAATACCCCTGGGGAGTGACCACTCGTAAAGGCCATACCCTCTACCTCCATGTCCTGCAAGACACCGTGCCCGTCACCCTGCCCGCACAAAAGAAACCACATAGTGTCAGCACATCTTTCAACTACGATAAACGCACCAAAACGCTGATAATAACTAACGCCCAAAAGTACGACATCATCAAAGTCGACCTTTAGGCGTTGTGATTCGGCTGGGATTCGAACCCAGGGCCCACAGCTTAGAAGGCTGTTGCTCTATCCAGCTGAGCTACCGAACCATCTCAAAACGGCTGCGAAGTTAAGTATTTCTGATTGAATTACCAAATTTTTCACGAAACTTTGACTTCACACCACCATCAGAAGATGAAAATGTAATTTTTATATGGAAAACAATGGGACTATTTAGCAAGCGGCCATCCACAATACCCACCGATCTGGCAGAGTGGCCGGGAATGGAGGACACTCAGGCACAGGCCTTAAATAATGCCGTGCCCGAGCGACTGATTTCGTTCATGCCTGCCGAATGGTATCCGCAATATGCCGTGCAGTTGACATGGCCGCATGAAGACACCGATTGGGCACCGCGCTTGGCTGAGGTTACAGAATGCTATATTAAATTGGCATACGAGATAAGTGTGGTAGAAAAACTTATCATTGTATGCAAAGACAAGACAACGCTGCAATCGCTACTGAAAGAGAAACTGCCGAAGAAGTGCATGGGCAACATTCACTTGGTGGAATGCCCTACCAACGATACTTGGGCGAGAGACCACGGCTTTATCACCGTAGTTGACGAGGGTGAGTACAGGTTGCTAGACTTTAAGTTCAACGGATGGGGCGGTAAGTTTGAAGCCGACCTCGATAACGACATTAACCGCCAACTCTTTGCTTCAGAACTACTACGTGGCACATACTGCAACTGCCAAGACATTGTGTTTGAGGGCGGCAGCATCGAGAGCGACGGACAAGGCACACTGCTCACTACATCGCAGTGCCTGCTCAATGGCAATCGCAACCAGCAAATGACGAAGGAGGAGATAGAGCAAATGCTGCTGATGCGGCTACAGAGCAAAAGGGTGCTTTGGCTTGACCATGGCTATCTGGCCGGCGATGACACCGATAGCCATATCGACACCCTGGCCAGGCTATGCCCCAATGACACGATAGTCTATGTGAAATGTGAGGACAAAGAGGACGAGCACTACGAGTCGCTCGCACTTATGGAGCAAGAGCTGCAAGCTATGTGCACAGCCGGCGGAAGATCCTATCGACTCCTGCCCTTGCCCATGGCTCCAAAAATGTATGACGAGAAAGAGCAACGACTGCCCACGACATACGCCAATTATCTCGTCATCAACGGCAGAGTGCTGATGCCGTCGTATGGCGACGCGATGCTCGACGAGCAAGCAAAGGGCGTGATAGAGAAGGCATTTCCCAATCACAGCGTGAGGATGGTGGATTGTAGAATCTTGGTATGGCAACACGGCTCCCTGCACTGTAGCACGATGCAGTACTATTAAGATTACACGAAAAAATTACAGAAAAGATTTGCCTAACAAGGTGGGAATTAGAAAATAAAGTGTTAATTTTGCAGGCCAAATGCAATCTTCTACCCTAAAGATTGCGTGTTTGGTATGCTTTATGCATATATAAAGAACCGTATCCTATTTTGCAAACCTATAACATATATATATAATGAACATCACACTAGAAAAGAACGAAGGTGCCGTTGCCGGCAAATTGATTGTTAACATCGTCAAGGCAGACTACGAAGAGAAGTTGGCCGCGTCACTGAAGAAGATGAAGCAAAGGGCGCAGATGCCCGGCTTCCGTAAGGGCATGGTGCCTATGAGTCTGATACAGAAGATGTATGGCACCGAAGTAAAGGCTGACGAATTGCAGAAGATTCTTGCAGACAATGTAAACAAATATATCAACGACGAGAAGCTACGTGTGCTGGGCGAGCCAATGCTCAGCGACGACAATGAGCCCGCAGATGTTGCCATGAAGGACGACTTTGAGTTTAAGTTTGACCTCGCTTTCTCCCCAGAGATAAACATCAAGCTCGACGGTCGCACCATCGTTGACTACTACAACATTGAGGTTGACGACGAGACCGTGCAGCGCCAGATTGACGCCTACCGCAGACAGAACGGCAAGAATGTGGACGCTGATGTGTTCAGCGAGGAAGACCTGCTAAAGGGCACTCTGACGGAGAACGGTCCTATGGCCGAGCCCATCAAGATAGAGGAAGCAACGCTGATGCCACGTTTCTTTGCCAACGACAAGCAGAAGGCCCTGTTTAAGAAGGCAAAGAAAGATGCCGACATCGTGTTTAATCCGAGCAAGGCATACGAAGGCCGCGTCAACGAACTGGCCTCACTGCTGAAGGTGGACAAAGACGAGGCAGAGAAGCACACCGGTGACTTTACTTTCCACATCGACTCAATCAGCCACTTTGAGCTCGGCGAAGTAGATGAGCAGCTTATCAAGATGATTTACCCTGACGGCAGCGTAAAGACCGTTGACGAATTCAAAGCTAAGGTCAAGGCCGATGTGGAAGGTCAGTATCAGCAAGACTCCGACTATAAGTTTATGCTTGACCTCAAGAGCGTAGTAATGAAGAAAGTCGGCAAGGTAGAACTTGCCGAGGACCTGCTCAAGAAGATGGTGCTGCAAAATGCCAAGACTGAAGAGGGCAAGAAGCAGATTGAAGAAAACATTGGCAGCTATCTGGACGACTTGCGTTGGTCGCTCGTAAAGAATGAGTTGACAAAGAGCCTCGACATCAAGATAGAAGACGCACAGCTGATGGACGCCTCCAAGCGACTGATAAAGATGCAGATGGCTCAGTATGGCATTCTCAACTTTCCCGACGACCAGTTAGAGCAGTTTGCCGCAGAGCGCTTGAAAGACGAGAAACAACGTGAGAATATTATCAACAACGCTATCGACACCGCCCTCACCGACGCCGCCAAGAAGGCTGTAAAACTGAAGGAGAAACCCATCTCCATCGCTGATTTCAACAAAATGTTTGAGTAAAAGCAATCTAAGGAATTAAACAAGATAATATGATTAAGACAGATTTCGAAAAATACGCCACCGGCCACCTCGGCATCAACTCAATGGTGCTGAGCGATGTCATAAAAAGCCAAAGCCAATACCTGAACCCCTACATTCTTGAGGAGCGTCAACTCAACGTCACTCAGATGGACGTGTTCAGCCGACTGATGATGGATCGCATCATCTTCCTCGGCACTCAGATAGACGACTACACTGCAAACACTCTTCAGGCGCAGTTGCTGTATCTGGACTCTGTTGACCCGGACAAAGATATCTCTATCTACATTAACAGCCCCGGCGGCTCCGTAAGCGCAGGACTTGGTATCTACGACACCATGCAGTTTATCAATAGCAACGTGGCTACCATCTGCACCGGTATGGCTGCATCTATGGCTGCCGTGTTGCTGGTTAGCGGCACCGAAGGAAAACGCACCAGTCTACCCCACAGCCGAATCATGATTCACCAACCGCTGGGAGGGGTGCAGGGACAAGCTTCCGATATTGAGATTACTGCTCGCGAGATTCAGAAACTGAAACGCGAACTGACACAAATCATTGCCACCCACGCTCATAAGGACTACGAAACTGTGCTGGCAGACTCTGACCGCGACCACTGGATGACAGCCCAAGAAGCTCTGGATTATGGTATGGTTGACCGCGTGCTGGAGAAGAAAAAGAATTGATTCCTCGTCACCACACCATCAAATATGCCAAGAGAAAAGAAGACTGAACAACGCTGTTCGTTCTGTGGCCGCAGTGTCAAGGAAGTGAACATGCTACTCACTGGTTTGCACGGGTATATCTGCGACGAGTGTGTGCGTAGTGCTGCCGAGATAGTAGCAGCCAACGGCACCAAACACGGCAAAATGGGCGCCGGCAAATTCAACACTGACTTCAAAGCCGTGCCTAAGCCAAAAGAGATTAAGGCTTTTCTTGACGGCTATGTAATCGGGCAGGACGAAGCGAAGAAGACTCTTGCGGTGGCCGTGTATAACCACTACAAGCGTCTGTCGCAGAAACCGAGTGAGACGGACGACGATGTTGAGATAGAGAAGAGCAATATCATTATGGTCGGTTCTACCGGTACTGGTAAAACTTTGCTCGCCAGGACCATTGCCCGACTCATCAACGTGCCGTTTACCATTGTAGATGCCACTGTCTTTACCGAGGCAGGATATGTGGGCGAAGACATAGAGAGCATCCTTACACGCCTGCTACAAGCCGCCGACTACGACGAGAAAGCGGCAGAGTGCGGCATAGTCTTTATTGACGAGATTGACAAGATAGCCCGCAAGGGTGACAACCCTTCCATCACCCGCGATGTGTCTGGCGAGGGAGTGCAACAAGGACTCCTCAAACTGCTCGAAGGCTCCGTGGTTAATGTACCCCCCAAGGGAGGGCGCAAGCATCCTGACCAAGACTATATCCACCTTGACACCAAAAACATTCTCTTTATATGTGGAGGAGCCTTCGATGGAATAGAGCGCAAGATAGCACAGCGCATGAATACCCATGTGGTAGGCTACAACTCGGTGCAAAATACATTGAAGATAGACAAAGATAATCTAATAAAGTATATTATGCCACAGGATCTGAAGTCTTTCGGTCTCATACCTGAGATTATCGGTCGTATGCCTGTGCTTACCTATCTCAATCCGCTCGACAAAGAGGCGTTGCGCCGCATCTTGATGGAGCCTAAGAACTCTATCATACGCCAGTATCAGAAAATAATGGATATGGACGACGTGAAGATGGTGGTTGACAATGCAGCACTCGACTTTATCGTTGACAAAGCGGAGGAGTACAAACTTGGAGCTCGCGGCTTGCGCTCCATAGTGGAGAATATCCTAAGAGACGCTCTTTTTGAGATTCCTTCGTCGCATAAACGTGAATTTCATCTCACAGAAGAATATGCACGAACGCATATAGATGAGAATCTTTCTCTACAATAAGAGATGACCACCAAATTAACGGGACACGACAATGTTCCGTTAGTTTTTTGCCTTTTTAGATTGCATTTTATTATTGAATTGGTATAAAGGAGCACATTTTTCCATCAAGTAGAGATTTTTTTGGAAAAAAATGCCCCCAATTCAAAAATGTTGTTATAATTTTGTTTAGCAGATAAGGGCAAATACTTCAATAACTGTATAATTTAGGGAAAGACTAATGCCGCGCAACAAAAAAATATACGATTGCCTCAAGCACTATTTTGGCTTCGACAAGTTCAAAGGTGACCAAGAGAAGGTCATCCAAAATGTGCTGGATGGCAACGACACCTTTGTGCTGATGCCTACAGGAGGAGGCAAATCGTTATGCTACCAGTTGCCAGCCCTGATGATGGACGGCACCGCTCTTATCATTTCCCCCCTTATTGCCTTGATGAAAAACCAGGTGGATGCCATACGTATGCAAGTGGAAGAGGAAAACCTCGCCCACTTCATGAACTCCACCCTCTCACGCCAAGAATTGCAAGAAGTGCAGAACGACGTGCTCGAAGGCCGCGTCAAAATGCTATATGTGGCACCAGAGACCCTAACCAAAGCAGGAAACAGCGAATTCTTCAGCAAGGCCAACATCTCGTTTTACGCTGTTG
The DNA here is from genome assembly GCA_017458585.1 of Bacteroidaceae bacterium. Lineage (GTDB taxonomy): Bacteria > Bacteroidota > Bacteroidia > Bacteroidales > Bacteroidaceae > UBA6382. Next base: position 82,686 of record JAFTAJ010000030.1, read on the forward strand.
ATGAGGCTCACTGCATATCAGAGTGGGGGCACGACTTCCGCTATGAATATCGTGAGATACGCCCCGCCATCAATCAAATCACGATGCGCAAATACGGCATTGATGCCAACGTAGTGGACCGGTTCATGAGCATACACAAGAATGTGCGCACCAATCTCATCTGCAACAGCTTCACTTTCGACGACTTCAAGGTGATGGTTAAAGCCATTTATCCCGAATATGCAAATGCCGAACCAGACGAAGACGACGAGGGCAATGTGGCGCCTGTTGATGACGCTATTGAGCAGCTATGGAACAGTTTGGTGGAGCAGCTCCATCCTGATGCCTCGTCACCAGACGGCATGTTCAACATTGACACCCTTGACCCCATCCTCAAAGCCAAGGTAACCGCCCCACTGCGTCCACTGATGAATGCACTATTCAGTACCGCCACCCATCTGCGCAATATACTCCAGGCCACTGCCAAGCGCCCTCCGATAGTGGCACTCACCGCTACCGCTACTGACAAGGTGCGCCTTGACATAAAGAAAAACCTCAACATCCTAGAGGCTAAAGAATTCAAGAGTTCCTTCAACCGGCCCAACCTATATTATGAAGTGAGGCCAAAGACTAAGGACATTGATAAGGAAATCATTAAGTTCATCTCCGAAAGACCACGCAAGAGCGGTATCATCTATTGCCTTAGCCGCCGCGAGGTAGAACGCCTGGCGCAGGTGCTGCAAGCCAACGGCATCAAAGCTGCAGCCTACCATGCAGGCATGGAGGCTATAGAGCGATCCACCACACAGGACGACTTCCTCATGGAGCGCATCAAGGTCATCGTTGCCACCATCGCCTTTGGCATGGGCATCGATAAACCAGATGTGCGCTATGTCATTCACTTCGACATCCCCAAGAGCCTAGAAGGATACTACCAAGAAACAGGACGTGCTGGGCGCGACGGACGTGAAGGATTCTGCCTTGCCTTCTATTCTCACAAAGACCTCCGCAAACTTGAGAAATTCATGGAGGACAAACCGGTGAGCGAACAAGACATTGGCAGACAATTGCTACGCGAGACTGCGGCCTATGCTGAATCATCGGTATGCAGGCGCAAACTGCTACTACATTATTTCGGCGAAGACTACAATAAAGACAACTGCCATAATTGTGATAACTGTAAACACCCAAAAACAAAAGTGGAAGCAAAAGACCAATTGTGTAATGTAATAGAGACAATCCAGGTAACCAAGGAGAACTTCTCCGAGGACCATATCATAGATATAATAATGGGTAAGGAAACCGATAGCGTGCTCGAATACCGTCACAACGAGCTCGAGCTCTTCGGCATCGGCGAGAACGACGAACGTACACTTTGGCAGTCTGTGGTGCGCCAGGCACTGCTTGCAGAATACCTTGACAAAAACAAGGAAAACCAAGGCTCACTGCGAGTTACAGCAAAAGGAAAGAAATTCTTTAAGAAGCCCACTGATTTCACCATCACCCTCGACTCCGACTTCGACGAAGACACTGACGCCGCCGATCCTGATGGCTTCAGCGAGAGTAACGCCCTCGACCAGGAGCTCTTCGAGATGCTAGTCGATCTGCGAAACAAAGTTGCAAAGGACAAGGGCAAACCGCCCTATGTCATCTTCCAAGATCCATCACTCGAGGCAATGGCCACCACCTACCCCATCACCAGCGAAGAACTGCTCAACATACCTGGAGTGGGAGCCGGCAAAGTAAAAAAATACGGGCAGGAATTCCTCGACCTCATCAAACGCCACTGCGAGACCAACGAGATAGAGCGTCCCGAGGACTTCCGCATACGCACCGTACCCAATAAGTCAAAGCTTAAAATCAATATCATTCAGAACATCGACCGCAAGGTGGACCTCGATGACTACGCAGAGGCCAACCGTATCGACTTTAGCGACTTACTCGATGAAATAGATTCCATCGTATATTCTGGCACCAAAATCAATATTGACTACTTCGTGGAGGCAGTCATCGACGAAGACAAAATACGCGATATCTACGACTATTTCAACGAGGCCGAGACAGACGACATCGAGAAAGCCAAAGACGAGCTGGGCGATGATTTTAGCAAAGAAGAGATACGCCTCGTGCGAATCAAATACCTCTCCGACAACGCCAACTAAAACGATTGGGGGCCGATGTTAATTACATCTGCCCCCAATTTCTTTTATCACTGCACAATTGTCAATTATCAATTGTCAAACTCCCCTCTTTTATGGCAAACTTAGCTTCTGAGTCCGGCGAATAAAACGCTTTGATATTGCGATTATCTGTCCACGCCATGTTAGCGCCGACCATCTTGATGGTGTATTCGCCGTCAGGCAGAGTGGTTGCATTCATATAGACCGTGATCAGCGAACCGTCATTGCCTACAAAATTATCATTTTGGGGACTCGCAATCAAGATCATCATCGTATTGCGACACGAAGCAGTGTTCCATGACAACATAGGCTGGTGAGTGTGCGCCCAGCGCTCCGTTGGAGTATAAGCCACGGCTCGGCGATGGCTGATCTTTATCGAGTCCTTCGCTGCCTCCTCGTCATCAAGGTAGAAGAATATGTCAGTGCTGTCGGGTGTCGTGATGAAACACTGAACACATGTGATGGGCAGCACATTGGTCATGCTCACCCTCACCGGCACCTTAGTCAGATCGGTAGCTGGCAGCACCTCTATCCTCATCACATTGGCGTTAGAGTCCACCTCAGCCACGAACTCTGCCTTAACAACAGTGGCAGCGGCAGCGATCATTAGAAAAAGAAAGACTCTCTTCATAGCTATTCTGCCTTCTTTGCGGGACGGCGACGACGCGTAGTCTTCTTCTCCTCGTCAGCCGGCTTCTCTATCTGCACGCCAGCTAACTCGGGGTCAATCAATATACGGCCGCAATACTCGCATACGATAATCTTTTTATGCATGCGCACATCAAGCTGGCGCTGGGGCGGAATCTTGTTGAAACAACCACCGCACGCATCCCTCTGCACATACACAATACCCAGACCGTTATGGCTGTTTTTGCGAATGCGCTTAAACGACGACAGCAAGCGATAGTCAATTGTGGCCTCCAGAATCTTCGACTCGTCGCGCAGATTGTCCTCCTCCACTCTCGTCTCAGCAACAATCTCCTCCAGCTCCGAGCGCTTAGCCTCCAAGTCGCCCTGGCGCTCCTCGCGGCTCTCGATGCTTGCCTGGATAGCAGCCTCTACTTCTTTCTTGCGCTCATTGTCCTCGCGTATCTTCTTGTCCTTAGCCTGGATGTCAAGGTTATGATACTCTATCTCCTTGCTGAAAGCGTCGTACTCGCGGTTGTTGCGCACATTGTCAAGATGGCCCTTACAGCGCTCTATATCCTCCTGAGCCTTGATTTTGTCCTCGTTATACTTAACAATCCTGTTGTCTATGTCCTTATGTTCCTCTTGCAGACGCGCGATGCGCGCACCGAGACCCTCAATCTCATCCTCCAGGTCTTGCACCTCAAGAGGCAACTCGCCGCGGATAGTGCGGATTTCATCAATCTTAGAGAGCACAGCCTGATACTTGTACAGACTCTTCAGTTTCTGCTCCACTGTCATCTCCATAGGAGACACCTTCTTAGTTTCTCTTGCCATAGAATTAATTTACTGTTTTAAAATGTAGTATTTTAGAAATCTCGATTAAAGTTTTTCAATGTTCAGCGGACAACGACCGGGTTCGTATTTACCGTAGTAAGGTGAAGAGGAAGTTTGGGCAATCGCTCACGCAGCATGCTCTGCACCAATGCAGGGGTAAGCTGCTCACTCTCCCAGTGGCCGGTCACAACAACCTGCAGGCGCTGCTCCGTACCGAAGTAGCGATGGTAATGCATCTCGCCAGTGACGAACGCATCGGCTCCCTGCTTCAACGCATCTTCGAGCAGAAAATCACCTGCACCGCCACACAGTGCCACCTTACAGATGGGGCTCTTCAGCAGCGCATTACACATCACATGGTCCAATGTCAACGAGTCCTTCACCAATGCAATGAACGAAGCGGCATCCATCGGCTCAGTCAGCGTGCCGATGCATCCGCTGCCCCCACCATTGCCGTTATCTCTCAGAAACTCTACGTTTTGTATGCCGAGGCGATTGGCCAGTGCAAAACTCACACCACCGCGCACGTTATCAAGATTGGTATGGGCGGCATATACGGTGATGTCGTTTTTTATTGCGTAGCGCACACAGCGCTCCACATAGCCCACATCGCTCACCTGGCGAAGCGGGTGGAACAGCAACGGATGGTGAGCCACAACCATGTTGCAGCTCTTGGCGACAGCTTCTGCCAGCACAGCCTCTGTCACATCTAGACACAATAATACCCCTGAAACTTCCGCCTCGGGCTCACCCATCTGCAGGCCGGCATTGTCATACCCGTCCTGCAGAGGCAGAGGCGCGAATACTTCAAGGGTCGCAATGACATCCTTTATTTTCACGTTTTCTGCGTTTTGCGCTGCAAAGGTAATAAATATATTTGATATTTGGAATTTGAGAGTTAAAATTTGTGGATTATAGAGGATTTTTCTCCAACAAAGAGGCGCTTTTGCATTTAAATGCGTAACTTTGGAGATGATTACACATTATTAATATATAATATATGGGGACCGCCAATAAAGTTATTGCAGAAATGATGGCGATGCGCGACGACAAACAGCGCGAAGGTCTGATGCGTTTCTTCAAAACAGGAGCCGGGCAGTATGGCGAAGGCGATGAGTTTCTTGGCATAAAGGTGCCGCAAGTCCGTGACGTGGTGAAGCGCCACCCCGATGTGCCCATCGACGAGATACCGGCATTGCTGACCAGCACCAGGCACGAGATAAGGCTATGCGGGCTGCTACTAATGGTAGCGCAGTTCGAGAGGCTCGCCACTAAACGACTTGCCAACGATAAGGAAGCTATACTGAAACGCGACGAGATAGTGAGTATGTACCTGCAATATGCGCAGCAGGCAAACAACTGGGACCTGGTGGATCTCTCCGCGCCAAAGATAATAGGCCACTGGCTGATGCTACCCTCGCATATCAACGATAAACAGAAGATTATGGATCGCCTGGCGCATAGCAGCTGCCTATGGGAGCAACGCATAAGCATGGTGTGCACATGGAAGACACTGCAGCTGGGCGACACCTCATGGTGTCTGCGCTACGCAAAGATACATCTGCACCACCATCACGACTTGATGCACAAGGCCGTAGGCTGGATGCTACGCGAGATGGGCAAGAGGGTGAGCATGGATCTACTGCGCGACTTCCTACGCCGCCACGCCCACGAGATGCCCCGTACAGCGTTGCGCTACGCTATAGAGAAGATGGACGATAGAGAACGACAAGAATGGATGAGGGCATAAATATAATATAAATATGGTTAAAATAGACTCTGCTGCGGCGTTGATAGAACTGATACAGGAAATTGGTTTCCTGCCCTTGCTGGAGAGCGGCATCGCGGGATATTGTGCTGAGGACATAGTGGACGACGACTGCCGCTACGTGGTATTTGCTGACGGCGGATGGGACTGGCCGTTGTGGAAATGGAAGGGGCCGGTGGTGAGCGACGGCAAGTGCGTATATGGCAAATTCTTTGCGAAGAAGGCGGGATTTGTTAGCCTGGAGTGGTGGCCAGACCTTTACAACTACCGCCGTAATGCGAGTCGCACACTGGAGCCCGACTCAGTGGAAGATATGATTATTGCTACGCTGAAGGAACAAGGCAGCATGATTACGCGCCAGCTGCGGAAGGAATGCGGCTTTACCGGGCCGAAGATGCGAGGCTTGTTTGACAGCTATATCACGCGTTTACAAATGGCATGCCACATTGTGACGCAGGACTTCGTGTATCCCCGTGACAAACACGGCAGGGAATACGGCTGGGGCTGGTCACAGCTTACCACGCCAGAGATGCTATACGGCCGTGAAGCCTGCCTGTGTGAGCGCACCGCCGAGGAGTCGTACAAGAAGATGTACGACCACTTGACCACCCTCCTACCTCACGCAAATGGCAAGCAGATTGAGCGACTTATTAAGATTTAATCATCTTTTTTAGCTAAAAAAGAATAAGTTAGGCGAAAAAAATTTGTCAGTTCACAAAATATTTGTAATTTCGCGGCGCAAAATATAACAATTAACCTTATAAAGATTTATTTAATATGACTAAAGCAGAACTCGTAGCTGTAATCGCTGGCAAGACTGGCATTGACAAGGCCACCACTCTGGTAGCAGTGGAAGCATTTATGGAGACTGTAAAAGACACCATGATAAGTGGTGAGAACGTGTATCTTCGTGGCTTCGGAAGTTTTATCCTGAAGAAGAGGGCTCAGAAGACCGCTCGCAACATTTCCAAGAATGTGAGCATCACCGTGCCCGAGCACAATATCCCTGCTTTTAAGCCTGCAAAGACTTTCGGCACCGCTATTGCAAAAGCAAAGAAGTAATCAATCTAACAAGCAAACAATAACCTATAAACTTTTTAGTTATGCCTAACGGAAAAAAGAAGAAGAGACATAAGATGTCTACTCACAAGCGTAAGAAGAGACTAAGAAAGAACAGACATAAGAACAAGTAAACTTTTGCCTGTAGAAAGTTAAATTTGCCGCGTCGCTTAGGCGAAGCGGCAATTTTAAAAAGTAAAAGATTAGAAAATGACTAGCGAACTTGTTATTGACTCTCAGAAGAATGGGATCAGCATTGCTCTGCTGGAAGACGGCAAACTCATGGAGTTTCAGAAGGAAGAGCAGCAGCAGTCCTATTCTGCGGGCAACATGTATCTGGCTAAGGTTAAGAAACTGATGCCAGGACTTAATGCCTGCTTTGTTGATGTGGGTCATGAACGCGACGCTTTTTTACATTTTTTTGATCTGGGACCAACCTATTATTCTTTCCAAAAATATCTTAAACAGGTACGAAGCAACAGCCGCAAGTTGTTTAGTATCACCAAGGCAACGCGCCAACCCATTCTGGCCAAAGACGGCACCATACAAGATGTGCTTAAAGTGGGCGACGAAGTGCTGGTACAAATTGTCAAGGAGCCTATCTCTACCAAGGGACCACGCCTAAGTTGCGAACTGAATTTCGCTGGGCGACTCCTGATTCTTATCCCCTTCGAAAACAAGGTATCAGTATCCACTAAGATTAAATCTACCGCCGAACGCAACAGGCTGAAGCAGATCATCTCCAGCATCCTGCCCCCCAACTTCGGAGTGATAGTGCGCACGGTGGCTGAGGGCAAACGCGCCGCTCAGCTAGACATGGAACTCAAAGTGCTGCTCAAGCGCTGGGAGACAGCAATGGCAGCAGTGCAGAAGTGTAAAAAACTGCCGTCGCTAGTGTATGAAGAAACGAGTCGTTCGGTAGGATTGCTGAGAGATTTGTTTAACCCCTCTTACGAAGCAATCCATGTTAACGACTCCAGCACCTACGACGAGGTGAAGGACTACCTAAAAGTGATTGCACCTGAGAAAGAGAATATTGTGAAGCTCTATCAAGGCGACATTCCTATTTTCGACAAGTTTGCCGTAACGAAGCAAATAAAATCGTCGTTTGGCAAGACTGTCACTTTCAAGCGTGGTGCCTACCTTGTGATTGAGCATACGGAGGCTCTGCATGTAATAGACGTTAATAGCGGCAACCGCTCCAAGAACTCCGAATCGCAGGAGCTCGGAGCATACGATGTAAACATAGGGGCAGCCGAAGAGATTGCGCGCCAGCTGAGACTGCGCGATATCGGCGGCATTATTATCATTGATTTTATTGATATGGCAGAGGCTGAACACCGCGACCAACTCTACAAATACATGATGGAGATCATGAAGCAAGACCGCTCGCGCCACAACATACTGCCTCTGAGCAAATTCGGGCTGATGCAGATTACCCGCCAGCGAGTGCGCCCCGCCATGGATGTAGTGGTTGAGGAAGAATGTCCCACATGCTTTGGCACCGGTCATATCAAATCGAGCCTCTTATTCACTGACACACTGGAAAGAAAGATTAAGATATTGGTAACAGAACTGAAACATACAAAATTGCGTCTGTATGTTCACCCATACGTATTCGCTTACATCAATCAAGGTCTATTGTCCATCAAACAACGATGGAGGATGAAATATGGCCTTAGTCTCAAGATTCTCCCCGACCAAAGCTTGGCTATGCTGCAATACCGCTTTGTTGATAAGACCGGCGAAGAGATTGACATGAAGGAAGAGCACGAGTTGCTGTAAGCACAGACCACATAGAATAATCCCCTGCACCATTTGATTGCAGGGGATTATTCATAACTCTGGAACTTTGGAACTTTAGAACTCTCCTTATTCCTCAATATATATTATCTCCTCCTCGGTGTCTTCATCATCGGGAATGTCGTCCTCCCATCCGGCAAAGTCGGCAGCCACAGTGCGCAGATCCATATCGCGATGGACAAGACTGTCGTTTCCATCCATATTGCCGGCTATCTTGTTGCTCTCACTATTCAGTTCACGCCAGATGATATTCTTCAACTCTGGAATACCCTGCTGCGTGGGAGCAGAGATAAAGACCACGGGGACATCCTCGGGGAGTGCGTCCGTCAGTTCCTGATGAAGCATCGCCATCAGCTCCTCGTCTATCAGATCGCATTTGGTGACGGCAAGGATGCGCTTCTTGTCCAGAATCTCCGGATTAAACTTGCGCAACTCGTTGAGCAGAATCTCGTATGAATCCGTTATATTGTCAGCATTGCAATCGACCAGGAAGAGGAGCAACGAGTTCCGCTCGATATGACGTAGAAAGCGCAGACCGATGCCCTTGCCCTCGCTGGCCCCTTCAATGATGCCCGGAATATCGGCCATCACAAAAGACTTGCCCTCAATGTAAGGCACAATGCCTAGCGAGGGTTCGAGTGTAGTAAAGGGATAGTTGGCGATCTTGGGACGGGCCGATGACACACAGCTCAGCAGTGTGCTCTTGCCTGCATTGGGGAAACCCACCAGTCCCACATCGGCCAGCAGTTTCAGCTGAAGGATGACTTTCATCTCCTGCATCGGCTCACCAGGCTGAGCATAGCGCGGAGCTTTGTTGGTGGCAGTGGCAAACTCCTTGTTGCCCAGTCCGCCACGGCCGCCCTTGAGTAGCATTACCTCCTGGCCGTCGCTGACCACATCGCAGATATACTCGCCAGTATCGCCATTGTAGGCCACTGTGCCAAGTGGCACCTCTATATACTTGTCCTCACCTTGGGCACCAGTGGAGCAGCAATCGCCGCCATTACCACCGTTGCCGGCAAAGACATGACGTTCATAGCGCAGATGGAGCAGTGTCCAATAGTTATGGTTACCGCGCAGATAGACATGACCGCCCCTGCCTCCATTGCCACCGTCAGGTCCGCCATTGGGCTGATACTTGGCGCGATGCAGGTGCATACTACCCCGCCCTCCCTTACCGGAACGGCAAAGTATCTTCACATAATCTACGAAGTTGGATTCCACTATGTGACGATTTGGGCGTTAGGCGTTCTCCTTGTCGAGGAAGCTGAATATTGCATCCAGCATACCTTCCTTGCTGGGATTGTCGCTCCAACAGAAAGTGTGGCGAATACCCTCACGCTCAAACCACTCTGCCAAAGGAGCGGTCTGCTTGTGATAGACCTCGAAGCGTGCCTTGATGGTAGTCTCGTTATCGTCGGCACGTCCCTGCTCGATGGCTCTGTTGAGCAGACGAGCCATCAGGATATCCTCCTCCACCACAAGCTCAATCATCATACCCATGTCATGGCCACGCTCCGCAAGCATCTTCTTAAGAGCCTCAGCCTGCGGTATGGTACGCGGGAAGCCATCAAAGATGACACCCTTGCCTGCTGGCAGAGCGTCATAAACCTTCGCCAAGATGCTGATCATCAACTCGTCGGGAATGAGCTGACCTTTGTCAATATAACTCTGCGCTATCTTGCCCAGCTCACTGCCGGCCTTGATCTCACCACGCAGCACATCGCCGGTGGAGATATGGCTCATGCCATAACGCTTAACAATCTCGTCACTGTAGGTGCCTTTGCCACTGCCGGGGGCTCCAAAGATAATAATGTTCTTCATAATATATTACTCCTTAACATATATTGCAGGGAAATTGCGATACAGTCCGTCGTAGTCAAGGCCATAGCCAACGATAAACGCATCGGGTATTTCAAAGCAACTGTAATCAACCTTCACGTCATGGCACAGGCGGCTTGGCTTGGTGAACAAAGCAGCCACATCCAGAGTGCGCGGCTTATACTGTCGCAGGTCTTTGAGCAGACAATTCATGCTGAGGCCCGTGTCCACAATATCTTCAACCACCACCACGCGGCGGTCTTTCAGCTTTTCGACATCGAGGCCAGGATACATCGTAACTTTGCCGGTGGAGTCGGCACCACTGTAGGAGGATATGCGCAGGAACTGCAGTTCACACAATCCCTCGTAGTTCCTCACCAGGTCGGCTGCAAAGATAAAGGCGCCCTTCAGGATGCACAGAAAGACCGGCACTTCGGTATTGCCCATATCTTTACGTATCTGCTGAGCCAGCTGTACTATCTTCTCTTCAATCTCTTGGGCGCTAATCAGTCGCTTGAATGTTGCGCCATTTGTTTTGATTATCTCTGGATCGTTCATATACTTTATCTACTTTTATCTACTTTTATCTACTTCTATCTACTTCTATCAATTACTTCCTTGGCATAGTCGGTGAGGTAGTCCTGCAGCTTGTCGTATGGCACTACGCACTCCGGCATACCGGCGGCAAAGCAAGCTATCTCGTAGGCGCCCCAGCCAAACCACACTCCATTGGGAGTCAGTGCGGGCTCGGCACCGGGCAGGTCGAAGCTGTCCATCATGTCGGGGTCGCCATTGAAGTACTGCTTTAGCACCTCCTTCTTGAGCAGCGGCTTCAGTTTGGTCTTCATCGATATCTTGATGATGTCTGCCCACTTGAGCTGTTTGCCTGTGGCGCGGTCAACGCTGAAACGGTACTGCCACGGCATACCGTGGGCACCGGCACGATAGTCGTCGCCGCAGCTCTCAAAGGTTACATAGCCGTCGGTCACGTCGCTCACTGAGATATCATCGTCGTAGCTATACTTTGGCCTGTAGTCATCGTCGTCGAAGTCATTCTCTGCAAACATCTCCTCCAGATCACTCTTGGCCTCGGCAACACGGCGCTTCTTGTGGTCCGTGATGGCCTGCTTGAAATTCTCCTCGCCCGTGGCACCCTTGATACCGAAGTTGCGCAGCACAGCCTGGCGCATATTCTTCTGGATGTCAGGGTCTTCGGCCACTGGCATTACTACCTTGACATTGTAGTCCATCCACTGGTCAGAACCAGTCACTACCACAGAGTCGAACTCCACCTTGGGAACTGACTCTTCCTCCACCACAACCACTACGCTGTCACTGTCTGCAGCCCCAGTGGCGGCAGCCTCCTCTACCTTGTTGCCTTTGCAACCACCGAGCATCATGACGCCCAGTAGCGCAGCAACAATGCTGCCATTGCTAACATAAAACTGTTTTTTCATTGAGTATTGAGTATTGAGAATTGAGTATTATGCTGCGAAGTTACAAAAACTTTCGAATGCGGCAAAGAAAAGTCAGTCAAACTTGAGTGCCTTGACAGGCTTGATGTGTGACACTACCAGTGTAGGCCCCACCAATATCAGTGTGCAGATGATGAGGGTGGAGATGTTCAGGGCGAGGATGGCAAACCAGTGGAATGTCACCGGCACATGATCCACATAGTAGCTGCTGGCGTCCAGCGGGAAGATATGCCACTGCCACTGCACATAGCACAGGAGCAACCCTATCACATTGCCCCACAGCAGTCCGCGTCCTACAATAAACACGCCGTAGTGCAAGAACACACGGCGCACCATTGAGTTGCGCCCTCCCAGTGCCTTGAGTATGCCTATGGTGGAGGTGCGCTCGAGTATCAAGATGAGCAGGCCGCTTATCATCGTGAAACAGCAGACGCAGGTCATCAGGCCGAGGATAACCCATATATTCATGTCCAGCAATTTCAGCCAGTCGAAGATGGCACCATACAATTCCTGTATCGTGTACACAGCGTAGTAGCATCCGTTGCGGTCCGGCACATCGGGCTTCAGCGTAGCCACGCGGTCGGCAATGTCCTCCACCAGGCTGAAGTCGTTGACCGCTATCTCCAGCGTTGAGCATGAGAGGCTGTCCCATCCGTTGAGGGCATTGACCACTGGCAGGGAGGCAAAGGCTGTGTTGCTGTCAAACTGCGTCATGTTGGTCTGGTAGATGCCGCACACCACGAAACGGCGCATCCTTATGTCGCTGCTGAAGAAATATGCAAACACTTTGTCGCCGCAGTGCAGACTCAGCGCATCGGCCATGTTGCGGCTGACAAGGAGCGAAGGAGAGGTGGTCTCTTGCAGGGAGTCCGTCTCCACATGGTTGGGCAGCCGCCCCTCCACCAGATGTCGGGCAAGGAAGGTGGTATCGTAGTCGTCGCCGATGCCAGTGAAAGATATACCCCGGAAGTCAGTATCTGTTTTCAGTATGCCTGCCTTCTGCGTCACCCTCTGCACATGGCTCACACCCTCACACTTGCTCAGTCTGTCCACAAACGACGCGCTGGCTATCACAGGCAGTGTGTCGCTCATCTGCTGTGCATCAGTGTTGAGTATCTGGATATGCGAGCCAAAGCCCGTCACCTTACTTTTTATCTCATCTTTGAAGCCAAGCACCACAGCCACTGACACTATCATCACCGCCAAACCGATGGCAATGCCTATCGTAGCGATATTCACACCGAGCGACGACAGGCGTCCGGTGTTCTCCTTGCTGCCATACAGGCGACGTGCTATGAATAGTGAGAGCGACATGGGGAGTTCAAGGGTTTAAGGGTTCAAGAGTTCAAGGGGTACGATCTTTCTCCAAAGATAGCGGTGCCGATGCGCACCATATTGCTACCTTCCTCAATGGCGATGTTGTAGTCGTGACTCATGCCGTAGCAGCGGATGAAGAACTCAGGAGCATCGGCAAAATACTCAGCCTTAGCCTCGGTGAAGAAGTCATATACCCTCCTAAACTCGGCATGCACTTGCTTCGTGTCGTCCGTGTTGGAAGCCATGCACATCACACCGCGCAGCCTCACTCCGTCCAGGTCGCGCCATGCGCCCTCGCAGAGCATCTGACGGCACTCGTCGATAGTGAAACCGAACTTTGTCTCTTCCTCAGCCACGTGAATCTGCAGCAGGCAGTCTATCTTGCGACCACACTTTATTGCCTGCCGACTAATCTCGCCAAGCAACTTGAGCGAATCCACACTGTGAATCAGGCTCACATACGGAGCGATATACTTCACCTTGTTCGTTTGCAGATGACCAATGAAGTGCCACTCCACATCCGCGGGCATAAGAGGCTGCTTCCCACGCAGTTCTTGCACGATATTCTCACCAAACACGCGCTGCCCTGCATGGTAGGCCTCCATCACATCCTCCACGGGGTGATACTTCGACACCGCCACCAGCTCCACGCCCTGCGGCAACGTCGTCTTGACAGTCTGCAACCTATCTGCAATCATGATGCTTTATACTCAAACACCTCCATTATGTTAGTCTCCGCAATCGACAGGATAGTGCTATCCATCACCAAGCCCCCGAGGAACGCCTCCGTGTTGGCCAGCGCCGACCTGAAGTCCTTGGCGCGGACATACAGCGTGACGTTCACCTTCTTTTCTTTGCCGGCGCTCTCGTCGATGGAGAGCATGGCCACCTTCGCCTTGTACCACACGCCGTCCAGCGGGTTATGCGAGTCAATTATCTCGTTGGCCTCGCAATACTTAATGCTGATCAGCAGCACATCGACATACACCTTCAGCTCCTCCAGTATGCGAGTCTCCGCCTCAGTGAACGACAAAGCATCGACAATATAAATCTCCTTCACCTGCTTCTGCAGGCCATCATCAAGGGTGCGCGTCAGCGACACCTTACATTCAAACCATTTTCCGTACATATCTATTTTATATTTAATATCTTCTGTTGCTGCAGCGACAGCGACCACTGCGGATGCTCCAGGCAGTAGTCAACAGCCGCCGCGGTGATAGCCCTGTTGCGCTCCACGTTGCCCGTGTCGCAAGGCTGCAGATAAAAGTATTCAGCATCGAAATCGGCATAGCGCCCTATCGCCTCCGTGTGTGTTCCGTCAAACACCAGCTTCAGCTCATTAGCACATTCAAGTACAACTTCCGCATTATCTACATAACCATCTTTAGGCGAGAGCGTTATCCAGTCGATATTATCTGGCAGCATGTGAGTGCCGTTCGTCTCTATGGCAATAGACTTACCCGCATCGTGGAGCATCTCAATCAGCGGCGCATCGACATACAGCGACGGCTCGCCACCGGTGAGCACCACGAAGTCAGTGGCGTGCCTCTCCACCTCTCCGACGATAGACTGAGCGTCCATCTCCTCGCACAGCCTGTGATCCGTATCGCAGAACGCGCAGCGCAGATTGCAGCCGCTGAAGCGCACAAAAACGGCCGGACGGCCGGCCCAGCGCCCCTCGCCCTGCAAGGAATAGAATATCTCGTTGACAGGATACATCACACTCTTGAACTCTTGAACCCCTTGAACACTTGAACTCTTTAGAACTTTACTCGTCTGCGACGAACATGGCGCTGTTTCTCTCCGACTCTTGGAAGATGACCTTGTAGCAGTGGGGCACCGCCTCGCAAATCCATCGTGCGAGGTTCTCGGCAGTGGGATTAAAGGGCACCTGCTCGTTTGCGAACTTGTGGTCCAGCATATTCTCGACAATATCCTTCAGGCGGGAGAAATCAATCACCATACCGTTCTCATCCAGCTCCTTGCTGCGACAGAAAACGGTTACCTGTGCCGTGTGGCCATGGATATTGGTGCACTTGCTCTCATAGCTGAGGTTCAGCCGGTGGGCGAAGGCCAACTCTATCTTTTTGCTTACGTAATACATAGGTAAGATTTACAATTACGGCGCGAATTTAATAAGTTTTGCGCATTCGCGCACGAAAACATACTAAAAAAAATAAGATGTGAAATGGAAGATGTGAGATGTGAGAGGGGAAACTTTTGTTTGATTGGTGCGAACGCGCACGCGATTAAATCTGACGCGCACGCGATTAGTTTCAACGCGCACGTGATTAGTTTCATCGCGCACGTGATTAGTTTTGTCGCGGTCGCGGTTAGATGGATTGCTCTTTCTGTTTGTGTACCCCCCCCCCTTCAGAAATGTAACGTTACATGTTACATTTTGTGGGTATGCGTTTTTTATTCCATTGATTTCTAGAAACTTTCTCACATATGAAAAATGTAACATCTCTTGTTACATTTGTTACATTGTCTTTTCCTGAAATTCGTTTACAGTTTTCTTCTGGTTTTACACTGATTTTATTTACATCGTACTTATTAAATTGACAATTAACTGAGATTGTTGACATCTTTCGGATTTTGTTTACACCGTACTGGATTTGTTCACAAA
>JAFTAJ010000031.1 GCA_017458585.1 Bacteroidaceae bacterium
GACGGTGACTACACCGTTAAGATGAAGGACGCTATCTCCGTAGCAGTTGGTGACATCACCTACACCTCCGCTGACGTTGACGCAGCCTTCTCCGTAAAGGACGGCAAGGTTACCGCAGTTAACAGCGCAGTCATCAATGGCACTACTGCAGCCAAGACTGTTTACGGCGTAGATGGTAAGAAGGTTACTTCTGCTCAGAAGGGCCAGATCTACGTAATCGACGGTAAGACTGTGAAGTTCTAAAAACTTTTAGAATCCTATATCATTGGGGAGCGCATTTTGCGCCCCCCAATTTTTATATAGAATTCTCCCTCTAAACTAGGCGCTTTGATTCTCCCCCTAAGCTAGGGGGAGTACCCCGTAGGGGGGAGGGGGTGTGTAAAGGAGGGGGTGTGCCAATTCTTACGCGCCCCTCGTCAAAACTAACGCTGACTTCGTCACCAACTAAAGCCGACTCTGTAGAATTTAAAGCCGACTTCGTGGAAATTAAAGCTGACGGCGCTCAGCACTAACGCGGTTGTCGTTTGCGACAAAGAGGCGGGAGCGTGACAGAGACGTATGAAAAGCACGAAATAATCTGCAATAATGACGATTCTTCGGAAAGAAAGTACTATCTTTGTAGCGCGAAAGACAGAAACCAAACAACAATTAAAAACATAAGACTATGCCAACAAACGAAAATCCCAATCAAGTGAAAATTACTGTGCCCACAGAGGTGGAGGACGGCGTTTACTCTAATTTCGCAGTGATTACCCATTCCACCGCGGAGTTTATCCTCGACTTTATCCGCATGTTGCCAAACGGCGGCAGCCCGAAGGTAAAGTCGCGCGTAGTGATGGCACCGGAGCATGCCAAGCGACTGATGTATGCGCTGAGCGACAATGTGGCTAAGTATGAGAAGGTTAACGGTACCATCAATCTTCACGACCCTCGCCAGGGCGGCTCATTCCCCACTCCCCAAGGGGAGGCATAAGAGACATCTCGCGCGCGCGAACATTATTTATTTATTATATAGGAGAGATTATAAGCGAGATTATAGGCGAATTTAATTTATATCAGGGGAGCTGCTTTTGGGCAGTTCCCCTGTTTTTTGTGGTAAAGTAATGCGTTTTTTGCCCCCAAAAAGAGCAAAATGCTATCTTCAGATGTTAAAAAACTATAAAAATGATGTTTTAAAGGGCCATTTTCGGGCTTGAAACGAAATTAATTGCACCTAAAAACGTGTTGTTTGCTAAAAAAGTCGTAATTTTGCCACCCAAAATGGCCTTATTGTGCCCGAGGGCATAGTGTGCCGTTATCATTCGACCAAAATAAAAACAATATAATAACTAAAAAATTAAAAAACAATGCCAACTATTCAACAGTTAGTTAGAAAAGGCAGGGTGAAATTGGAAGACAAGAGCAAGTCACCGGCTCTGGACTCATGTCCTCAGCGTCGTGGCGTTTGCGTTCGCGTCTATACAACAACACCTAAGAAGCCTAACTCGGCCATGCGCAAGGTAGCGCGTGTGCGTTTGACAAATTCGAAGGAGGTCAACTCCTACATTCCCGGTGAAGGACACAACCTTCAGGAGCACTCTATCGTTATGGTAAGAGGTGGTCGTGTTAAGGACCTGCCGGGTGTACGTTACCACATCGTGCGCGGCACTCTTGATACTGCCGGCGTAGCTGATCGCACTCAGCGTCGCTCCAAGTATGGTGCCAAGCGTCCTAAAGTAAAGAAGTAGACCCCAAAGTACTATTAACCCAAAGGTTAAGGACGAGCGGAAAGGTTGAGTAAAGCACCAGAGGGTGCTTGAAGAGACAGGAAGCACAACCCCAACCGAAAACTTAGAAACAAGAAATGAGAAAAGCAAAACCAAAGAAAAGAGTAATCCTTCCCGATTCAGTATTTAACGATCAGAAGGTGACCAAGTTTGTTAACCATCTGATGTATGATGGCAAGAAGAATCTTTCTTATGAAATCTTCTACAATGCCCTCGACATTGTGAAGGCAAAGATGCAGAATGAGGAGAAGAGCGCCCTTGACATCTGGAAAGAGGCTCTCGACAGGGTTACTCCGCAGGTAGAGGTAAAGAGCCGCCGTATCGGTGGTGCCACCTTCCAGGTGCCAATGGAGATCCGTCCCGACAGGAAGGAGTCCATCTCGATGAAGAATATCATCAACTTTGCCCGTAAGCGCAGCGGTAAGAGCATGGCTGAGAAGCTGGCTGCCGAAATCATGGATGCTTACAACGAGCAGGGTGGCGCATTCAAGCGTAAGGAAGACCTCCACCGTATGGCAGAAGCCAACCGTGCATTTGCTCACTTTAGGTTCTAAACCAACGACACGACCATTTAATGGCACAGACTGACTTGCATCTGACTCGTAACATCGGTATCATGGCTCACATTGATGCCGGTAAGACTACTACGTCAGAGCGTATCCTTTTCTACACCGGCAAGACCCACAAGATTGGTGAGGTGCATGACGGCGCCGCCACCATGGACTGGATGGAGCAGGAGCAGGAGCGTGGCATCACGATTACCTCTGCTGCTACCACTACTTACTGGTCGTGGAACTCCAAGCAGTATAAGATTAATCTTATAGATACTCCGGGACACGTGGATTTCACCGCCGAGGTGGAGCGCTCGCTGCGAGTGCTTGACGGTGCGGTGGCTACTTATTGTGCTGTGGGCGGCGTTGAGCCTCAGAGTGAGACTGTATGGCGCCAGGCTGATAAGTACAATGTTCCGCGCATCGGTTATGTCAACAAGATGGACCGCTCGGGTGCCGACTACTTCAGCGTGCTGAAGCAGATGGAAGATGTGCTTGGAGCCCATCCTGTAGCTATCAACATTCCCATTGGAGCCGAAGAGAACTTCAAGGGTGTTGTTGACCTGATTAGGATGAAGGCCATCCTGTGGCACGACGAGACGATGGGTGCCGACTACAGTATTGAGGATATCCCCGCCGACCTCGTGGACATGGCAGAGGAATACCGCAGCAAACTGCTGGAGTTGGCCGCAGAGTTTGACGATGTGCTGATGGAGAAATTCTTTGATGACCCGACAAAGGTTACCGAGGAAGAGATTGTGAATGCTGTGCGCAAGGGTACGCTGTCGATGCAAATCACACCGATGTGCTGTGGTTCATCGTTTAAGAACAAGGGCGTGCAGACCCTGCTTGATTATGTCTGTGCCTTCCTGCCGTCGCCTCTCGACACTCCCAACGTGGTGGGCACCAATCCCCACACGGGAAAAGAGGAAGACCGCAAGCCTGATGAGAAAGAGCACACTGCCGCACTTGCCTTTAAGATTGCCACCGACCCCTTTGTAGGCCGTCTGACTTTCATCCGTGTATATTCCGGCAAGATAGCTTCTGGCTCATATACTTTCAACACCCGTTCGGGCAAGAAGGAGAGAATCTCCCGCATGTTCCAGATGAACTCCCACGAGCAGTTGCCCGTGGAGGAGATAGCTGCCGGCGACATCGGCGCTGTGGTTGGCTTGAAGGACGTGCATACAGGTGACACTCTCTGCGATGAGAGCGCCCAGATAGTACTGGAGTCGATGGACTTCCCTGATCCCGTAATCGGTATCGCTGTGGAGCCTAAGACCCAGAAGGATATGGACCGCCTGTCAGTTGGCCTGTCCAAGCTGGCAGAGGAGGATCCTACCTTCACCGTGCGTACTGACGAGCAGAGTGGCCAGACTATCATCTCCGGTATGGGCGAGCTCCATCTGGACATCATCATCGACCGTCTGAGGAGGGAGTTCAAGGTAGAGTGCAACCAGGGCAAGCCTCAGGTCAACTATAAGGAGGCCATTACCGAGACCGTCAACCTCCGCGAGGTTTACAAGAAGCAGACTGGTGGACGCGGTAAGTTTGCCGATATCATCGTCAACGTCGGTCCCGTGGATGAGGACTACAAGGAGGGCGGCCTCCAGTTTGAGAACAAGGTTACCGGTGGTAACATTCCCAAGGAATTCATCCCCGCGGTGCAGAAGGGCTTCGAGTCTGCTATGAAGAGTGGTGTGCTTGGCGGCTTCCCACTCGATAGTCTCAAGGTAGAGTTGCTCGACGGCAGTTTCCATCCCGTGGACTCCGACCAGCTCTCATTCGAGATCTGCGCTCTGCAGGCTTACAGAAATGCAGCCTCCAAGGCTAAGCCTGTGCTGCTGGAGCCCATCATGAAGCTAGAGGTTATCACCCCAGAGGAGAATATGGGTGACGTGATAGGTGACCTCAATAAGCGTCGCGGCCAAGTGGAAGGTATGGATACCAACCGCTCTGGCGCACGTGTAGTGAAGGCTTTCGTGCCACTGGCAGAGATGTTCGGCTACGTTACAGCTCTGCGCACCATTACCTCAGGTCGCGCAACATCATCAATGGAATATCATCACCACGCACCCGTGGCTGCCGGCATAGCCAAGGCTGTGCTTGAGGAGTGCAACGGTCGCGTGGATCTCATAAGATAATAATTAACGGGGTAAGGGGCGCCATTAACGAATGACTCTTAACAGCGCAACCTCCTCAAACCAATAAACACAATAAACAACATGAGTCAAAAAATTAGAATTAAACTGAAGTCTTACGATCACACTCTGGTAGAGAAGAGTGCAGACAAGATTGTAAAAGCAGTAAGGGCAACAGGTGCAGTGGTCAGCGGACCAATACCTCTGCCAACCAGGAAGCGCATCATCACTGTAAACCGCTCCACCTTTGTAAACAAGAAGAGCCGCGAGCAGTTTGAGATTTCTTCCTACAAGCGTCTTATCGACATCTATAGCTCAACGGCTAAGACAGTGGACTCTCTGATGAAGCTGGAGTTGCCTTGCGGCGTTGAGGTGGAGATTAAGGTATAAGAAGACAAAGAGAGAATAATTAACATAGTAAACTAAATTTAAACTGAAATGCCAGGATTAATTGGAAAGAAAATCGGAATGACTTCCGTTTTCAGTGCCGAGGGCAAGAATGTGCCATGCACTGTTATTGAATGTGGTCCTTGCGTAGTTACTCAGGTCAAGAGTGTAGAGAAGGACGGCTACGATGCTGTTCAACTCGGTTTTCAGGAGGCTAAGGAGAAGAATACCTCCAAGCCTATGAAGGGACACTTTGACAAAGCTGGAACTACTCCTAAGAGACACTTGGCCGAGTTCAAGGGATTTGAGCAATCCTTAAATTTAGGTGATACTGTGACAGTAGAGATATTTAACGACACAAAGTTCGTGGATGTTGTAGGAACCTCTAAAGGTCACGGTTTCCAGGGCGTTATGAAACGCCATGGCTTCAGCGGCGTAGGTGAGACTACTCATGGTCAGGATGACCGCGCCCGCAAGCCGGGTTCTATCGGAGCCTGCTCCTATCCTGCCAAGGTGTTCAAAGGAATGCGCATGGGCGGTCAGATGGGTAATGAGCGTGTTACGACTCAAAACCTGCGTGTATTAAAGGTGATTCCGGAGAAGAATCTGTTGATTATCAAGGGTTCTGTTGCCGGATGTAAAGGTTCAATCGTTTTAATTAAAGAGTAATGAAAGTTAGCGTATTAAACAAGAATGGTCAAGACACCGGTAAGCAGGTAACTCTCAACGACTCAATTTTCGCGATCGAGCCCAACGACCATGCAATTTATCTGGATGTCAAGCAGTACCTCGCAGACCAGCGTCAGGGAACTGCCAAGG
This sequence comes from Bacteroidaceae bacterium, assembly GCA_017458585.1. GTDB lineage: Bacteria > Bacteroidota > Bacteroidia > Bacteroidales > Bacteroidaceae > UBA6382. Next base: position 5,665 of record JAFTAJ010000031.1, read on the forward strand.
CAAAGGAAAGAAGTGAGATGAGCGGTTCAACGCGCAAGCTTGGCCGCCAGAAGGGTGGCGGCGGTGCACGCCGTGGTGATATCAACTCGCCTGTATTGGTGGGTGGTGCTCGCGTGTTTGGCCCCCAGCCCCGTGACTATAGCTTCAAGCTCAATAAGAAGGTGAAGCAGCTTGCCCGCAAGTCTGCTCTTACGTATAAGGTAAAAGAGGACGCGCTTGTAGTAGTGGAAGATTTCACTTTCGATGCTCCCAAGACCAAAGACTTCATTGCATTCACCAAGAATTTGGGAATCGAGGATAAGAAGGTGCTGGTTGCATTGTCAGGCGTAGATAAGAATATGTTTTTGTCAGCTCGTAATCTTCAGAAAGCAAAGGTTGCCACTGCAACCCAGCTCAACACCTACGGCATCCTCGATGCAGGTGTGCTGGTAGTGACAGAGAGCGCATTGAAGGATATTGACGCTGTACTTAACAAGTAATCAATAAGGTTATGGCATATTTAGTAAAACCCCTGGTCACTGAGAAGATGACCGCGATTACCGACAAGCAGAACAATGTGTTTGGCTTTATAGTACGTCCTCAGGCCAATAAACTGCAGATCAAGGCAGAGGTTGAGGAGCGTTATAATGTGAATGTAGTATCCGTTCGCACTATGAGATATGCAGGCAAGAACAAGTCGCGTTACACTCGTGCAGGCTTCCTCAAAGGTCGCACCAACGCATACAAGAAGGCTCTTGTCGTGTTAAGCGAAGGTGAAACAATCGATTTCTATAGTAATATTTAATAAGACATGGCAGTACGGAAATTTAGACCTACAACACCAGGTCAGAGACATAAGATTATTGGTACTTTTGAAGAAATTACTGCTACAGTACCAGAGAAGTCTCTTGTGTACGGCAAACGCTCTACCGGCGGACGCAACAACGATGGTCGTCGTTCGATGAGGTATCTGGGCGGTGGTCACAAGAGAAAATACCGTTTCATCGATTTCAAGAGAGAGAAAGATGGCATACCCGCAACAGTGAAGACAATAGAGTACGATCCTAACCGCTCGGCTCGTATTGCCCTGCTGTTCTATGCAGATGGAGAGAAGCGCTACATCATAGCCCCCAACGGACTGGAGGTTGGCACCGTAGTAATGTCGGGCGCAGAGGCTGCTCCTGAGGTTGGCAACACGCTTCCTCTTCAGAACATCCCCGTAGGTACAGTGATTCACAACATCGAGCTTCGCCCCGGTCAGGGTGCGCTGCTGGCTCGTTCTGCCGGCAACTTTGCACAGCTGACTTCTCGCGAGGGTCGCTATTGTGTGGTGAAACTGCCTTCTGGTGAAACCCGTCAGATATTGAGTGCATGCAAGGCTACCATCGGTAGCGTAGGCAACTCCGACCACGCACTTGAGAGCTCCGGTAAGGCCGGTCGTTCACGCTGGCTGGGCCGCAGGCCTCACAACCGTGGTGTGGTAATGAACCCGCACGATCACCCGATGGGCGGTGGCGAAGGCCGTCAGAGCGGTGGACACCCGCGCTCACGTACTGGTCTGTATGCAAAGGGTCTCAAGACTCGTGCACCTAAGAAGCAGTCAAATAAGTATATCATTGAAAGAAGAAATAAAAAGTAATAGATTATGAGTCGTTCACTTAAAAAAGGTCCATATATTGCAGTATCTCTGGAGAAGAAAGTTCTCGCTATGAATGAGAGTGGCAAGAAGTCTGTTGTTAAGACTTGGGCTCGAGCTTCAATGATATCTCCTGACTTCGTAGGACATACCATTGCTGTTCATAATGGAAATAAGTTTATTCCTGTTTACGTTACGGAAAACATGGTAGGCCATAAGCTGGGCGAGTTCGCTCCGACCCGTAAGTTTGGTGGACATGCAGGTAACAAGAAGTAGGATCAATATCTGTAGAAATAATAAAAGAAAAATATAATGGGAGCAAGAAAAAGAAATGTGGCCAATGCTAAGAAAGAGGCCCGTAAGACTCAATATTTTGCAAGCCTGCAAAATGTTCCCTCTTCTCCACGCAAGATGCGCTATGTAGTGGATCTGATCCGTGGTATGGAGGTTGGTCGTGCTCTTGGAACCTTGAGGTTTTCACAGAAGGCTGCATCCAATCCGCTGGAGAAGCTGCTGCGTTCTGCAATAGCCAATTGGGAGCAAAAGAATGACAGGAAGGCCGAAGCTGGCGAACTGTATGTCAGCAAGGCTTATGTTGATGAGGGAGTAACCCTGAAGCGAATGAGGCCGGCTCCTCAGGGCAGGGGTTACAGAATCCGCAAGCGTTCAAATCATGTTACGCTGTATGTAGACTCCAAAAATGATTAAGTTATGGGACAAAAGATTAATCCAATAAGCAATCGCCTCGGTATTATCCGTGGTTGGGACTCCAACTGGTATGGAGGTAAGAATTTTGGTGATTCTATATTAGAAGACAGCAAAATACGTGAGTATCTTGAGGCTCGCCTGGCAAAGGCCAGCGTATCAAGAATAGTGATTGAGCGCACACTGAAGTTTGTGACTATTACCGTATGTTCCTCACATCCCGGCGTCATCATCGGCAAGGGTGGTCAGGAAGTTGATAAGCTGAAGGAAGAGCTCAAGAAGATTACCGACAAGGATATCCAGATCAATATCTTTGAGGTAAGGAAGCCTGAGCTGGACGCACAGATTGTCGGCAAGAGCATCGCTCGCCAGATTGAGGGCATGGTGGCATATCGCCGTGCTATCAAGATGGCCATCGCCAATGCAATGCGAATGGGTGCCGAGGGCATCAAGATTCAGATTACAGGCCGCCTCAATGGTGCAGAAATGGCACGTAAGGAGATGTATAAGGAGGGACGTACTCCTCTGCATACTTTCCGTGCAGATATAGACTATTGCCAGACAGAGGCTCTCACCAAGGTGGGACTTCTGGGTATAAAGGTTTGGATTTGCCGTGGCGAAGTTTACGGAAAGAAGGACCTGGCTCCTAATTTTGCTCAGCAAAATGAGAAGGGCGGTCGTTCTGGTTTCGGCGGCAACAGAAGAGGTGGCGGCAGACCTAACCGTCCCGGTAGAAGAACTAATCGCTAAAAAGAAGTATTATGTTACAGCCGAAAAGAACAAAATATAGAAGACCGCAAAAGGGTCGCAGCAAGGGTAACGCTCAGAGAGGCAACCAGCTGGCTTTTGGCAGCTTTGGCATCAAGAGCCTCGAGACAGAGTGGATCAACAGCCGTCAGATTGAGGCTGCCCGTGTCGCTGTTACACGTTACATGCAACGTCAGGGACAGGTTTGGATCAGAATCTTCCCCGACAAGCCTATCACCAAGAAGCCTGCAGACGTACGTATGGGTAAGGGTAAGGGTGATCCCGTAGGATTTGTATTCCCTGTAACTCCCGGCCGTATCCTGTTTGAGGTAGAAGGTGTATCCTATGATATCGCTAAGGAGGCACTCCGCCTTGCTGCGCAGAAGCTTCCTATTGTTACTAAGTTTGTTGTTAGACGTGATTACGAAGAAAAGGCTTAAGCTATGAAAAATGCAGAAATAAGAGAGATTCCCACAAAGGAATTGCAGGAAAGACTTGAGACAGAGGTAGCTGCTTACGAGCAGACCCGTTTGACTCACGCGATATCTCCAGTTGCCGATTCTTCTAAGATTAAGGCCGCTCGTCGCAATATCGCACGTATTAAGACAGAGCTTCGTCAAAGAGAACTTAATAAATAGAGAATCCTATGGAAGAAAGAAATTTAAGAAAGACTAGGCAGGGTGTGGTTGTAAGCAACAAGATGGACAAGACCATCGTTGTAGCTGCCCGTTTCAAGGAGAAGCACCCTATATATGGTAAGTTCGTTTCGAAGACGAAAAAGTATCATGCACACGACGAGAACAACGAGTGCAATCCTGGCGATACCGTTCTGCTGATGGAGACCCGTCCGCTGAGCAAGTCTAAGAGATGGAGAGTTGTTAAAATTGTAGAAAGAGCTAAGTAGTTATGATACAAGCAGAATCCAGATTAACAATAGCAGATAATAGCGGAGCACGTGAGTGTCTGTGCATCCGTGTGCTTGGTGGCACAAGGCGCCGCTATGCATCTGTGGGTGATGTGATCGTCGTTACCGTGAAGAATGTTATTCCTTCAAGCGACATCAAGAAAGGCACTGTCTCCAGAGCACTCATAGTACGCACGAAGAAGGAAATCCGCCGTGCAGATGGTTCCTATATTCGTTTTGATGACAATGCTTGCGTTTTGTTGAACAATGCCAACGAGCTTAGGGGAAGCCGTATCTTCGGTCCTGTTGCCCGCGAGTTGCGCGCAGTTAACATGAAGGTTGTGTCTCTGGCCCCGGAAGTTCTTTAACGTTTTAAAGTATTAGTCACAATGAGTAAGTTACATATTAAGAAAGGCGACACTGTTTATGTTAATGCCGGCGAGAACAAAGGTGCCACTGGCAAGGTTCTCAAGGTGTTGGTAGAGAAGCAGCGTGCCATCGTAGAGGGTATTAATATGGTATCCAAGAGCCAGAAGCCCAGCGCAAAGCACCCCCAGGGTGGAATCGTGAAGCAGGAGGCTCCGATACATATTTCAAACCTTAATGTGTTAGATCCCAAATCGGGTAAACCAACCCGCATAGGTCGTAAACTAAATGCAGACGGCAAGCTTGTCCGTTATGCAAAGAAATCTGGGGAGGAGATTAAGTAATGGCAAATACAGCACAATTAAAGAAAGATTATGCGGAGCGCATCGCTCCTGCATTGATGAAGCAGTTTAATTACACTTCTGTAATGCAGATTCCTGTATTGAAGAAGATTGTCGTTAACCAAGGACTCGGTGCTGCCACTCAGGACAAGAAGATTATTGAACTGGGTGTTGCGGAACTGACTGCTATTACCGGTCAGAAAGCCGTTGCCACTATCTCCAAGAAAGACGTCGCCAACTTCAAGCTGCGTAAGAAGATGCCGGTAGGCGTAAGAGTTACCCTGCGTCGCGAGCGTATGTACGAGTTCCTAGAGAAGCTCGTCAGGATAGCACTTCCTCGTATCCGCGACTTCAAGGGAATCGGCGGCAAGTTCGACGGCCGTGGCAATTACACTCTTGGCATCGAGGAGCAGATTATCTTCCCCGAGATCAACATTGACGCAGTAGATCGTATCCAGGGTATGAATATTACCTTCGTTACTAGCGCTGCTACCGACGAGGAAGGATATGCTCTTCTGAAAGAGTTCGGTCTCCCGTTTAAAAACGCTAAAAATTAATACAGATGGCTAAAGAATCAATGAAAGCGCGCGAAGTAAAGCGTGCCAAGATGGTTGCCCAGTATGCAGCAAAGCGTGCCGCTCTGAAGGACATCGTAAAGAAATCCTCTGATCCTATAGAGGCCTACGAAGCAGCCCGCAAGTTGCAGGACATTCCTCGCAATGCCAATCCTATCCGTCTCCATAACCGTTGCAAGATTACGGGACGTCCCAAGGGATACATCCGCCAGTTTGGCCTCTCTCGTATCCAATTCCGCGAGATGGCATCTGCCGGACTCATTCCTGGTGTAAGGAAAGCAAGCTGGTAAGAATAGTTAACCTTTTAATATTGTCGGGCTCTCCCGATTAATTAAAACATTTTTAATATGACAGATCCAATAGCAGATTATTTGACCAGGGTCAGGAATGCTATCCATGCTAAGCACAGGGTAGTGGAAGTGCCCGCGTCAAATTTGAAAAAGGACATCACAAAGATCCTTTTCGACAAAGGCTATATCCTCAACTTCAAGTTCATTGAGGATGGAAAGCAGGGTATTATCAAGATTGCGCTGAAGTACGACGCCACTGGTAAGACCAATGCCATCAAGTCTTTGCAGAGAGTTTCTACTCCCGGTCTCCGTCAGTACACAGGTTACAAGGACATGCCGAGAGTAATCAATGGTTTAGGTATTGCCATCATCTCCACCTCTAAGGGAGTGATGACAGACAAGGAGGCCTCGCAGCTCAAGATAGGTGGTGAGGTGCTTTGTTATGTATATTAATAATAAGGAGGAAATCACATGTCAAGAATAGGTAAATTGCCGATTAACATTCCTGCAGGTGTCACAGTTGACATCAAGGATAATGTAGTGTCCGTTAAGGGACCGAAGGGTGAGTTAAGCCAGTATGTGCATCCTTCTATTTCGATGAAGCTCGAAGACGGCCAGCTCACATTTGAGATGGACGAGAAGAACGACTCCGTAAGCCCGAAGCAGCAGCATGCTTTCCACGGCCTATATCGTTCTTTGGTCAACAATATGGTTGTTGGCGTTTCTGAGGGCTACAAGCGCGAGATGGAGCTGGTAGGTGTAGGTTACCGTGTTTCCAACGAGGGACAGATCATCGAGTTCTCCCTCGGTTATACACACCCTATCTTCCTACAGCTGCCGAAGGAAATCTCCGTAGTTACCAAGTCAGAAAGGAATAAGCGCCCTTATATCTGTCTGGAGTCTTGCGACAAGCAGCTTTTGGGACTTGTTTGTGCAAAGATTCGTTCTTTCCGCAAGCCTGAGCCTTATAAAGGTAAGGGTATCTTGTATGTTGGTGAAGTTATTCGTCGTAAGTCTGGTAAGACCGCGGCAGCTAAGTAACCCATAAAAACTAAAGATTATGACTAAGAATAAAGATAGAAGGGTTAGAATTAAATATCGCGTACGCAATAAGATTTCTGGCACCGCTGAGAGACCGCGTCTGTGTGTCTTCCGCAGCAATAAGCAGATCTATGCTCAAGTGATAAACGATGATAAAGGAACCACCGTTGTGTCCGCCTCTTCCCTCGGCATGGACAAGATGCCCAAGAAGGAGCAGGCTGCAATAGTAGGTGAGAAGATCGCAAAGTTGGCCATCGAGGCAGGTATAAGCGAGGTAGTGTTCGACCGCAATGGTTACCTCTATCACGGACGAGTTCAGGAAGTTGCTAATGGTGCCCGTAAAGGCGGACTTAAATTTTAATGTATATGGCAAATAGAGTAAATATAAACACCGAAGAACTTACTGAAAAATTGGTAGCACTTAATCGTGTAACCAAAGTAACTAAGGGTGGTAGGACTTTCACTTTTGCTGCGATAGTCGTTGTCGGTGACGGCAATGGTGTTGTTGGCTATGGCCTGGGTAAGGCTGGCGAAGTTTCGGCAGCTATTGCTAAGGGCGTAGAGTCCGCAAAGAAGAATCTTATCAGAGTGCCTGTTCTCAAGGGAACTATCCCTCACGAGCAGATTGCAAAGTACGGTGGAGCCAGAGTGCTTATCCGTCCCGCAGCTCCTGGTACTGGAGTGGTGGCTGGCGGTGCTATGCGTGCCGTGTTTGAGAGCGTAGGTGTAAAGGATGTCCTCGCCAAGTCGAAGGGCTCATCCAACCCCCACAACCTCGTTAAGGCAACAGTAGCTGCACTGGCAGAATTGCGCGATGCCAACACTATCGCCGCAACGCGTAACATTAGTTTGGAAAAAGTATTTAAAGGTTAAGTGCATTATGGCAACGATAAAGATTAAGCAAATAAAGAGCCGTATCGGCGCCCCTATCGATCAGAGAAGGACTCTCGATTCCTTAGGCTTGAAGAAAATGAATGCTGTCGTAGCACATGAGGACACACCATGTGTGCGTGGCATGATTCAGAAGGTTCATCATCTGGTGAGAATCGTTGAATAATAAAAACGTAGAAATCATGAAATTACATAATTTGAAACCCGCAGAGGGATCTACTCACTCCAGAAGAAGGCTTGGTCGTGGACCCGGCTCCGGTTTGGGTGGCACGTCAACTCGTGGTCATAAGGGTGCCAAGGCACGCTCTGGTTATAAGAAGAAGATAGGCTTCGAAGGCGGTCAGATGCCGCTGCAGCGCCGTCTGCCGAAGTCAGGATTCAAGAATATCAACCGCGTAGAGTATAAGGCTATCAACCTTGATGTTATCCAGGCTCTCGCCGATGCCAAGAAACTCACCGCCGTTACAGTTCAGGACCTCGTACAGGCAGGCTTCGTATCCAAGGGCCAGCTCGTGAAGATTCTTGGCAACGGTCAGCTCACTACTAAGCTCGACGTGACTGCCAATGGCTTTTCTAAATCTGCAGAGGCAGCAATTACTGCTCTCGGTGGTAACGTGACTAAATTATAACAGATGAAAAAATTCATTGAGACATTAAAGAATATATGGCGTGTGGAAGACCTCAGAATACGTCTTCTGATAACCATCCTGTTTGTTGCCATATATCGTTTCGGCTCATTTGTCGTCTTGCCAGGCATTGACCCGCAGAGATTGACCTCCCTTTCGGATCAGACCAAGGAAGGCCTGATGTCTCTGCTGGATATGTTCTCTGGTGGCGCATTTTCCAACGCATCCATCTTCGCGCTGGGAATTATGCCCTATATCACCGCATCTATCGTAATGCAGCTGCTCGCTATAGCAGTGCCCTATTTCCAGAAGATGCAGCGTGAGGGCGAGAGCGGACGTCGCAAGATCAATCAGTACACCCGCTACCTGACAATGGCAATCCTGCTGTTCCAGGCACCGATGTATCTGATCAACCTTAAGACACAGGCCGCTGGCGCTATCAGCAACGCACTGCCTTGGGGCATGTTCCTGCTCACATCGACCATCATCCTTGCGGCAGGCAGCATGTTCATCCTCTGGCTCGGCGAGCGCATCACAGACAAGGGAGTCGGCAACGGTGTATCCATGATAATCATGATTGGTATCATCGCACGCCTGCCTCAGGCTCTGGGTCAGGAGTTCGTAACAGCTCTTACCTCGCCGGGTGCCGGTGGCTTGGTTAAGTTCTTGTTTGAGATCATCGCACTGATTGTGGTGATAGCGGCAGCAGTATTGTTGGTTCAGGCTGTGCGAAAAGTGCCCGTTCAGTATGCCAAGCGCCTGCAAGGCGGACAGCAGGTGGGCGGAGCACGCCAGTACATCCCCATCAAACTGTTTGCAGCCAATGTGATGCCTATCATCTTTGCCCAGGCATTGATGTTCATTCCTGTAACCATGGCTCGCAGCGGAGGTGAGAACAGTGCAGTCCTCGCTAACCTCCTCGACATGAACAGCTTCTTGTACAACTTCGTGTTTGTGATACTCATTATCGCATTTACGTATTTCTACACAGCCATCACGCTCAACCCCGTGCAGATGGCCGACGAGCTGAAGCGAAACAATGGTTTCATCCCGGGTGTAAAGCCGGGTAAGAATACTGCAGACTACCTCGACAACGTAATGTCATATATCACACTGCCGGGTTCGTTGTTTATCGCATTGATAGCAATCCTTCCCGTGTTCGCAAGATACTTTGACATCAATCAGGGATTTGCACAGTTCTTCGGCGGCACATCACTTCTGATTCTTGTTGGTGTGGTGTTGGATACTCTCCAGCAGATAGAGAGCCATCTGCTCGTCCGTCACTACGACGGCCTGCTCAGCTCCGGTCGCACGCGCTCTCGTGGCGTAAGTGCATACTAACATGATTTACTTAAAGACAGAAGACGAGATAGAGCTGATGAGGCAGGCCAACCTGCTCGTAGGCAGAACGCTTGCTGAAATAGCACGAATCATCAAACCGGGTGTAACGACACGGCAGATAGACGCCCTGGCCGACACCTATATAAGAGACAATGGTGCAACCCCGACCTTCAAAGGGTTCCCCTCACAAAACGGAGTTCCCTTCCCAGCGTCGGTCTGCACTTCGGTAAACGAACAAGTCGTACACGGTATCCCCACCGACACACCCCTCAAGGAGGGAGACATCGTCTCAGTAGACTGCGGCACTCTGCTCAACGGCTACAACGGAGACTCCTGTTACACCTTCTGCGTCGGGGAAGTGTCCGAGGAAGTCAAGCAACTGCTTCTGACAACCAAGCAAAGCCTATACCTCGGCATCGAGGCCGCAATAGCGGGGCGAAGGGTGGGAGATATCAGCTACGCAGTACAGCACCATTGCGAAAGCCACGGATACGGAGTAGTGCATGAACTCTGTGGACACGGCATCGGACGCGAAATGCACGAAGACCCCATGGTCCCCAACTACGGAAAGCGAGGCAACGGCCCGCAGCTCAAGAACGGGATGTGCATAGCAATAGAACCCATGATTACGATGGGAAGCCGAGAGATAGGCATCCTCAATGACGGTTGGACTATTGTCACACGCGACTCCAAGCCCGCAGCACACTTCGAGCACACCATCGCAATCCACCACGGCAAAGCCGATATCCTGTCTTCTTTCGAGGAAGTAGAGAAAATCGAAGGTATATTATATTAGTTAAACAGACAAAACATAGTTTATGCCAAAAGAATCTGCAATCGAACTGGATGGCGTCATTCTCGAAGCCCTATCTAACGCAATGTTTCGCGTAGAGCTGGAAAACGGCCATCAGATAACTGCTCACCTGTCGGGCAAGATGCGTCTGCACTACATTCGCATCCTTCCTGGCGACAAGGTAAAGCTGGAAATGAGTCCTTATGACCTTTCAAAGGGCCGAATCGTATTCAGATACAAATAAAAAACACACACAATATGAAGACAAGAGTATCTATTAAGAAGCGTACCCCGGACTGCAAGATAGTTCGTCGCAAGGGACGTCTGTATGTTATTAACAAGAAGAACCCGAAGTTCAAGCTTCGTCAGGGCTAATCAAAAACAATTGAAATAAATATATATGGCAATTAGAATTGTTGGTGTAGATTTACCTCAGAACAAGCGAGGTGAGATCGCGTTGACCTATATCTATGGCATAGGTCGCAGCCGCTCAAACAAGATTCTTGAGCTCGCTGGCATAGATCGCGACATTAAGGTGCAGGATTGGACAGATGAACAGACTGCCAAGATTCGTGAAGTGATCGGAGCAAACTTCAAGGTAGAAGGTGACCTCCGTTCCGAAACTCAGATGAACATCAAGCGACTGATGGATATCGGATGCTATCGTGGTGTGCGCCATCGTAACGGACTACCCGTTCGTGGACAGAGCACCAAGAACAATGCACGTACCCGCAAGGGAAAGAAGAAGACAGTTGCTAATAAGAAAAAGGCTACCAAATAATAACTGATTATGGCAAAGAAAACAGTATCCGCAAAGAAAAGAGTAGTAAAGATTACTGCCGTGGGACAGTTGCATGTCCATAGTTCTTTCAACAATGTTATTGTCTCCCTCACCAATAGCGAGGGCGAGATGATTTCCTGGTCTTCTGCCGGTAAGATGGGATTCCGTGGCTCTAAGAAAAACACTCCCTATGCTGCCCAGATGGCCGCTCAGGATTGCGCTAAGGTAGCCTACGATCTTGGTCTCCGCAAGGTGAAGGCCTATGTCAAGGGTCCCGGCCAGGGCCGTGAGTCCGCCATCCGCACCGTACACGGAGCAGGCATTGAGGTAACCGAGATTATCGACGTTACACCGCTGCCCCACAACGGCTGCCGCCCTCCCAAGAGAAGAAGAGTATAATAACACTAGTTTGAATCAACACACAAGAAACATCTTTAACAAATGGCTAAATATACAGGACCCAAAACAAGAATCGCCCGCAAGTTTGGAGAGCCAATCTACGGACCCGACAAGACCTTTGAGCACAGGAATTTCCCTCCTGGACAGCACGGCCATGACCGTCGTCGCAAGACCTCTGAGTACGGCATCATGCTCGCTGAGAAGCAGAAGGCAAAGTACACCTACGGTGTCTTGGAGCGTCAGTTCCGCAACCTCTTTGAGAAAGCATCCCGCTCCTCTGGCGTGACTGGTGAAGCCCTCCTTCAGGGACTCGAGGCACGTCTGGACAATGTGGTCTTCCGTCTTGGCATCGCGCCATCTCGCGCAGCAGCACGTCAGCTTGTCAACCACAAGCACATCGTAGTTGACGGAGGCGTTGTCAACATCCCCTCTTACTCCGTAAAGCCCGGCCAGATTGTTGGTGTACGCGAAAACTCCAAGTCACTTGAGGTTATTGCCGATGCCCTTACAGGCTTCAACCACAGCAAGTATCCTTGGATTGAATGGGACGAGGCTTCCAAGAGTGGCAAGTTCCTCCACCTTCCCGAGCGTGCTGACATCCCCGAGAATATCAAGGAGCAGTTGATCGTAGAATTGTACTCTAAATAATAATCTTATTATGGCGATATTAGCATTTCAAAAGCCTGATAAAGTAGTAATGTTGGAATCCACTCCGACATGCGGACGCTTTGAGTTCCGCCCGTTGGAGCCAGGCTTCGGCACGACCATAGGAAACGCTTTGCGCCGCATCCTCCTGTCGTCGCTGGAGGGATTTGCCATCAATACTATCCGCATCAACGGAGTGGAGCATGAGTTCTCCACCATACCCGGAGTGTTGGAAGACGTTACCAACATTATACTCAACTTGAAGCAAGTGCGTTTCAAGCAGATAGTAAATGAGTTTGATACAGAGAAGGTTAGTATCACCGTTGAGAAGACCATAGAGTTCAAGGCTGGTGATATATCCAAGGTACTTACCGGATTTGAGGTGCTCAATCCCGAACTCGTAATATGCCATCTTGACCCTAAGGCCTCTATGACCATAGAGCTGTCCATCAACAAGGGGCGTGGCTATGTTCCCTCAGAGGAAAACCGCGAGTTCTGCACAGATGTGAACACCCTCCCTATAGACTCCATCTATACGCCTATCCGCAATGTCAAGTACGCTGTAGATGACTATCGCGTAGAACAGAAGACCGACTATGAGCGCCTCACCATCGAGGTTACCACCGACGGATCTATCCATCCCAAGGAGGCCCTCAAGGACGCCGCGCGTATCCTTATCCAGCACTTCATGCTCTTCTCCGATGACAAGATTACTCTTGAAAACACCGATGTGGAGGAAGAAGACAACTTCGATGAGGACGTACTGCGTATGCGCCAGCTTCTCAAGCAGCAGCTCATAGATCAGAACCTCTCCGTACGCGCACTCAACTGCCTCAAGGCAGCCAACGTCGATACAATCGGCGACCTCGTGAAATACAACAAGAGCGACCTCCTGAAGTTCCGTAATTTCGGAAAGAAATCGCTCTCGGAGCTTGATGATTTGCTCCAGAGTCTGAATCTGTCGTTTGGTATGGACATCTCTAAGTATAAAATCGAAAAAGACTAAACAATGAGACACAATAAGAAATTCAACCATCTGAGTCGTACTGCATCCCACAGGGCTGCCATGCTTTCCAATATGGCCATCTCCCTGATCATGCACAAAAGAATCACTACGACTCTCGCAAAGGCAAAGGCCCTCAAGAAGTATGTAGAGCCCCTCATCACCAAGTCTAAGGACGACACCACCAACTCACGTCGTGTAGTATTCTCCTACCTTCAGGACAAGGAGGCCGTCAAGGAGCTCTTCAAGACCGTGGCAGAGAAGGTGGCCAACCGCCCGGGTGGCTACACCCGCATCATCAAGCTCGGCACCCGCAAGGATGACGGAGCGCAGATATGCTTCATCGAGCTCGTGGACTTCGACGAGAACATGGCTAAGACCCCGAAGAAGACACGCACTCGTCGTTCACGCGGCGCCAAGAAGGCAGCCGAGGTTCCTGCAGCAACTCCCGCACCCGAGGTAGAGGAGGCACCTGTAGCAGCAGAGGAAGTGGCAGAGGCTCCCGCTGAGGAGGCAGCTCCCGCCGCAGAGCCCGAGGCACCCGCAGCAGAATAAACAGTAGTAGTTTTTTCATATGTGTAGTTGAGGAGTCCGCATTTGCGGGCTCCTTTTTTTGCTGTTTGCTGAAGAATGCGTATTTTTGCAAACAAAACTATAAATCATGCAGAGAAGCCTATTCTTTTTGGTAGCAATATTGCTGTGTGTCCTCCAGATAGCTGCCGATGACTACAGCGCGTGGATGAGTCGTGTGGACGACAAATCCTATGTCAGCCAGCTCTCCATACCCGGAGCTCACGATGCCGGCACCGGTCATGGCACCTCTACCGACGCCTTTGCTCGCACCCAAGACCTCACCATCACCGAGATGTGGAACAAAGGCATACGAGCCTTCGACCTCCGTCCCGCCGTTGACGGCGAGACCCTGCGCATCTACCACGGAGTGGCCACCACCAACCTCACTCTCAACGACGCCCTCACCACCCTCTGCAACCTCCTCGACAGCCACCCCTCTGAGATGGCCGTCGTCCTCATTCGTCACGAGACAGAGGCCGACGACGGCAACAGCAATTGGAAGAATATGATGACCGCCATCCTCTCCACCGCGCCCGTCTCCAAGCACACCGTGGCCTTCAAGCCGCTGCTCACCATGAGCCAGGCTCGCGGCAAGATGCTAGTGCTGAGTCGCGACTCCTACCGCTCACTGCCCATCGGCGGATATATCTACAACTGGAACTCCAACCCCAACTTCGCTGACCAGCAGAGCGGACAGATTAAGGGCAGCTCCTCCACCACCCCATGCTATATCCAGGACTACTACGACTGCTCGGCCTCCGGAGCCTCAGCCACCAAGTCCGCTGCGGTGCAGACACTCCTCGAGTTCTCCTGTGCCCAAAACACCGACCCCTCCATCTGGGTCATCAACCACACTTCTGGCTACTCCAAGACACTCTTCAGCATACCCACCCGCGACGGCTATCGCGACAATGCCGCCACCCAAAACAGCCTCGTCCTCAACTACCTCTCCTCCCATAGCGGAGCTACAGGCATTATCCTCATGGACTGCGCCGGAGCCGACCGTTCGGGCGACTACAACACCAAGGGCGAGTCGCTGGCAGCAGCCATCGTCAACAGCAATTTCCGTGATGGCCCCAACACCCCCTATTTCCGTGCTCTCACCGCCATAGAACTCAATGTCAAGCGGTGCATCACCACCGAGGTCAACGGCACCAAGTACTATCTCACCACCACGGGCTATCTCACCGACGACCCCTCCTCCGCCAGCACCTTTATGTTCAAGAAGGTAGAGGGCGGACTCTATAAGTACGGCTACCAGTTCCGCGAAATCTGTTTCGCCCGTCCACCCGTGGCAGGCAACCCCGTCCTCAAGGGCGGCTACCTTATCACCGATGACAAGAGCAAGCGCAACGACTGGGAGGCACAGGTCTTCATGCTCGGCACCGATGGCAAGTACGCCGTGCGAGCCACCAATGCCCCGGGAGGCACCGAGGGGATGGCCGTCAATGCTCAGACCTTCTGGGCAGTATATGATTCGGGCTCTGAGGTCACGGCAGGCTATGCCAAGGAACCCCAGTACGTGTGGCAGATAGAAGAGCCCCCCGCAGATATTACAGGCATAGGGAATAGAGAACAGAGAACAGAGAAAGACTCTAGACCCTTGACCCTTGACTCTCGACTCATCTACGACCTCGCCGGTCGCAAACTTTCAGACTTCAATTCTTCAACTCTCCAAACCTTTAATTCTTTTCCCCGCGGACTCTATATTGTGGGAGGCCGTAAGGTTATGAAGAGATAAGCGTTATGACACCCTTGCGCAGCTATCCTTTCACCCTCTTGTGCTTAGTGCTGATACTAGTGCTGAGCTTCTTCTCACCACCTCACACTCCCCTCGACAATGTGGCGATGATTGACAAGTGGACCCACCTCGTGATGTATGGCGGCACCGTCAGCGTATTCTGGCTAGAGTACTGGCGAGCCCATTATCGCCGCGGCACCCGTCGGTCGAGCGCAGCCCTCATCCTCATTGCTGTGGTCCTGCCCATCGCCCTGGGCGGCATCATCGAACTCCTCCAGGCCTATTGCACCGGCGGTCGCCGCAGCGGTGAGTGGGCCGACTTCATCGCCGACACCCTCGGTGTCTTGCTCGGCTGGCTAATCGGAGCCACCCTCCTCAAATCCCTCGCCCGCAAATTCCTCACTCTCGTTGCAGCCATGTTATGCGTGTCTGCTTACGGACAGGTCGGCGATTCGCTGCAATCCGACACGGTGAAGGCACACCGTCTGGGTGATGTTACTGTGAGATCACATCGGGTTACGACGCATCGTGTCGGTGGTGCTGAGAACGGTATGGTTATCGGTCGCGAGGAATTGTTTAAGGCAGCCTGTTGCAATTTGGGAGAGAGTTTCACTACCAATCCTTCCGTTGACGTTAATTATAGCGATGCTACCACAGGAGCCAAGCAAATCAAACTATTGGGGCTGAGCGGCATATATGTACAGATGCTCACTGAGAATCTGCCGAATTTCCGAGGGGCGGCATCTCCCTACGCTCTTGACTACGTCCCCGGTCCGTGGATGAAAAGCATCCAAGTGTCAAAGGGAGCGTCATCGGTGCGCAACGGCCATGAGAGCATAACGGGCCAGATTGACATAGAGTACCTTAAGCCTGACGATGACCAAGGCGTCACCGTCAATCTTTTTGGTAGCACGATGAGCCGTGTGGAGGCCAATGCCGATGCCAATGTGCATCTTGACAGCCGTCTGAGTACAGAGATTCTCGCACATTATCAAGACGACTTCGGCCACCACGACGTAAACAATGACGGTTTTCTCGACCAGCCCAATGTGCGACAGTGGAACATGCAGAACCGATGGAAATGGCGCGGCGACCACTATCTGTTCCACGGCGGCATAGGCATAATCAAGGAAAAGCGCGAGGGTGGACAGACACATCATACGGCACCCAACAGCCACCACCTGTATAAGATAGGTATTGAGACTGACTATTACGAAGGATATATGAAACACGCCTTCATCCTCAACCCCGAGCATGGAACAAACATTGCCCTAATGGGCAATGTGTCTATGCAGCAAATGGATGCCACCTATGGCCATAAACAATACAACGTGAACGAGAAGAACGCCTATGCCCAGTTGCTATTCGAGACTAACTTCAGTGAGCAACATAATCTCTCGACAGGACTTTCGCTGAGTCACAGCTATCTTGACGAGAAAGTGAGAGTAGTAAATGGCGAACAAGCTTACGTAGCAAAAGAGACCACGCCAGGTGCTTATGTACAGTACACTTACAACCCGAGCAACAAACTCACAGCGATGGCAGGTCTGCGTGCCGACCATAGCAGCCTCTACGGCACATTCATCACGCCGCGTATCCATGTTAAACTTAAGCCCTCCGATAGTTTTACCATCCGACTATCTGGCGGCAAAGGATACCGCACTCCGTATGCTATGGCAGAGAACAACTTTCTGCTCTCCAGCGGACGCACACTTGTCATCGATAAATTGGAACAGGAGCGCGCATGGAACTATGGTATCAACACTTCGCTATACATACCCTTGTTTGGCAAGACACTAAAACTGAACGCAGAATACTATCATACCCACTTCATCAGTCAGACCATAATCGACTACGACAGCGACCCTACGCTTGTTCGCATCACCAACCTTGACGGCAGATCATATTCCAACACATTCCAAGTGGATCTTTCCTATCCTGTAGTCAGGGGACTGGATTTGACAACCGCCTGGCGGTGGAACGACGTAAAGTGTACCTATGGCGGCAAGTTGATGGAGAAACCTCTCACCAGCCGCTACAAGGCACTTGTCTCAGCCACTTACAAGACACCGCTCGGATTGTGGCAGTTTGATGCAACCATGCAGCTCAACGGAGGCGGACGAACGCCAGGCAGTCTGTCATCAACATCCTATCCCCACTCCTTCCCAGCGTATGAGCAGATATCCGCACAGGTCACACGCTGGTTCCGCCATTTCTCCATATATATCGGTGGAGAAAACCTTACGAACTTTCGACAGCGACAGACTATAATAAATGCTGCCGACCCGTGGAGCGACACATTCGAGCCTACAATGGTGTGGGGGCCTGCTCAGGGTGTGATGTTCTACGCCGGTATCCGTGTCAATTTCGGAAAAATGTAAAACAATCATCATAAATCTTCAACAACAATGAAAAAAACCATCCTATTGTGCTCAATGATGTTCATAGCCGCATTCGGCATGGGCAAGACCATCAAGACGCTCGTACTCACCACCACGCCGCAGATGCACTGTGGCGGCTGCGAGAACAAAATAAAGGGAAACATCCGTTTCGAGAAGGGCGTGAAGAAAATCACCACCAATGTTTCCAGTCAAACTGTCACCATTGAGTATGACGCAGACAAGACTACGCCCAAGAATATCATCAATGCTTTCACAAAAATCGGGTACAAGGCCACAGAAGTAAAGAAAGCCAATCAGACTAAATAAAAAAAACATCAAGGCACACACCTTGATGCTCTTTCATTCTCTCTTCTTTAGCCCTCCCCCTTCATGGGGGAGCGGGGAGGAGGTCTTTTGGTCTCTTACCTGCGTCCTCTCGTGGCCAGTTGGAAGGACGTCATGTTGTAGAGGTAGTCGCCCTTGGCGAAGCTGATGGTGAACTCAGCCACACCGTTGCGCAGCTTGCGGTTGCCATACACCTCAGCCGTGTACCTCACGGCCTGCCCCGCGTCGATGTAGCTTATCACCGCGGTGGGCGAGATGACAATCTGCTTGGTGCCGTTCACCGAGATGATGGGAGCGAGGTCATAGAGAGTGTGCGAGCCGTTATTCTTCACCTCAAACACAATCTTGCTATTCTCGCTGGCATCGATGGCTTGGTTGTTGTTGCGGTCCACAAAGCGGAGGTTCTGTATCTCCACCTTGGCAAACTCACGGCCCATGCGGTCGGCATCCTCGCCGCGGCTGCTATATACCACCTTGCTGTGGCGGTTGTAGGTGTCGGTGGTGTAGTCGTAGTCACTCCTGCCGCGCTCTGTAGGTGCTGCGGCGGCAGCTCCCATGGCTGCGCCCGTTATCATACCAATCACTGTGCCAGCGTCAGAGCCGCGCGGACCGCCCATCAGTCCGCCGATGGCTGAGCCGAATATGCCGCCGAGGATGCCGCCGGTTGCTGCGGCGCCAAACTGGTCAGATGTCTCGCAGCTGCTGAAGAGCATGGCTGCGGAGAGTACCAAAATACCTAACTTTTTCATAGTTTCAATCTTTTTGGGGTTCGTTTCTGCTGCAAAAG
The DNA here is from genome assembly GCA_017458585.1 of Bacteroidaceae bacterium. Classification (GTDB taxonomy): domain Bacteria; phylum Bacteroidota; class Bacteroidia; order Bacteroidales; family Bacteroidaceae; genus UBA6382. Next base: position 24,555 of record JAFTAJ010000031.1, read on the forward strand.
TAACACCTATTTTCTTTCGCGCGTATCACTGGCAGCATCTTTTTTGTCCTTTTTTAAGTTTTTTTACATAATCCCCATCACTTGCTTGTCAATTCTTCAACTCTTGAACCCTTCAATTCTTCAACCCTTCAATTTTTCAATTCTTCAATCTTCGTTCTCATCTTCTTGATTTTCTCCCCGGCCACGTTGCGCAGAACCTGCTTCACCGTGGCGGCCCTGACAGCCACATAAGCGTAGCGCTCCCTCACGTCAATCATCCCTATGTCCGCAGACTTCAGTCCGCCCGTCTTGCAGAGGAAGCCCACAATGTCGCCCTTGCTCAGCTTGTCTCTCTTGCCGCGTCCGATGTATAGCATCGCCCACTGCGGCTTGGCTGGAGCGGGGAATGGCGGCAGCAGCGCATAGTCGGCGAAGGCCACGCCCTCGTAGGCGGGCACCTCCTCCTCCGGCCCTACAATCAGGAACGAGCGCCCCGATGCCTCCCATCTGCCCGTGCGTCCGCAGCGGTGGATATAAGCCTCGTAGTTCATCGGCAGATGGTAGTGCACCACGTTCTGCAGCGTTGGCACGTCGATGCCCCTGGCCGATAGCTCCGTCGATACCAGCACATTGGCGCTGCCGCTTCGGAATAGGCCCAGCGCCGCTTCGCGCTCCTGCTGCTCCAGCCCTCCGTGGAAGAGGCTCACGCTGTGCCCCTCCTTGCGCAGTCGCTCGCCGATGCGCTCCACCGCCTCGCGGTAGTTTACAAACACCACCGTCTGCTCGCTGCCTATCTGGCGTAGCAGATGGTCCAGCGTGTCCAGCTTGTCCTTCTGGTCGGCCCTCACGATGTAGTGACCGATGCCCTCGGCCACGCTGCCGTGGTCGCCCTCGAGCCAGTTGAGCACGGCGGGCGGGTGGTGGCGGAAGGCCACGAAGTGCGGTATCTCGTCCATGTCAGTGGCGCTTACCAGGATGCAGCGCTCCCTGCCGCGCAGCTTGCCGAGCAGCTGCTCCACCTCGTCCTGAAACTTCAGTTCAAACATCTTGTCAAACTCGTCCACCACCAGCGTCCTCACCGTCGTGGCGTCGAAGTTGCCCTTGTCGATATGGTCGTTCAGTCTGCCGGGTGTGCCAATGACAATCTGCGGGTGCAGCGCCGCCATCTTGCGGTGCTCTTCCATGGTGGGGCGTCCGCCGTAGCAGGCCATCGCCCTTATGCCCGTGTGCATGGCCGTCAGCACCGTCATCGTCTGCAGCGCCAGCTCGCGGGTAGGGGAGAGGATGAGCGTCTGCACCTCGTCGCTCCCGTTGTCGATGGCCTCCACCAGCGGCAGCAGAAACGCCAGCGTCTTGCCCGAGCCCGTGGGTGCCAGCAGCACCGCGTTCTGGTTGTGGCGCACCATCTCCACGGCGTTCTGCTGCATCTCGCTCAGCGCCGTCAGTCCCAGATTGTTCAATATCGTGTCCGTCGTCATAGAGTCA
>JAFTAJ010000032.1 GCA_017458585.1 Bacteroidaceae bacterium
AGTTTCCAACGAAGTCCGCTTTAGTTAGTGACGAAGTCCGCTTTAGTTTGGACGAAGGCCGCTTAAAATTTGGCGAGGTGCGCGTAAGTTTTTGGGAGGTCGAGGTAAAATTTAGCAAGGGTGCAACTGGCTGATTTTCATGCAGTTGCCCAAATCGCCATATTCGCGCTATTTCGGTGCGATGTCCAGTTCGTTTTCGTACACGCGATTCTAGAGGCCTCAAAAGGGGCTTTTTAGTACGAAATATTTTGACAATGGCGGCTTGCGGGAGAGTATTTCGCACAGAAATCACGGAAATCACAGAAGTTAAACGATAACGAAAACGAAAACGATAATTCGGCAAGCTCATCACAAGTAAACGGAAACAAAAATTAGGAAAAATCTCCGCTTTGCGGAGACAAAAAATAAGAAAAACAAAAACCAGAAAAACCCCAATGAGCCACGTATTGCATACGTTCTTACCGCAGCCTCTGCATCTGGCTGCAAGCAAGCTCGCGCCACACGCAGCGACTACGCCAAGGAGCTAACGCTCACGGCTCATTGGCAAAAACAAAGAAAAATTTTACATCATACATCACACTTCTTACATCTTACATCTTAAACTCATCCTCCTGTCGAAGCCCCGTCTTATCCTGACGGATTAAAAGCTCTTGAAAAGCAAATACAGGAAAAACATCTGACTTTTTACATATTACATCTTACATCGACAAATGACGCTCACGGCTCATTGGCAAAAATAAGGCTCACTTGCGGAATCCTAGATAGCAGGACTAGCCTGGATAGCCGAGCTAGTCGTTCTAGGGGTTCTAGGAGGGGATAGGAAACTCTAGGAGATTCTAGGAAATCCTAGGAGGGGTAGGGTTATTGATACATCGGAGAAACAACCAACGGCACAAAGCGCATTAATAATCATAAGAGCCACAAATTGTTTTGGAACAAATGCCTGATGTTTGTAGCTAAAGATGACAGCATTAACAAGGCTGATGTGCTATATCTGGAGCGCAAGGCCATTGACCTGGCTACTGACTGCTCGCAATATGGTGTGATGAACGAGCAGCAGGGCAAGGAGATATCATTGTCGAATTATCAAAGAGACATCATGGATGAGTTCTTCGATGATGTCTGTCTGCTGGCATCGTTTATTGGTTGTCCCATCTTCGAGAAGCAGGAAAAGACTAATATGAAGAACGGCGAGAACTTGTTCCATATCAAAGTGCGTGACTGTGATGCTCACGGCATCTTCAACGAGATAGACCATTCAATTCGTATTCTGAAAGGCAGTCTGCTACCTCAGAGCACGGTGCCTTCGTATAGGGACGGAGAAAAGCGCAATGCCATTATAGCTGCAATGTCTAAGCCTACTAAAGATGGGTTCTGGGAGTTGCAGCGCGACTATGTGCTGGCCAGCCCAAGCACCGCTGCCAGCTACTGCTCAGGTCGCAGTTGCAACGGCTGGACGCACTGGATTAATGATTCAGGTCAGTCGCTGGATGAGCTATACAGAAGCGAATAAAGTTAACGAAAGCCCCTGAGCGCAAGCTTGGGGGCTTATCGTTGATAGGGGCGATAGGGGCTATAGCCGAGCTAGCCTGGATAGCCGAGCTAGCCGCACTAGGAGGGAATAGGAAAGTATAGGAGATGTATGAGGGCTGAGGGCAGAGGGTAATCCGCACACCCCCTCTCCGCGCTCCCACCCCTCAGTCGCACACCCCATCCCCCTTACGGGGACTTCCCCTAACTTAGGGGCAGAATTATAGAGTTTAAGGGTTTAAGAACCTTTTTTTGCTACGCAAAACAATATTGGGGAGTTTTTTGCGTTAAATAATGTAAATACACGCGCGAGAAAAGAAATTGTACATAAATTGTACATCGCAAATTGTAAAATTGAAAACCAAAGATATGACACGAAAAACTCTTATTATCGGCGCTATGCTCCTGATGGGGGCTTTGGGCGCGATGGCACAGAGCCAGATGACTGACGAGCAGGTGGCCACCTACGTTACCAATGAGATGCAGCGTGGAACCAGTCAGCAGACTATCGTCCGTAACCTCATGGGCAAGGGCGTGACTTTGAACCAGCTAAACAGGGTGAGGAAAAACTATCTCTCCCGCCAAAACACTATGGCCGAGCTCAACTCGCCACTGCAGAAAGGCATCGACCGCAACCGCAAGGCGATGGACAAGGCCGACGACCAGAAGGCCGCCGACCAGCACATGCAGCAGATGAACCCCGTGGTGCCGCCATACGAGACGGTCAACAACGTGGCGCTCTACAACGAGCAGACGCAAGACTCGCTGCAGATATACATGGAGAGCCTGACCACGGCGAAGAAAATATTCGGTCACGATATATTCAACAAGGAGAACCTCACCTTTGAGCCCAACATGAATATGGCTACGCCCGCCAACTACACCCTCGGCGCCGGCGACCAGGTAATCATCGATGTGTGGGGCGCCACACAGAAGACCTTCGACTGCACAGTGTCGCCCGACGGCGTCATCGTGATTGAGGATGTCGGCCCCATCCGCGTGGGAGGACTCAGCGTGCAGGCCGCCACAGCGGCCATCAAGAGCAAGCTGGGACAGTTCTACGGCGGCAGCCGCGTCAACCTGTCGGTGGGACAGACACGCACCATACAGGTGCAGGTGGTAGGCGAAGTGGAGGTGCCCGGCACATACTCACTCAGCGGACTGGCCTCAGCCTTCAACGCCCTTTATGCTGCGGGCGGCATCAACGATATCGGTACGCTGCGTAACATCAAGGTGTACCGCCAGAACAGAGTGCTCACCACCGTGGATGTGTATGACTACCTCATCAACGGCAACAGCTCAAGCGATGTGCGACTGCAGGACAAGGACATCATCGTGGTAGGCCCCTACGACTGCCTGGTGCAGATAGACGGTAAGGTAAAGCGACCGATGTACTACGAGATGCGCTCCACGGAGAGCGTGAAGCAGCTGCTCCGCTTCTCCGGCGGCTACACCGGTGACGCCTACACGAAGAATATCCGCCTCTCGCGCAAGGGCGGCGAGGAGAGAAGCATCTACACCATCGACGAGTTTGAGATGGGCGGCTTCGCCGTGATGGACGGCGACGAAGTATATGTGGACAGCGTGGTGATGAAGTTCAGCAATATGGTTGAGGTGCGCGGCGCCGTCAACCATGCAGGACAGTTCCAGCTCGGTAACACCATACAGAGTGTCAAGGAGCTCATCGAGGCTGCCGACGGACTGAGAGAGGATGCCTACACCGAGCGCGCCGTGATGCACCGCCAGAGGAGCGACCTCAGCCTGGAGATGGTTGGCGTGGACCTCAAGGGCATCATGAATGGCACCACCGCCGATGTGGCTCTGCAGAAGAACGACCTGCTCTTCATCCCCAGCAAGACCGAGATGAGGGGCAAGTGGATATTCAACGTGAAGGGCGAGGTGGTCTATCCCGGCCAGTATCCCTTTGCCGACAACACCACGCTGCAAGACATCATACTGCAGTCGGGCGGACTGACCGACGCCGCCAGTCTGGCACACGTCAATGTGTACAGGCGTATCTCCGACCCCACCGCCACCCAGGACAACGACCTGCTGGCCGAGCAGTTCTCATTCCGACTTGACGAAAACTATAATATTATAAATAAGGATACAGTGTTCTACCTCAAGCCCTACGACGAGGTGAACATCCGTCGCAGCCCGAGCTACGAGGAGCAGCAGAATGTGTTTGTGAACGGATGTATCAACTTTGCCGGCTCCTACAGCATGACGCGCAAAGACTACCGACTGAGCGACCTGGTGAAGGCTGCCGGCGGCTTTACCTCGCTGGCATACGTGCCCGGAGCACGACTGACACGCCGACTCACCGACGACGAGAAAGTGCAGCGCGACAATGCCATGCGCCAGGCACAGATACAGCTCTACGAGCAGGCACTGAAGGCCGAGAATGCCAAGATGGACTTTGAGAAAGCCGACACGCTGCTGAGCATGAAGATGAGCCTCGACGACACCTACCCCGTGGCCGTGGACCTCGACAAGGCCGTGGCTACCCCCGGTGGCAGCTACGACATAGTGCTGCGCAAGGGCGACGTGCTCACCATCCCGCAGTTCACCAACACCGTGAAGGTGAGCGGCGAAGTCAGCTACCCCATCAGCATGAACTACAAGAAGGGCGAGAAGCTCAAATACTATATCAACCACGCGGGTGGCTTCGCCAACAGGGCTAAGAAGAGAGCCGTGTACATCGTTTACGCCAATGGCGCCGTGGAGAAAGCCGAGCGCGGCTCCACCAAGGCTGTGCAGCCCGGATGCGAGATAGTGGTGCCCACCAAGGAGGAAAGCCAGAAGCTCTCCATGGCTGAGAAGATGGCCATCGGTACCGGAACAACATCTGTTGCGACAATGATTGTCAGCTTAATGAACATGATAAAGAACTGGTAAAAACCATTGACCATTGACCATTGACTATTGAAAATTATGGCAAAGAAGAATAATATAAATATTGGAGAGATAATCCGCAAGATTATTGCCCGCAAGAAATTGATGATTCGCAACCTAGTGATTGCGGCTGTGGTATTCGGCGGACTGATAATGTGTGTGCCCCGCACCTACACTTGCGAGGTGACCATGGCACCCGAGTTTGGCAACACGTCCCCCAACGGATCGCTCGCCTCGATAGCCTCCAGCTTTGGCGTCAACCTGGGCAACGATGTGCAGACCGACGCCATCTCGCCCTCACTATACCCCGACCTACTGGAGTCGAAGCAGTTTATTGTCAGCCTCTTCCCCGTGAGAGTGAAGAGCCAGGACGGACTCATCGACACCGACTACTACACCTACCTGAGCAAGTATCAGAAGAGCCCTTGGTGGAAGAGTCTAAGCAAATGGCTCAAAAACACGATTAAGGGCATATTCTCCAAACCCAAGCCCAAGGACAAGGGCAACTATAAGAAAGCCAATCCTTTCCGTCTGACTGAAGAACAGTATAATATGGCGGAGAAGATAACCGGTAGGATAAACTGCTCCGTTGACCGCCGCAGCTACGTCATCACCATCCTCGTCACCGACCAAGACCCGCTGATTGCCGCCTCGATAGCCGACACTGTTAGAGTGCGACTGCAGAAATACATTACCGACTACCGCACCAGCAAGGCAAGAGGCGATTTGGAGTACTACACCAAGCTCTACAACGAAGCCAAGCAGGAATACGAAAGGACCATGAAGGAATATAGCGCTTACGCTGACAGCCATCGCGACATGATACTGCAGACCTTCATCTCACAACGCGACAAACTGGAGACTGCAATGCAGATGGCCTTCAATGTCTATACCGCACTCAGCCAGCAATTAGAGACTGCCAAAGCTAAGGTGCAGGAGTGCACCCCCGCCTTCACTACCCTTAAGTGCGCCAGCGTGCCCGTCAAGCCCAGCGGTCCGAAGCGAGTGATGTTTGTGCTGGGTATGCTTATCCTCACTTTCATTGCCACTGCCTATTATATTGTGAAAGTAGATAAAAGGAGTTAGGAGTTAGGAGTTAGGAATTAGGAGTTAAGAGTGGGGCTTCATCTGACTGGAAATAAGCGAAAGATAGTCAACAACCTACTGTGGGCTACCGGCGGCAAAGTGATAAACCTTGGCGGCACACTGATATTGGGCATCATCGTGGCCCGCTACCTCGGCCCCGAGCAGTATGGACTGATGAACTACATCATCAGTTATGTTTTTCTTTTCCAGACTCTGGCATGCTTCGGACTTGACAGCATAGAGGTGCGCGAGGAAGCCGCAGGCAATGTGCCCTTCACCACTATCATCGGCACCGCCTTCTGGATAAAGGTAGTGCTGGGCGTGGTGTGCATCGGACTGTCCATCGGCACTGCCATCATCATGGGCGAGGACGGCTATACCGTAGCCTTGATAGCGATGTACTCTTGCTACATCGTGTTCAACTCCTTCGTTGTCATACGCAACTACTTCACCTCGCTGGTGCAGAACAAGTACATTGTCCTCTCTGAGATATTCCGCACCTTCGTAGGCATCGCCATCAAACTGACGCTGTGGGCTCTCGACTGCTCGCTCACCTGGTTTGTCGCCGCCTTTGCCTTTGACCATGTGCTGCTGGCCGGCGGCTATATCTCGTCGTACCGCCACAAGATAGGCAGGATGAAATATTGGCACTTCTCGATGTCGTATGCCAAGTATATGCTGAAGGAGTCGTTTCCTTTGCTGCTCACCAATGCCGCCGTGATTATCTACCAGCGCATCGACCAGGTGATGATAGGCCAGATGGTAAGCAAGGCTGACGTGGGCTATTTCTCCGTTGCCGCCAAGTTTGTGGAGGTGATGATATTCATTCCCGCCACCATAGCCCATACCATCTCTCCCGTGTTAGTCCAGCTCAGACAAAAGAGCGAAGAGGCCTACCGCATAAAGAGCCAGCAATTTATGAACATCTCAGTCTGGCTATGCTTCCTGTGTTGCATCGGTGTGTCAGTTATATCCTACTGGCTCGTTCTCTATACCTTCGGCACACAATATCTGCCTGCTGTTGCAATACTACAAGTTCTGTCCTTTAAAATGGTAAGTGTAGCCTTATCCAATGCCGGCGGAACATTAGTTATTGTAGAGCATTTGCAGAAGTGGGTCTTCTTCCGCGATATATTTGGATGCATCGTTTGCGTTGCTCTCAACTGGTGGCTTTTGCCTAAGTATGGTGCCATCGCTGCAGCGTTTGTAGCCATCGCCGCCAATCTCGCCGCCGGCTATGTGGCCGATTTGCTTGTGCCAGCCTATCGCCATATCTTCCGCCAACAAACCAAAGCCCTCCTGCTTGGATGGCGCGACCTTTTCCATATAAAGCAACTGCTCAATTCATAATATGTTTCTGCTGCCGTTCATATATTTCAGTTTCCTGACCTACTACCTCTACCGGAGGCAGGAGGGCATGACTATTGCTGTGTATATGTCGGCGCTATATGCCATCACGGCTTTCTGTGGCATAACAACCATACTGGGAGGCTACCTCGGCGAAGATGGTGGAATCCTCTATGAGAACCACAATGCGGAGTTTGGCCTGTTGCCCACGCTCTGCTACTGCGCCATAATCACTGCGACCATTTGGCCCTTTACACGCTTCAACAATAGGAAGATAAAAGATGTAGAGTTGCTGAATCCCATAATACTCGACCTTTTTGGAGTTTTCATGATTCTGTTGTCGCTGCTCAATATCTATCTGGTGGCCGACTCCACTCTCGACATCCTCAACGGTGACTTCCGGGAACTGCGCCAGAGTGTATATGAAGGCGAAGAATCGGCTGCTTTTCTCAAGGCCCAGTCTATGCCGTATGTCTCCCACATATATCTGCTCAACATAATCACGATATTCGCACTCCCTCTTGCATTCTATAATATCACCCACCACCGCCGCGCGTGGTGGTTCAATGGCCTATTGCTGTTCGCCTCTCTTGCCCAGCCTATTGCCGGCATCCAGACTGCCGACCGCACAGAGATAGCCTTTTGGGGACTCATGGCTCTATTCACCATTGTGATGTTCTGGCGCAAGATAACGCTGAAGGTAAAGGTCATTCTTGTTGTTGCAGCCGCGCCCTTCATAGCCGCTATGGCCTTATATCTCAGCGCTGTGACTACCGACCGCTTCGAAAAGAGCTATGCCGGGCCTACCGCTGCCGCGATGCAGTACGTTGGCCAGGGTTATATCAACTTCTGCTATTTCTGGGAGCATGCCAAGTCGGACTATATCTCCACCGAGCGCGAGTTCCCACTCTTCAACCGTATCTTCACCGGCAAGGTCTCCGACGGTGAGCGACGAAATGTACGCTCTGCCGAGCAAGGATTCTACATCAGCGTCTTCCCCACCTTTATCGGCGACGTTATGCTCGACCTCACTCTGCCTGGTATGATAATCTGGGTATTAGCATTTATTGCCATCTGCTATCGCTGCATCCCCTCCACTAACGACAGCGACGATACGGGAGAAGAGCACACCACTACCATACATGCAGCCGACTACCTGACGGTATTCCTATTAGGCATAGTGCCCACCTTCGGCATATTCTACTACCGTTTCTTCAACTACAAAAGTACGCTAATGATACTGTGCGTGGTCATAGTGATATATCTTTCCAAACACACCTTCACCCTATTCAACGACGACAATGAAGATAGTAGCAATAATAGTGACATATAATGGCATGAAATGGATAGACCGCTGTCTGCAGAGCCTGCAGCAGAGCTATCTACCCATACAAACCATAGTTATCGACAACGGCTCCACCGACGGTCTGCGCCAATACGTACCCGCCCATTATCCGGACATAGTATGGCTACCGCAAGAGCAAAACCTGGGCTTCGGTCAGGCTAATAACATCGGACTGCGCTATGCCCTTGACAAAAACGCCGACTATGCCCTGCTGCTCAACCAAGATGCATGGATAAATGCTGAGATGCTCGTGCAACTCCTACGATTTGACGACCGCCAGTGCATACTCAGCCCCATTCACCTCAACGGCCAAGGCAGCGACTTTGACTTCAATTTCAAGAAGAACACCATCTCCCGCTCGTCCAACATCTGCAACCTGCGCGAGCTGAAGTCCGGCGACAAACTAAAGCCCTTTGAGGCTCGCGCGGCAGCAGCAGCATGCTGGCTCATACCGTCAACCATAATACAGAAAGTGGGAGGATTCAATCCCCTCTTCTTCCAATACGGGGAAGACCATAACTACCTTGACCGCGCCTTCTACCACGGTTTCCACCTCAAGGTTGTGCCCACCACCTTCGCCTGCCACGACCGTAATCAGTACGGCAACAGCAAACTGCACCATAAGTGCCTGGTCTATCGTTACCTGCTCGTTAAGGCAACAGACATAAACGAAGAGCCTACGTTCGGTCAATATCTGCATATCTGCGGTTTCTGGTGCAAGAAAGGCCTGCACAACCGCAACCTCTTCAAGATGATAGGCCAAAGCATCAGCGGACTAATACGCCTGCGACGCAATCGCAAAGCTATCAAGGAAAGCCGCGCCGCAGAGCAAGCTGTTGGGCCGACATGGCTGGAAGGATTGACCATTGACTATTGACCATTGAAGATTGAGAATTGAGAATTGAGCATTGAAATTTGAGAATTACTCTGGCATGACGCACAACTACTCAGTAATAGTGCCGTATGGCGATAGATACCCCTTGCTCATAAAGGCGATGGACAGTATCCCCGACCGCGCGGACATACAGATAATCATCGTCGATAATGCCCCACAGCCTCTCACCCCCTCGCAAGTGCCGGTGAAGAAGAATGCAGAGGTAGTATATACCACCTCCTCCCCTGCCAAGGGAGCAGGGCATGCACGCAATGTAGGCCTGACATACGCAAAGGGATTGTTCCTCGTGTTCCTCGATTCTGACGACTACTTCACACCCGAAGCCTTTGATGCCTTCGACCGATTTCTCCACCAAGACTACGACATAGTATATTTCGACGCCAGCAGCATCAAACTGGCAGACAATAGCGAGAGCAAGCGCCACCACACCATTCACCAACGGATAACAGGCTATCTGGCAACAGGAGACGATGACCCGCTGCGGTACGACTTCGTCAACCCTTGCTGCAAAATGGTGCGAGCCTCCCTCGTGCTTGACAATAACATTCAGTTTGGAGAGACGCGCGTAGCAAATGACTCCCTCTTCTCCGTGCGTATAGGCCATAAGGCAAAAAAGGTCACTGCTTCCGACAACGTGGTCTATGTAATCACCGAGGGAGGAGCAGGCACCTCGCTCACTCAGAGTCACAGTGCCGAAGACCAGTTCACCCGCTTCACCGTCACCGTGAGCAGATATAAATTCCTTAAGTCAATTGGCAAGGAGCATCTGTGTCCACGCCTCTACACACGAGTAGGGCGTGCGTTCCTTAACTACGGTGCGAAAGAAGGACTAAAATGGCTTAAGCATGCCCACCGCCAGGGAGTCAAACTCTTACTTGTATATTAATGCCATGACCTACCAATACCTCCACAAGGCCGACATCCACACGGCAGAATACCGCACCTTCCTGGAAGCCTATCACGGCGAAGGCAGCTACGAGTCGTGGCGCCGCCGTATGGAGTGGTATTGGCAGCTAGGTGACGAGAGTTATCGCGTGTTGGCAGCAAAACGAGGCACCGAGTTTGTCGGACAATCATGCGCATACCGTGTAAAAGTATGTATAAACCAAAATATCCACGAATTTTGGTGGAGTATTGATACATTTGTCTTAGGCACAATGCGAGGCAAAGGCATCGGCAAAAAACTACAAGCACAATTACATCAAGATGTTCCCAACTTCTCGTCAGCATGGTATTCGCCTGCCAATGGTGCTATCAAACGCAAATGCGGAGGTCACGGAATACTCACTTTCCCCTATGCCTACTACCCCGTATCGTGCTACTGCAGCATCCTGCTGGAATTGGCGCTCAAGAAAGTCATCAGCAGCAAGATAACCCTGCCACACCTGCGGTTGCCCCATTTCTACAGCACACTCAATGCTTGGCGACACGGACTGGATAAGACATATACAATAAGCGAAATCAGTCAAGACGCTATACCTTCGCTATCTCCCCTAATGGACGAGTTTCTGAAGTACGAGCCCTTTTATGTTATCCGTTCGGAAGAATACCTGAGATGGAAATACATTGACAATCCAGATTTGAGATGCAGAGCCCTTACAATCTCAAAGGGTAACGCAATAGTAGGAGTGGTGGTCTTCTCGCATGCCAGCGACAATCTCTTCGTGGCCTCCACTGTCCGCACGGTGAAGATATACGAAAGCCTGTTCAGGAAAGACTCCGGGCTCACGCATCGCCACCTGCTGCTGGCAGTGGCAGACTACCTGAAGCAACATCACATAAAGGTGGATGGAATACAGTCGCTCCAGGCTATCAAATATAGGCCAGCATTAGCCTATCCTTTCTCAGGCACAGAGTTGCTCTCCACCCTCAAAGTAGAGAAGCTGCCTTCGGGATACATCACCCTTATCGACCAAGATATGGAGCATTAGGAGGAAGGAGATAGAAGGAGATAGAGGTAGATAGAAGGAGATAGAAGGAGATAGAAGGAGATAAAAGGAGTAAGAGGTAAGATGATATATAAGAGAATAATCAATAAGCTAATCCAGCAGGTAGAGATACGAACCATCCCTACCAAGGAGAAGGTCGTCTATCTCACCTTTGATGACGGTCCGGAAAAGGGCATACTAGATTTTGTCCTTGACCAACTGGACAAATACAATTACAAGGCGACCTTCTTTTGCCGAGGCGACAGAGCCGAAGCGAATCCTCAGCTATTGGAACTGCTGCGACAAAAAGGGCACAGCATTGCCAACCACAGCTATGGGCATCCCAATGCATTCGATGTGCCGGCAGACAAATATGTAGCAGACATCGAGCAGGCAGACGGCATACTGTGCACCCCCTTGTTCAGACCGCCGTATGGCAGTTTGACGCTAAGCACTTGGCTAAAATTGCATAAGAAGTACCGTATGGTGTATTGGTCATTAGACTCAGAGGACTCCAAGTTGGAGAGATACCATCATCTGCAGGCCTTAGGCAAACTGAAAGCCAAAACCAAGAAAGGCGATGTGGTGCTCTTCCATTTCTGCCAGCGGCACGAAAAAGAGACACGCCAGTTGCTGCCAGAATATCTGGCATGGCTACACAAAGAGAACTACAGGAGTGAGGGGATAGGAATTTGAAGTAGTTAACTGGACGATGCTCTGTGTCATCAATATTTGCGGAAAGTAAGCTGGGCTGTGTCGGAGCGGAGCACCAGCGCTGAGCGGGTGAGCTTGTCTATGGCAAACTTGCCGTCGCCAGGCACGCCGTAATCGGCTAGCGCGTCATAGTCAACTATGTCATCCTTAGGACCGTGATAAACGGTGCCGATGAACAGGCTATCTGCCGTGCGACGGAAACGCGCCAGATATTGGCTTCTCCCGTTGAAAGCCATGAGGTCAAGCTGCACACTATAATAGATGCCATCGTATTCTTTATGATATATGCTTTTGTACCTATCTGCCACAACTTGGCCGTCGGGAAGACGTTTCCACTCTGTCAGTTGCCACATACCTGCAAAGCGGCCGTTGTCCTCTACCTTGTCGCAACTAGTGACGCCGCACAACAATGCTGTCGCTATAAATATACTTGCAAAAAACGTTTTCATTTCCTTATTTCTTTTTGAAGGCGTGATTCCATGCTACGGTAAACTGTACACCATTGCTGTGGCCCAGCAGATTGCCGCCGTTATGGCCGTAAGCCAAGCCAAAGTTGAAATCGCGGAGCCAACGCGGATTGTAGGTCGCCTCGGCCATCATAGTCCAGCCGTGCTTCGTGTCAACCAGAGGAGCGGCATAAGTGCCCCAACTACGCTGATGGCTATAAAGGAGACGATAGCCCAGCTCGTCGGTAGGCTGTCCTGCTATGCCAAAGTGGTGAGCTTTTACACGATTGTGGCGAACAGTAATCACTCCGTTATTATAGATGGGCGAAACGATGAGTCCACTGCCATTGATAAAGCCTGCATGCTGCCACGCCCCATAGGTGCCGTGGCCCCAGTAGCCATCCTTGGCACTGATTTGGTCAGGGATGTTAGCGGTACGGTCGTGGTAGATAGGGCCGCTCTGATGCTTGGTATAGAGATATTCATACACCACATCGCTGACAATGGGATTCTTGGGCAGGTTGAGCTCCAGTCCCCACAGCATATCCTTCCATCCATACTGCACGAATACCTGGCTATGATCTTCGAAGTAATGCTCAGCATAAGCGCGGGCAGCCCAGCCCTTGCCTTTGTAGTCGAGACTGAAGTGCCACGAGCCAGTCACATTGCCCATCTCGTTGGAGTAGATACCATCGGTGGGGTCGTCGCCGCTGAGCACGAGCACATGCCAGAAGGCGCCGAGGTCAGACTTCAGATTTAGCGTTTGCTCGGGATGCCCTTTGACATAGCGCTTGCCGCCAAACTGCGTGTTCATCTCGAGGCCGCCGGTGAAGCTGAGAGGAAACTTCTCGTCATTGCCGATGCGTAGCCACCCCGCCTTGGTATGATAGAGAGAGTTTTGGGTATAGACATCAGCAAAGTCGCGCTGCCACTTATTGTCCGTGTATATGCCGTAGCCCAAGCGAGCCTTCAGAGCCAACCAGTTCTTGGTGCCAGGGATAGTCCAGAACTCGGGCAACTCCAGTCGCACCTGCGGTATAGGCCGGGCATTGATGCCGGAGGCCAGTCCGCCGCTGCTCAACGCTTGGTTCTTCAGTTCCGAGGGTCGCTCCTTAGCACCAACAGAGAGACGCACCTTCTTGTACTGCACATCGACATACGCCTGCTGTAGCACGAAGCGCGAGTCCTGCTTTTGAAACACCGGAGCTATCTCCAAGCCGTAGCCCACCTGCCACTTACGTCCCAGGTCATCCCGCTGATCGCGACTCAGTCCGACACGCATCGACGCCCATTTTGTGTTGACAGAAGCCACGCCATAGCGATTGTTGCTCATCCAATAGGGTGCGAAATCGCCGTGACTGGCAGTGGCCGTAAACTCTGTCTTGAGATGCAGAGTGTCAGTAAGGCGTAACCACTGATTGCTTTGCGCCCTGGCAACAAGGGTCGCAACAGCTATACATAAAAAGAGAGATTTCTTCATACTACCTTATTTATTATTATCATCCTCGCTGAAGTCCAGGTCTTCAGCAGTAGGATAAAGGAAATCGTTATACGGGAAACGCTGCACATGCAGTTGTCGCACCTTCTGGTAGAGCAGCGAACGGAAGGAGTCTATGCCCTCCTTCGTCAGTGCCGAGATAAAGACACAATCGCTGCCCAGCTTAGCTATCCACGACTGTTTGAGCTCGTCCATAGTCATATTCTCCTTGGTGGCAGGGGTGAGGTCAAACTCGTCCTTTTGCACGAATGAGTAGGCATCCACCTTGTTGAACACCATAATGGTAGGCTTCTCCGCACAGCCCAGCTCCGCCAGAGTCTTGTCCACCACGCTTATCTGCTCCTCAAAGTCGGGATGGCTCACGTCCACCACATGCAGCAGCAGGTCGGCCTCTCTCACCTCGTCGAGTGTTGATTTGAACGATTCGACGAGGTCGGTGGGCAGTTTGCGGATAAATCCCACCGTGTCGCTGAGCAGGAAGGGCAGGTTCTGCACCGTCACCTTTCGCACAGTGGTATCGAGTGTAGCAAAGAGTTTGTTCTCAGCAAAGACCTCGCTCTTAGCCATCAGGTTCATCAGTGTTGATTTGCCTACATTGGTGTAGCCCACCAGTGCCACCCTGATAAGGCGGCCTCTATTCTGGCGCTGCGTAGTCTTCTGCTTGTCAATCTCCGCCAGTCGCTTCTTGAGCAACGACATACGATTGAGGATGATACGGCGGTCCATCTCCAGCTGTGTTTCGCCGGGACCACGCAAGCCCACCGAGCCCTTGCCGCCACCAGAGCCAGAGCCACCACCCTGACGCTCAAGGTGAGTCCAGAGTCGGCTAAGGCGCGGCAGCATATAGCGATACTGTGCCAGCTCTACCTGCGTCTTGGCATTGGCCGTCTGCGCCCGCATGGCGAAGATATCCAAGATGAGCGTTGTGCGGTCGAGAATCTTTACCTTCAGTTCCTTTTCAATGTTACGGAGCTGGCGAGCAGAGAGTTCATCATCGAATATCACCATACCCACCTCGCGCTCAGCCTCGGCCTCAGCCTCAATATATGCGCGTATCTCCGCCAGTTTGCCTGAGCCGACATAGGTAGTGGTGTTGGGCCCCTCGGCACGCTGTGTGAAGCGTTTCACGGTGCGAGCCCCTGCCGTCTCGGCCAGGAACTCCAGTTCGTCGAGATACTCGGCAGTCTTGCGCTCATCCTGTCGCGAGGTGACAATCGCCACCAGCACTGCAGTTTCCGCTTGCGCCTCAGAGATGATGAACTCTTTCAAAGAATTAGGAATGAGGAATTAGAAATTAGGAATGAGGAATTACTTCACCTGCACGACCAGATAGCGGCTCACGCTCCAGAAGGAGGCTGGGTCGGTGATGCGCAGCGTGTAGGTCTTGTCGTCATTCTTGTCGAGCGAATAGCTGCTCTTGGGGTGAGTAGTGAGCAGCTTAGCCGACTTGGAGCCCAGAGGAATAGTCCTCACATTGCGCACGTCGATCTCGGTGAAGTAGCTAAGATTGACGCCCTGCGCAAGCACATCACCATGCTTGAGGATATTGTGGTCTTTCAGCTCGCGCTTGGTGCCAAACACATACCACGCCTTGTTAAGATTCTTGTCTTGCTGACTGATAGTGCGTGCCTTAGCCTCATTGGCCTGAGTAAGATTAGCCTTGTCGTTGCTAAGATTGCTAATCTCCACTGCCTGCTGTTGAATCTTCACGTCGCGTTCAGCCAGTTCGGCAGTGAGTCGCTCTATCTGCTGCGACTTATCGTTGAGCTGTGCCTGCAGTGACTCGATAGTCTGTCGCAGGTTCTGTGCATTGATATTGCTGTTTTTCAGCTGCTTCTCCAGTTGGGCGATGCGTTCTTGGTTGAGCTGCATGGTGCGCTGGATGAACGCCATCTGTTCACGAATATCGTTGGCAGCAGAGCCCTCCACTCCCCCCTGCTTGAGGGCGTTGATGCGTCCCTGAGCCTCCGTTATCTGGTTCAGGCCATCCTGAATGTCATTGACCGTGCCGAGCAGGTTGTTGATCTCGGCATCCTTCTGATTGATGATACGGCTCACCGAGTCGCCATCCACAAGATTTTGTTTCTTGCCCTCTTGTCCGCATGAAGACAGGAGCATAGCACAAATAGCTAAGTAAAATAAATTTTTCATGATTTTCGATTTTATATTAGAACCTCAATTATTCATTGTTCACTTTTTCACCAATAACTATCACAAACTCGCCTCGCGGCTCGTTGGCGTTGAAGTAGGCAATCGCCTCGGCCATAGTGCCGCGCACCACCTGCTCGTGCACCTTGCTAATCTCGCGGCACACGGCCACCGGTCGGTCAGCGCCCATCACCTCGGCCATCTGCGTCAGCGTCTTCAGCACGCGGTAGGGACTCTCGTATATCACCACTGTGCGTTGCTCGGCAGCCAACTCGCGCAAGCGCGTCTGGCGTCCCTTCTTCTGAGGCAGGAAGCCCTCAAAGACAAATCTGTCGCAGGGCAGTCCGCTTGCCACCAATGCAGGCACCAGAGCTGTGGCACCAGGTAGGCACTGCACCTCCACGCCCTGTCGCACGCACTCTCTGGCCAGCAGGAAGCCTGGATCGCTGATGCCCGGCGTGCCGGCATCGCTGATGAGAGCCATCGTCTCGCCGCCCTTCAGCCGCTCCACGAGTGCGTTGACGGCCTTGTGCTCGTTGAACTTATGGTAGCTCTGTAGCGGACGATGGATGTCGTAGTGCTTCAGCAGGACAGAGGATGTGCGGGTATCCTCGGCCAGGATAAGGTCCGCCTCCTTCAGCACACGCAGCGCACGCAGCGTGATATCCTCCAGATTGCCAATAGGCGTAGGTACAATATACAGCATGCGGCAAAGATACAAATAAATTAGAAATTAGAAATTAGAAATTATTAGTACTTTTGCAGCAAAATCCTCACATAATCATGAAACCCATAACCTTTGACTCCTTCATCCGCGCCGCACTGATTGTGGCCGGCATAGTGGTGGCCGTGCTGATAATAGACTATCTGAGCGTAGTGCTTGTGCCATTCTTCGTGGCGTGGTTTTTGGCATACCTGGTCAATCCCGTTGTTGATTTCTTTCAGTACAAACTAAAATTCAAGTTCCGCATCCTAGCCATCATCGCCACCCTGCTGCTTATTGGCGGCATCATCACTGGGTTGGTGCTACTGGTTATGCCCTCAGTTACAGAGGACTTTCATCGCTTCGTGAAGATAGTGGACAATTACCTCAAGCACAAGTCCTACGATAGCCAGGTGGAGAACTTCATCGCGCAGTATTTCAGCCAGTTCAATATCAGCAAGTTGCTCCACGACGGACAGTTTGTTGATTTTCTCAAGACCGTCATGCCCCGCATGATATCATTCCTGCAGCATACTGCCGGCATTATCATAAGCATATTCTCGTGGGGTATCGCGGTGCTATACTTTTTCTTCATCCTCTACGACTATGAGCGCATCGCTCAAGGCTTCCACAAGATGGTGCCGCGTCGCTATGCACGCTTCACCTCGCAACTCACCACCGACCTCAAGAACGGCATGAATGCCTATTTCCGTGGGCAGTTTCTTATCTCGCTGTGCGTAGGTGTGCTCTTCTGCATAGGCTTTACCATTATCAACTTCCCACTGGCCATACCCATGGGTCTGCTCATCGGAGTGCTGAGCTTCATTCCCTATCTTCATGCCTTGGGCCTCATTCCCGCCCTATTTCTCTGCATACTGAAGTCCGCTGAGACGGGTCAGAATTTCTGGCTCGTGGCCGCAGGCTGCGCTGCCGTCTTTATCATCGTGCAGATAATACAAGATGCCATCCTCACACCACGCATCATGGGAAAGGCCATAGGACTCCCACCCTACCTCATTCTCCTCTCCCTCAGCGTGTGGGGCTATCTGCTGGGCATCATCGGCATGATTATCGCACTGCCACTCACCACGCTACTCGTATCGTATTATAAAAGGTATATAGTAAAGAGCGAAGCCTAACAGCTTCGCTCTTTTATTCAATGATTATTTGTTTAACGGACAATTATCTTCTCCTTATTTATTATATATACGCCTTGTGGCAGGGTGATGGTCTCTCGGCCACCAGTGAGGTGGTAGAGACGATAAACTCTGCCGTCAACACCATACACAGGCACCACAGTGTCCGACGTGCTGTTGAGCGTGAGGCTGTTGCCCTCCTGGCCTACGATGGCCACGGCATCGTTGATACCCGTCAGCTCCTCCGACGCAAACTCGACGGTACGGCTGCCGCTGCGCTCATCCTCACCCAGCGAGGTGGAGAAGAGAACGTTGGAAAGCGAGGCTTTCAACAATTGACAATTGACCATTGACAATTGACCATTGACAATTTCACTATTTGACAATCCACTTGAGCATTGACCATTATTCTTGCCGAGCTCGAGGGTGAGTTCGCTGCGGCCAATGGGCAGCTTATGCTTCGCGCTGGAGTAGAGGGAGACGCGATAAAGTTGAGAGTTCGTCATACCCCCTCCCCCTTCGGGGACTCCCCCTATCTTAAGGGGAGAATCATTAGCTCCTACTTCGGCTATGCTCACATCGAAGTCGGGGATGGAGCGGCTGATGTCGAGATTGTCGATGGTCATGCCCTCGGGGATGGAGAGGTCGAACTGGAGGCCGCTGTAGTCGCCCTCCTCCACGACAATGGTGAGCGGTATGCTCACGCCCTCGGCGGTGTAGCTCACAGAGCCTGTAGTTATGGCGGCATCTGCCTCGGGTAGGCCGTAGAACCTACTACTATAGAGGATGCCACCGCCGCCTCCGCCACCTCCGCTGCTACCACTGCCAATGAGGTTGCGCACGTTGATAATGTCGGCCACAGTGATGATGTCGTTCTTATCGGTGTCGGCCTGCTCAAACTCAAAATCTTCGTTAGGCAGGTTGAGCATATAGTTGAGCACGCAGACCACATCGGAGGTGGTGATGGAGCCGTCGTCATTCACATCGCCGATGAGTGGCTTGCCGCCGTTGGGCTCCAGATAGTCCTTGTCGGTATAGCCCAAGGTATTACCGAGGAAGTTGTAGATATACTCGGCTCGCTTGCGGAGCCATGTCTTGGAGCTGGTGGTGACGGTGGCATAGGTCTTGGCATCGCCATGGCGCCACTTAGTATTGTCGTGTGTGTAGGATGGTGCGGTGAAATTGTAGTAGTCGTCGCAGTAATCGACGAGCTCATCAAGGCTGCCATTATAGATGAAGTCGTGCCAGAGGTTGTAGTATTTCTTATCCACTCTCTCATCACAGTATCTCAAGTCTTTCGACCACGCATATCCCACGGTGTCGCCGGTGCGTGCCCAGAAGTTGAGTGTAGATTGTGCGGTGAAATAGTCGCGGTTCTCTGAGTAACCGAATGCCCAGTCGAAGTCCCACACGGGGCCGAAGACATAGGGTGAGCTGGTGTCCATGAGATTGGCGTTGTAAACGAAGGTGCTCTTGGGGTGCATTATCTCCACATTGGCGGTGTAGTCGGTGACGAAGAGGTAACGCACAAGGTAGTCAAGGTCATAATAGACATCCAGATACTCATCTTTGTTCTTCAGTGCCTGGGTGGCACGGTTGAAACTCTCCTGTATCAGCGACTGCGGGAGCTGGGTGGTGCCCTCGCTGTAATCGGGGTCTTTGATGTTGACTGGCAGGTTGTAGGTGGCGTCCCTGAACTTGTAGGCCTCGTCGTAGTAGCTGTCCAGCTCCAGCAGCACGGCGTATGTCTCGTCGTCAAGGTCAACGCTGTTGTTGGATAGCCCCACTTTTTCGGTGAGGTTGTAGGAGCCACGATACTCGCCGTTGATATACAGCTCCACGGGTATCTCGTGGTTGAAGCCCGCTGTCTCCACCAGCTGCGCCATCTTCATGGCCACGGCATTGCTGGTCATGGAGCGTGTCTGGGCGTTGGCGATGAGGTTCCAATGCTTGCCTTTCTTAAGGCCGAGCACCTTGGTGGCGGTGTCAAACTTAAAATGGTAGGGCGCCTTGCCAGTGGATGTCCACGAGGTATTGCCGCGGCCTTTAATCTGCATCGGAGTCTCAGGCAGGTCGGGGAACACTCCCGCTCCGTCGATGCGCACCTTGCCGCTCCAGTAGTAGCTTTTGGAGGTGATGCTGGTGCCGTCGTCGGTAGTGACATATACGATGGGCACATTATAGATAGAATTGGAGTGGTCGGTGGCGAAGTCCACCCTCACCTTCACATCACGGCCGTAAGGCTTGATAACATATTCGCCGTTGTATGTGCGTCGCAGTATGGTATGGCCATGGCGGGAGACAGTATAAATGACATCTTTGTCAAAGCGCACTCGCGTCACCTTACTGTGCTGCAGCGAGTCGCCAATCCATGCCTGCACGTCATCGTCAAGCTTAAACGACGGGCGCAACGTCTTGCCGATGCCCACCACGCTGAGGGTGATGAGGGTATCTTCCTCAAACACGCCTATCGCATCGCTGACTATATGGTGGTTGAACTTATTATTGAACTTGAAGCTGTTGAATGCCGGCAGCTCAGGCGCGGTGTAGGACAGCGAGTCCACCTCGTAGTCATTGTAGGAAAGCGTTGGGCCACCACCCTTGGTGGTGATTGACCATTGACCATTGACCATTGACCATTGACCGTTGTCCATTATCTGCACTCCTCCCATATTCTCGATATACATCTCGGGCACGGCCTCCACCCTGCCATCAGCACGATAGACAAAGAGCACCTTGCCCTCTATGGGCTCCACCTGTGTGCTGTCAATAGTGGGGTCTATGGGATCGGGGCCAGTACCATTGGTGTGGAACTGCTGCCCCTGCGAGTCATAAAGGTTGAATGTCTCGTTGAGGCCGTATGGTATGCCGCCTTTGCTGTATGCGCCAAGGACATAGCTGCCTGTACGGACATTAAAGAAGAAGGATTCGCTGCTTACGCTCTGGAAATAGAATATCTCGGTGCCGTCATCAGATGTGGTGTTGCAGATATACCATAGCGACGCATCGCCCTCTATGTAAGACGACAGGTGGGCATAGCGCAGTATCTGAGGACTGTTGGTGTACTGGTCGTCAAGGGTGATGTATTGACTGGTAGAGACGTTCTTCAATGCATACTTGCCAGTGCCATTGCCCTGCTCCACGAAGTACCACCAGCAGTCGGCATTGTAGGAAGCTTCGTCCATGGTCATACACAGCGGCGAGTTGACATTGTGGTTCGCCCCAATGGCGGCACTGCTGCCAAGGAAGTATAGCGACTCAATGCGATACTTGGTGGTGGAGCTGATGCCAGTCACCACATCGCCCATAGCCGTAACAGCGGCCATAAGCATCAGCACGAAAAGACTTACTCTACTCATCTCTCTTAACTCCTAATTCCCGTAGGTGATGATATAATAGATAGCTGTTACGTCAGCAGTGTTGACATTGCCATCGTTGTTGACATCGGCACGTTCCCTATCGATGCCCGAGTTGTCGCCATCGATGATGTAGCTATACACTGCCACCACATCGGCAGTGTTGATGTAGCCATCGAGGTTCACATCACCTATCTTCACATAGCGGGCAGTATAGGTAACATCGTGGGCAGGCATAGTGGTGAGCTCCTCGCCTTCCCAGCCGAGGAACATGTAGCCGTCAATAACCGGAGCCTCAAAGCCTGGCACAGAAGCGCCGTAGGACACTTGAGAAGTGAAGACTGTCTCGCCCTCAACGATATACTTCAACTCATAAGAGTTGACGCACCATATAGCATGCAGGTCAAGATTGGATGCAGGCATCACCTCGGGCACATCGCCCCAGCCACAGAAACTGTAGCCCTCTATGGGGTCAGGGTCAAGAATGGGATGGATGGCAGCTCCCGGTTCCATCTCGGTAGTATAGTATATCTCCTCGCCATTCCAAAAGGTAAGGATATACTTGTCGGCAGCTGTTATGGTAAGTGTACATGTGGCATTAGGCATCACGGTCTCCACCCCATTAGTGGTGGTGAAGCGCACATTCTTCGCCACTATCTCGTAGTCACCGGCCCCCATCGTCTCTGGCACGTTGAGCTGCACAGAGAATATCCTACCCGAGGAACCCGTGATATTGTTTTTCTTGTTGGACGAGTAGCCCACCACCCTCGGCAGTCCGTTGGCAGCAACGGCGGCCTGCAGAGTGAGGTTGGTGGTGCGCAGCGTCTTAGTGACAGCAGATGTATTGAGCGTGACACCATCGGGCAACACCATGTCCATTTGGAAACCACTGTATATGGTGGAAGGGTTGCTCAGCTGCACATATAACGTCCACTGGCCGTCAGTACCTTGGGTAACTTCCAATGCTATCTCGTCGGCTATGGCCGGAGCAGAGAATAGAGAACAGAGAATAGAGAATAGAATTATTTTTTTCATTTAACGCACAATTATCTTCTGCTGGTTGATGATATATACGCCCTGCGGCAGGAATATGGTTTCTCGGCCACCAGTGAGGTGATACAGACGATAAACTCTGCCGTCAACACCATACACGGGCACCACAGTGTCCGATGTGCTGTTGAGCGTGAGGCTGTGACCCTCCTGGCCTACAATGGCTACGGCATCGTTGATACCTGTCAGCTCCTCCGAGGCGAACTCGGCGGTGCGGCTGCCGCTACGTTCGTCCTCACCCAGTGAGGTGGAGAAGAGGACATTGGAAAGCGAAGCCTTCAACAATTGAGAATTGCCACTTCGTTCTCGCGGCTCTTTAATGTCGGAACCGGCTTCGCCGACAACCGACGAGCCGCTCGCGACCCCTTCGGGGTTGAACATTGACCATTGACCATTATTCTTGCCCAATTCGAGGGTAAGTTCGCTGCGGCCAATGGGCAACTTATGCTTAGCGCTGGAGTAGAGGGAGACTCTATAAAGTTGAGAGTTCGTCATACCCCCTCCCCCTTCGGGTACTCCCCCTATCTTAAGGGGAGAATCATTAGCTCCTACTTCTGCTATGCTCACATCGAAGTCGGGGATGGAGCGGCTGATATCGAGGTTGTCTATGGTCATGCCTTCGGGGATAGAGAGGTCGAACTGGAGGCCGCTGTAGTTGCCGTCCTCCACCACGATGGTCAGTGGTATGCTCACGCCCTCGGCGGTGTAGCTCACAGAGCCTGTGGTGATAGCGGCGTCTGCCTCGGGTAGGCCGTAGAAGGTGCCGCTCTTAGCCGACTGAGCCAGCGCCAGATTGCGCACCATGATAAGGTCGGCAATGGTGATGATATCGTTGCCATCGAGGTCGGCGCGGTCAAACTCAAAGTCCTCGTTGGGCAGGTTGAGCATGTGGTTGAACACACACACTACGTCGGACGTAGTGATGGTGCCGTCATCGTTGACATCGCCCATCAGCAGACCAACAGTGGCATCGTTAAGGTAGCCCATCTTGTTGTAGCCCAGCGTATTGCCCATATAGTCGTATATGAAGTTAGCTCTGGCACGCAGCCACTCCTTAGCTCTCTCGGTCACTGTGGCATAGGCCTGTGCATCGCCGCGGCGCCACTTGGTATTGTCGTGAGTGAACGACTGGGCGGCAAATTCATAGTAGTCGTCGCAGAAGTCGATGAGGTCATCCAGACTGCCATCGTTCATGAAGCGGTGCCAGAGTTGATAGTATATCTTGTCGAAGTTCTCGCCGCAGTAGCGGAAGTTGTACCCCCAGCTACCGGCTTCCATCGATGAAGCTCTGGTCCAATAGTCATTAGTCGTTGTGCTATTAAAATAACCGCCATTGTACTGATAACCGAATCCCCAGTCGAAGTCCCACACAGGACCGAACACATAAGTCGAGTTGCTGTCCATAATATTGGGGTTGTAGCAGAAGGTGCTCTTGGGGTGGAACAGTTCGTAGTTCTCACACAGTTCGTCCACCAGCATGAAACGTGCCAGATAGTCAAGGTCTAACAGATATTGCATATCCTCGCCGTTGGCCAGCCCATCCCACACGCGGTTGACGCTCTGCTGCACCATCGACATGGTCAGTTGCGTGGTACCTTCGCTGAAGTCTGGCTCCTTTATATTGATGGGCAGGTTGAAACTGGACGTCCTGAACTTATATGTCTCGTCGTAGTAGCTGTCGAGCTCAATCATCACAGCATTGGTCTCGTCGTCAAGGTCGATACTGTTATTGGAGATACCCACCTTTTCGGTAAGGTTGTATGAGCCGCGGTAATCGCCATTGACATACAGCTCCACTGGTATCTCGTGGTTGAAGCCCGCCGTCTCCACCAACTGCGCCGTCTTCATGGCCACGGCATTGCTGGTCATGGAGCGTGTCTGCGCATTGGCGATGAGGTTCCAGTGCTTGCCTTTCTTTAGGCCAAAGGGCTTGACGGCCGTCTCAAACTTCATGTGGTAGGGCGCCTTGCCCGATGATGTCCACGAAGAGTTGCCGCGGCCCTTTATCTGCATCGGTGTCTCCGGCATGTCGGGGAACACACCCGCTCCGTCGATAGATATCTTGCCGTCCCAGTAGTAATACTTTGAGGTGATGCTGGTGCCATCATCGGTGGTGACATACACCGTGGGTACTTGGAAATCACTAGTGGAATGGTCGGTAGCGAAGTCCACGCGCACCGTCACATCGAGGCCGTATGGCATTGTCTTGTAGGGACCGCCTGGGAAGCGTCGCAAGATAGTCTGGCCGTGGTGAGCCACTGTATAGACAACATCCTTGTCAAAACGAACGCGAGTGACCTTGCTGTGCTGCAGCGAGTCGCCAATCCAGGCATGCACACCCTCGTCGAGTTTAAACGACGGGCGCAGCGTCTTGCCGATGCCCACTACACTGACGGTGATGAGGGTATCTTCCTCAAACACGCCTATAGCGTCATTAATGATATGGTGATTGAACTTATTGTTGAACTTGAAGCTATTGAATGCCGGCAACTCCGGAGACGTGTACGTCAGCGAGTCCACCTCGTAGTCCTGATAGGTGAATGAGGGGCCACCGTTTTTGGTGTTGATTGAGAATTGAGAATTGAGAATTGAGAATTGACCGTTGGTATTTATCTGCACTCCTCCCATACTCTCGATGTACATCTCTGGTACAGCCTCCACCCTGCCGTCGGCACGATAGACGAAGAGCACCTTGCCCTCTATGGGCTCCAGGCCATCCACCTTGGTGGTATCGATAGGGGCAATGGTGTCCACCGGCAGTGAGTCGCCGGATATCACCAGTCCCTGCGTGGCAAGATATTCGCGGTGTCGCTCGTCCCTCGATAGGAAGGCGAATGTAGAGCCACCGTCAACGCTGAACCAGCAGATGCCGTTGGACGAGTAGTCGTTCCAATAATAGCGACCTGTGAGGAAGTGTACATTGTCCTCTGCATTCTCGCTACACGACTTCACGCCTATCGAGTAGCCCTCATAGTCGCCGCGGCTACTCCAGCTAATCACCCACGAATGGTCGTTAGTCTTGGGAGTGCCATAGACCACCGACACATCGCTCTCCGACGTACCGATTGTCTCGGTCAACTTAGCGCTGACATAGCTGTCGCCCTCCACCCTTATCTGCACGCCGTCAGCAGTAGGCACGAAGTAGAACTGGTTATTGGGCAGCGACTTGCTCTGGCTGAGCCATCCGCCGCTCTTATAGGTGAGCGGCGCCACCCAGTTTTGCGACCTCGAGTTGCGTATGTAGTAGTACACAGGGTCGGCCAGATCGGTGGTCAACACCACGGGTGTCTCCAATGGGTAGCTGGTCCAGTATAGGCCCTGCTCATCACGTCCGCAGACGGTGTTGTAATCCTTCTCGGGGTCGTAGGGCATGCCATCCTCCTTGAAGATATAGAACAATTCATTGTTTGACGGAGTAGCCCCCGTGTTGGCAAAAGTTCCCAGCACACCGGAGCCGCTACGCACATTGAATCGATACACCTCGTTGGCCACGCTCTCAAAGGCATACACCCCGTCGTCTATCACGCGGATGGTCCACAGGGTAGAGTCACCGCGCAATACATCGGTGGTGCTCATATAGCGCCGTATGGGATTGTCGGAACGAACGTCATCCCACATCAGGAAGGCACCCGTGGAGGCATTGCGCAGCGCATACTGTCCAGCCTTATACTGCAGCACATACCACCAGCAGTCGGCAGAGTATTCCGGGTCGTCGGTAGTAACGCATAGGGGCGAGTTGACACTATGCAACGCCCCCAGCGCCACGGAGGCACCGGCGGAGCTGTAAGACTCAATGCGCAGCTTCATCGTCGGGTCAAATGACAACGATTCAGTTTGCGCCTGCGCCCACACGCCCGCGAGCAAGGCAGCCAACAAACATATATATCGCAACAATCTGTTCATATTTGAAGTAGGTAAAAGTAGATAGAGGTAGGTAGAGGCAGGTAGAGGTAGATAAATGTATAATTAGCGACGCAAATGTACTAACTTTGACCGAAACGACCAATATTTTGGGAGCATATTCGTACGTTTTACGACATTTTTTTATTCCTCGTCACCGAAACTATCGTTGGTAGTGGCCACGCGCTGCATCGAAGTCTTGCCATCAGTCAGGCTCAGTGTTACGGCCACTACGGTCTGTTCATCGCTGTGAGGCACACTTACGCTAGCTTCCAAGGTGAGCGCCGTGGCGGCGGCATTGGTGAGGGTGAGACCATCGAGAATGGCCGAGTTGCCCAGCGACTGGTCGAGGTAATCGGCGAAGTCGGTCTTAACAAAACGGTGCACAAGCAATGTGTCGGCATCGCGAGTCACAACGACGGTGGCGCGATTGTCGCTATAAGGACCAAAGTTGTCATTGGCCACGCGGGGCAGGCGCTCGTCAGGCTCCACCAACAGGCTGACGCGGTAGCCCGCCTCGGTGTCGAGCGTCTGGTTGGAGGCTCTCAGCTTATTGAGACCATTCTCCTTGTACTCGTTGGTCTCTACCAGTTCGTTGACCTCCTCATCGATGCTCTCGGCGTTATCAGCTGGCTTACTGCCGCATGAGCAGAGGAGTAGGGAGAAAAGGATGAAAAGACCCCCTCTTATCCCCCTATAGGGGGAGGATTTGAATCTTGAAATTTTGTTTTTCATAAGTATGTTATTGATTATTGATGTATATGTTTATATGATGTGTGCCCATCTGTATGGTATGGTGTGGTGTCAAATGGCTGAGGTCGGGAGCGGATATAGATTGACCATTGACCATTGAACATTGACCATTTTCACTCCTCGCGCCTATCTCTTGGTGTATTTCGTCCCAGAGTCCAAGGTCGAGGAACTGACGGTGGGTGGCTGCCCCACCCTCCACGAGCAATGATTGCAGTGAGCGGCGGTAGAGGTCGCCGAGCAGGTCGGGGATTGACTGAGTATGACTGTCATAGACTATACGCACGGGATTGGGGCCGCTGTAGTGTCGCGTGGTGAGCGACGGACGGTCGCTCTGGTTGGTGCGCCAGCCCACGAGGATGGCACTGCTGGTAGCACGCAGGTGATGCACATGGCGCAAGGTGCAGGGAGAGGAAATCATAAGTCGTTCCCCTTTTACGCCCATCACGCCGTCGGGCGTCTGTGCCCACTTGAGGATGATGTAGGGGCGGTGCTTGGTGTGGAAGGTAATGAAGCGTCGATTGAGGTAACGACACTCCTCCTCCATCACACCGACGGTGACATCGATACCCGCGTCGCGCAGCTTCTGCACTCCGCGCCCGCTGACCTTGGCGAAGGGGTCGAGACAGCCCACCACCACACGCTTCACGCCTTTACTTATGATAAGGTCAGCACAAGGTGGCGTCTTGCCTTGGTGAGCGCATGGCTCCAGGCTGACATACAGCGTGCTCTGCGGCAGCAAGTGCCGGTCCTCCGGTCTGACGGAAGCAAAGGCATTGACCTCTGCATGGGGCTGTCCGCAGCGGGCATGGAATCCCTCGCCTATGATGCGGTCGTCAGCCACGATGACAGCGCCGACCATTGGATTGGGCGGTGCGCCTATCTCGCCATTGAGGGCAAGCTGCAGGCAGCGGGACATGTATGTCAATTGACCATTGACCATTGAAATTAGAAATTAGAAATTGAACATTGACCATTGACTTTTGTCAGTCAAACAAATCCAGCTGCACGGGTGGCAGCAGATTGTAGCTCATGCGGTGGTATGGCGACGGGCCGTGGGTACGGATGGCATCGCGGTGAGCTGCGGTGGGATAGCCTTTGTTTTGATTCCAGCAGTAGCAGGGATATTGCTCGTGCAGCTCGTCCATATAGTCGTCGCGGTAGGTCTTGGCCAGGATGGATGCGGCAGCTATGGAGAGGAACTTGCCATCGCCCTTGACGACAGTCTGGTAGGGTATGTCGTGGTAGGACTTGAACTTGTTGCCATCCACTATGATTGACTGTGGACGCAGCTTCAGTTGGTCGAGGGCGCGGTGCATGGCGAGTATGGAGGCATTGAGTATGTTGATGCGGTCGATCTCCTCGGCAGTGACGATGCCTATGGCCCACGCAAGGGCGTCGCGCTCTATTATCTGGCGCAGCTCATGACGACGCTGGTCGGTGAGCTGCTTGGAGTCGTTGATAGCCTCGTTCTGATAGTCGGACGGGAATATCACAGCAGCAGCATACACACTGCCTGCCAGGCATCCGCGACCGGCTTCATCGCAGCCAGCCTCCGCCACATCGGGAACGAGACAAGACTTTAACGATTGACCATTGACCATTGACGATTGACCATTGACTATTGACGATTAAATCTTAAAACATTCGGCTTACTCGCTGTATGCCGTCAACCAGGGCATCTACTTCTGCCTCAGTGTTGTAGAACGAGAAGGAGGCACGTACCATGCCCTCCACTCCGTAGTGAGTCATCACTGGCTGGGCGCAGTGGTGGCCTGTGCGCACGGCAATGCCGAGGCGGTCGAGCAGTGTGCCCATGTCGAGATGATGGATATTGGCCACAAGGAAGGATATGACGGCGCCTTTGTCTGCCGCATTGCCAAAGATGCGCAGATGTGGTATGGCGCTCAGCCGCTCCGTGGCATAGAGGGTGAGACGGCGCTCGTAGTCGGCGATATTGCCGAGACCTATCTCGTCAATATAGTCGAGAGCCACGGCAAGGGCATGGGCACCTACATAGTTGGGGGTGCCTGCCTCAAACTTATAGGGTATGTCCTCAAAGGTGGTGTAGGAGAAGCTGACAGTGCTGATCATCTCGCCGCCTCCCTGCCATGGTGGCATCTGCTCCAGCAGGGCACGACGACCATATAACACACCGATGCCAGCAGGGCCATACACTTTGTGGCCACTGAAAGCAAGGAAATCGCAGTCCATCTGCTGCACATCCACGCGGAAGTGGGGTACGCTCTGCGCCGCATCAACCATCACCGGCACTGAGTGGCTATGAGCCACGCGTATCATCTCCTCTACAGGGTTGACAGTGCCGAGCACATTGCTGACATGAGTGATGCTGACCAGCCGCGTGCGGTCGGTGAACAAGGATGCGTAGGCATCAAGGTCGAGGATGCCGTCATCAGTGAAGGGAATCACTCGCAACACTATCCCACGGCGGTCGCGCAGCAACTGCCACGGCACGATGTTGGAATGGTGCTCCATCTCGGAGATTATCACCTCGTCGCCCTCCGTCAGCAACTGGCCGTAGGACGATGCCACGAGATTGACAGCCTCAGTGGTGCCGCGAGTGAAGATTATCTCCTGTGCCGAGGGTGCGTTGATAAACGACGCCACCCTGACGCGAGCCTGCTCCAACAGGTCGGTGGCTTGCTGGGAGAGATAGTGCACTCCGCGGTGCACATTGGCGTTGGCGGTGTAGTACTGGTCGCGCTCAGCCTCCACCACGCAACGAGGTTTCTGAGTGGTGGCGGCATTGTCGAGGTACACCAGCGGGTGGCCATATACCTCAGTGCCAAGTATGGGGAATTGAGTCCGTATCTTTGCTATGTCCAATGGGTGGTTAATGGTTGATGGTTAATGGTTAATGGTTTTTATGCTCCGCACATCACGCAATCGCCGCAAGCTCCGGCACCACGGCGGAATCGCTCCTCCACCATGTGCATCAGTCGCTGGCGTAGTGGCAAGAGGTCGATGCGCTGCAGCACATCCCACGCAAAGGCTTGCTGCAGGAGCAGGCGCCCCTCCTCAGGGGTGATGCCACGCTGTGCCATATAAAACAGAGCCGTATCGTCGAGCTGCCCCACCGTGGAGCCGTGGTTGCACTTCACATCGTCGGCGTATATCTCGAGCATCGGCTGAGTAAACATGCGTGCCGAGGGTGAGACACACAGATTAGCGTTGGTCTCTTGCGAGTCGGTCTTCTGCGCTTGTGCATTGACGAGCACCTTTCCTGCAAAGGCACCGGTGCTGGAGCCATCGAGCACATATTTATATAGTATATCGCTGCTGCAGAGCGGCGCATTGTGCACCACAAGCAGATTGTTGTCGATATGGCGATTGTCGTTGGCAAGCACCAGTCCCGACACTGCCGTCTGGGCATGACTGCCTTCGAGGGCTATGTTGACAGTGCGGCGCGACAGACCACTGTTGAGGGTGATGGAGGCATAGTCGAGGTGGCTGTCTTTCTGCTGCACAAAGTTGGTGGTATTCAGCAGGTTGCAGTTGGCGGTAGTCTCCTCCACACTATAGTACTGCAGATGGCTGCCCTCTGTCAGGAAAGCTTCCACCACCTCGGTGGCGAGATTGTCGCAGCGAGTGGCTGAGTGATTGCAGTTGAGGATGGATGCCTCAGCACCCCGCTCCATGATGATAAGCTGACGGCGGTTGGCAAGCATTGGCACACTGCCCACCGACAGATTGACTATCTGCAGTAGGTCAGCGACCTTATGGCCCTCTGCCACTCGTATGACCAGGCCGTCCTGTACCAGCAAGGTGTTGAGGACGGCGAGGCTGTCGCCTTCCACCTTATTATAATACGCGCGTAATATATCGGGGTAGCGCTGGGCAAACTCCACCATCGGCCCCACAAAGAGCGAGCCGTCGTCGATGAGCACATTGCTTTCCGCCACACTGTCGCCCACCACATAATGCACACTGCTACCCAGTCCCGGTACACGGCAGCGATAGGTTTGGCGTGGATCAAACTGCAGAGACAAGCGACTCAAGTTGAGACCGAAGTCGGGCTCCAGCACTGCCGCCACGTCGGTGTACTTGTATCGCTCGTCCTTACGAGTGGGCAGACCACAGGCCTCAAGGAACTGCAAGGCTGCAGCGCGATGGGCGTTGATCAGCGGATGGCTACCCTTAGTGAGTAGCGGCTGCTGCTGACGATAGAGGTCGATATATTGCTGGAGGCTGGACAAAGGAATTAGGAATTAGAATTTAGAAATTTGAAATTTGACACACCCCATCCCCCTTACGGGGACTTCCCCCAACTTAGGGGCAGAAGGATTGAGGATTGAGGGTTTAGATTTGAGAGTTTTCTTCTTTCAGCCAATCGAAGCCTTCGCTCTCAATGCGATAGGCGAGGTCGGGACCACTGGTGCGTACTATACGTCCGTCGAGCATCACATGCACTATGTCGGGGCGTATGTAGTCGAGCATACGCTGGTAGTGGGTGATGCAGATGGCAGCAGTGTGAGGAGTGCGCAGTCTGTTGAAGCCCTCTGCCACAATGCGCAGGGCATCTACATCGAGGCCTGAGTCGGTCTCATCGAGGATGGCGAGCTGCGGCTCCAGCATAGCCATCTGGAATATCTCGTTGCGCTTCTTCTCTCCGCCACTGAAGCCCTCGTTGACACTGCGGCGCGTGAGTCCGGCATCGAGGCCCACCATTTCACGCTTCTCCTTCACCAGCTTGAGGAAATCGCCGCCACTGATAGGAGGCAAGCCCTGGTATTTGCGCTTCGCATTGACTGCGGCACGCATAAAGTTGTTCATACTCACGCCCGGTATCTCCACGGGCTGCTGGTAGGACATAAATATGCCCTCATGGCTGCGGTCCTCGGGCGGCATGGCAAGCAGGTCCTTGCCGTTGAAGGTGATGGTACCGGCAGTGACCGTGTACTGTGGATTGCCGACTATCACATTACTTAGCGTGCTCTTTCCGCTGCCGTTGGGGCCCATGAGTACATGGACCTCTCCTTCTTTGACACAGAGATTGATGCCTTTTAGTATTTCCTTGCCCTCTACTGAGGCGTGAAGATCATGTATTTCTAACATAGTTCAATAGTTTCTATCATCCTACGGAGCCCTCCAGCGAGACGCTGAGCAGTTTCTGCGCCTCCACAGCAAACTCCATGGGCAGCTTGCTGAGCACGTCCTTGGCATAGCCATTGACGATGAGCGCCACTGCCTCCTCAGGAGGTATGCCGCGCTGGTTGCAATACATCAGCTGCTCCTCGGATATCTTCGATGTGGTAGCCTCGTGCTCCACCACTGAGGTGTCGTTGTTTACGTCTATATATGGAAAGGTATGTGCGCCGCAGGTGTCGCTCAGCAGCAGCGAGTCACAGCTGGAGTAGTTGCGCGAGCCGTGGGCGTTGCTGCCCATTCGCACCAGTCCTCGGTAGGAGTTTTGGCTGTGCCCGGCGCTGATGCCCTTGCTGACTATGGTGCTTCGTGTGTTGTGTCCCAGGTGCACCATCTTGGTTCCTGTGTCGGCCTGCTGATGGTTGTTGGTCACTGCCACAGAGTAGAACTCGGCCACGCTGTTGTCGCCCTGCAGTATGCAGCTGGGATATTTCCATGTGATGGCGGAGCCTGTCTCCACTTGAGTCCAAGAGAGGCGGCTGCCTTCGCCCTTGAGTAGTCCGCGCTTGGTAACGAGGTTATACACTCCTCCCCTGCCCTCCTTGTCGCCGGGATACCAGTTTTGCACGGTAGAGTATTTCACCTCGGCATCTTTGCAGACGACTATCTCCACGATGGCGGCGTGGAGCTGGTTCTCGTCGCGCATTGGCGCTGTGCATCCCTCGAGATAGGACACGTAGCCTCCGTCGTCGCAGACGATGAGTGTTCGTTCAAACTGTCCGGTGTTGATGGCATTGATGCGGAAGTAGGTGGACAGTTCCATGGGGCAGCGCACGCCCTTGGGTATATACACAAAGGAGCCGTCGCTGAAGACGGCGCTGTTGAGTGCGGCAAAGAAATTGTCGCGATAATTGACCACGCAGCCGAGGTACTGTCTCACCAGTTCGGGGTGGGTGGCCACGGCCTCTGATATGGAGCAGAAGATGATGCCGCGCTCGGCCAGTTTTTCCTTGAAGGTAGTCTTGACGCTGACGGAGTCCATGACGGCATCCACGGCCACGCCGCTAAGGGCAAGGCGCTCGTTGAGTGGTATGCCCAGCTTGTCGAAGGTCTTCTCCAGTTCGGGGTCTATCTCCTGCGGTCCACTTTTGCGCTTGCGTCCCCGGGGGTCGGCATAGTAGGAGATAGCCTGGTAGTCGATGGGTGGCAACTCTACATGTGCCCAAGAAGGCTGCTCCATAGTCTGCCAGTGACGGAAGGCCTTGAGGCGGAAGTCGAGCAACCAAGCGGGCTCGCCCTTCTTCTGCGATATGAGGCGCACCACGTCCTCGCTGAGACCACGCTCTATGACTTCTGTCTCCACATCGGTGGTGAAGCCATACTCGTAATCTCTGTTGGCTACGTCACGGACAAATGTATTATCTGAAGGAGTCAAAAGTTCGAAAGTTTGAGAGTTTAAGGAGTTCAAGGAGTTAACACACCCCCTCGGCCTTTGGCCACTCCCCCTTGCTAAGGGGGAGATTTATGGAGTTCAATGTTTAATGAATACGGTGTCGTCTTTGAGTTTGCCGCTCTCGGTCACTATGTCGCGATGCTCGTAGATAGCGTTGCCGACCACGGTGATATAGGGATAGAGTTTCGACTCCTGCTTTTTCTCCTCCGAGAGGATACCCACGTAGGCCATGGCGCTAAAGACCACGCTGAGCAGGAGGAAGTATTTGATGGCTCCCACCGCCATGCCCAGCAGGGCGTTGAGCGACCCCACGTGCAGTGCCTTGACGGTCCTGGTGAGCGCGTTGGCCACCAGTCCGAACAGTATCGGCACGACTACCCAGATGAGGATGAAGGCCAGCACACAGGCTGCGAAGGAAGCCTTGCTGCCCGAGCCCAGTGCTGGGGCGAAGTGCTCGCCCAGCACACTGTAGAATGTGGCTGCCAGCACGAGTCCCACTACTATTCCGACGGTGGAGAACACCTCCTTGATGAAGCCGCTGCGCCAGCCGCGCCATGCGCCCCAAAGAAGGACTATTACTATGATTATATCTACGCTGGACATGCTTACAGCTTCTGCTTTACCTCTACCTCCTGGTAGGTCTCGATGGTGTCGCCCTCGCGGATGTCGTTGCAGTTGGTGAGCGAGATACCGCACTCGAAGTTGGTGCTTACCTCTTTCACGTCGTCCTTGAAACGCTTGAGGGCGTTTATCTCACCGGTAAAGATGACAATGCCGTCGCGTATGATGCGTGCCTTGTTGGTGCGCGACACCTTGCCGTCCACCACGTAAGCACCAGCCACGAGTCCTACCTTGCTGATGCGATAAACCTGACGTACCTCAACCAGTGCGGTCACCTCTTCCTTCACGATAGGCTTGAGCAAACCTTCCATGGCCTCCTTCACCTCTTCGATGGCATCGTATATCACTGAGTAGAGGCGTATGTCCACGCCCTGCTTCTCAGCCTCGGTGCGTGCTCCCTTGCTAGGACGTACCTGGAATCCGATGATGATGGCATTCGAGGCTGCTGCCAGCACGATATCGTTCTCGGATATCTGGCCCACAGCCTTATGTATCACGTTGACTTGTATCTTCTCGGTGGAGAGGTTGATGAGCGAGTCGGACAGAGCCTCTACTGAGCCGTCCACGTCGCCCTTCACGATGATATTGAGTTCCTCTACGCCACCCATGGCGATGCGTGCGCCAATCTCTTCGAGTCCGATGCGGTGCTGGGTGCGTATGCCCTGTTCACGCTGCAGCTGCAGTCGCTTGTTGGCAATGTCGCGCACCTCCTGCTCGCTGTCCATCACATGGAAGGTGTCGCCAGCCTGTGGTGCACCGTTGAGTCCGAGCAGTGTGGCAGCCCTTGAGGGGCCTACACTCTTTATCTTGCGTCCACGCTCGTCGGTAAGGTCTTTCACACGACCGTAGCATGTACCGGCTATCACGTGGTCACCGATGTTGAGTGTACCGTTGCTCACCAGGATGGTGGCCACATAGCCACGTCCCTTGTCGAGCGATGACTCGATGATGGTACCTGTGCCTTTGCGGTTGGGGTTGGCCTTGAGCTCCAGCATGTCGGCCTCCAGCAGCACCTTTTCCAGCAGGTCGTTGACTCCGATGCCTTTCTTGGCGGAGATATCCTGGCTCTGGTATTTGCCGCCCCAGTCTTCCACCAGCAGGTTCATGTTGGCCAGCGATCCCTTGACCTTCTCGGGGTCGGCACCGGGCTTGTCTATCTTATTGATGGCAAACACCATAGGCACACCTGCTGCCTGTGCATGGCTGATAGCCTCCTTGGTCTGGGGCATCACGTCGTCGTCGGCAGCGATGATGATGATGGCTATATCGGTGGCCTGTGCACCGCGTGCACGCATGGCGGTAAACGCCTCATGGCCCGGTGTGTCGAGGAAGGTGATGTGGCGGCCGTTCTCGAGCGTCACGTTGTAGGCACCGATATGCTGCGTGATACCGCCCGCCTCGCCGGCAATGACGTTACTCTTGCGTATCCAGTCGAGCAGCGATGTCTTACCGTGGTCCACATGTCCCATCACGGTAACGATGGGGTCGCGTGGCTCCAGGTCTTCGGCCTCATCCTCCTCCTCGTGCACTGCCTCGGAGACGGAAGCGCTGACATACTCGGTCTTGAAGCCAAACTCCTCGGCCACCATATTGATGGTCTCGGCGTCCATGCGCTGGTTGATGCTTATCATCATGCCGATGCTCATGCAGGTGCTGATGACCTTGGTGACGGGCACGTTCATCATGCTGGCGAGCTCGTTGGCAGTCACAAACTCGGTGAGCTTGAGCGTCTTGCTCTCGTTAGCCTCCTCGGTGGCCTGCTGCTCCATCTGCTCGCGTATCTGGTCGCGTTTCTCGCGGCGATACTTGGCACCGCTGGCGAACGCCTTCTTGCTCTGCAGGCGGGCCAGAGTCTTCTTTACCTCCTTTGCCACCTCCTCGTCGGAGATGTTATTCTTGTTGAGCAGGCTGCCTTTGCGCTTGTTGCGTCCGCCGCCCTTTGAGCTGTCGGCGCTCTGGCGACCGTCGTCCACCACTTTCTTGGCCTCGGCGTTGACGTCCACCTTGTTGGGCTGTATGCGGTTGCGCTTCTTTTTGCCTCCTGTGGCGGCCTGCTGCTGGCGTTGTTTCTCCTCGCGCTCTTTCTTGCGCTCCTCCTTGCTTTTCTTCTTGGGGCGAGTGGTCTCGTTGATGCTCGAGAGGTCGATGCTGCCCAGCACCTTCGGTCCCTCTATAGTCTGTTGCTTCACCTGGCGGAAGACCTCAGGAGACTTGGGCTCTTGAACCTCTTGAACCTCTTGAACCTCCGGAACTTCTTGAACTTCCGGAACCTCTTGAACTTCTTGAACCTCCGGAACTTCCGGAGTCTTGGTCTCCGGCTCGGGCTTCTTGGCGTTCAGGCTGTCGAGGTCGAGCTTGCCCACGGTTTTGAACGACACCTTTTGGTCTTCGGGCACCACTGTCTTTATCTCCTCGGGAGCAGGCATGGGCGCAGGCTTCTTGGGCTTGGCAGGAGCCTGTGGCTTGACGGTGATCACTTTCTTGGTGGCTTTGTCCGTGCCAAACTCAGCGCTGATAGCGTTGTATGCCTCGTCGTTGATCTTGGCATTCATGTCGCTGTCAACACTGAAGCCCTTCTTGCTGAGGAACTCCACAGCCGTGTTCAAGCCGATGTTGAATTCTTTCAGTACCTTATTTAATCTTACGCTCATATATTTTTTTTTAGGAGTTATCGCTTCGCTAGAAGTTATCGCGGCTTTGCCGCTAGAAGTTATCGGAGCCTACGGCTCCTCGGGAGTTATCGCGCTGACGCGCTCGACGATAGTCGAGTTAATTTACGATTTTACGATTTACTATTTACTATTTACTATTTATTTACTATTTAGCTATTTAGCTATTTATTCTTAAGGTTGAGTATTGTCTTTAACTTCGAGCTTGCGTAGCAAGCGTTAACTTCTAGCCCGCTTGCGGGCGTTAACTTCTTTAACTTCTTAATCTTACTCTTCCTCGTCTTCTTCTTCAAACTCGCTGTGGAACACCTTCAGCACCTCGTCCACGGTGTCCAGTTCCAGGTCGGCCTCCTCGGCCAGTACCTCGCGTGGCACAGCCATCACCTGGCGTGCGCTCTTGTATCCGGCCTGCTTGAGAGCCTCGATTACCCACTCGTCAATCTCGTCGGTGAACTCCTCGAGATAGACATCGCTTGCCTGGTTGTCAAGCTCGTCGTCAGCCTCGCGGAACACCTCTATCTGGTAGCCGGTGATCATGCATGCCAGCTTGATGTTGAGGCCACCCTTGCCTATGGCCAGGGATATCTCTTTCGGCTTGAGCGATACCTGGGCAGTCTTGTTCTCCTCGTCCACCTCGATGTTAGAGATGGTGGCGGGAGCCAGCGCACGCTGTATGAACAGCGACGGGTTGGCGGTGTAATTGAGCACGTCGAGGTTCTCGTTGCGCAGCTCGCGCACGATGCCGTGCACACGGCTACCCTTCACGCCTACCACGGCACCCACTGGGGTGATGCGGTCGTCGTAGCTCTCTACGGCAATCTTGGCTCTCTCACCCGGTATGCGGGCAATCTTCCTTACGGATATCAGTCCGTCGTTGATCTCGGGCACCTCGGCCTCCAGCAGTCGCTGCAGGAACTCGGGAGCCGTGCGGCTCAGGTAAATCTTCGGGTTGTTGTTGGCGTTGTCCACCTTGAATATCACGGCCCTCACGATGTCGCCCTTGCGGAAGAAGTCGCCGGGTATCTGCTGCGACTTGGGCAGGATGAGCTCGTTGCCCTCGTCGTCCACGAGCATGGCCTCGCTCTTCCATACCTGATATACCTCACCGCTGACTATCTCGCCCACGCGGTCCTTGTATTTGTTGTACAGCGCGTCGTGCTCCAGCTCGAGTATGCGGCTGGCGAGAGTCTGGCGCAGGTTGAGGATGGCGCGGCGTCCGAAGGTGGAGAAGTCGATGCGCTCGCTCACTTCCTCGCCCACCTCATAGTCGTCGGCAATCTTCTGTGCCTCGCTCAGGGCAATCTCCTTGTTGGAGTCCTGCACCTCGCCGTCGGCCACCACCACGCGGTTGTGGTAGATCTCGCAGTCACCCTTGTTGGGGTTGACAATCACGTCGTAGTTCTCGTCGGAACCATACATCTTGGCGATAACGCTGCGGAAGCTCTCCTCCAGCACGCTCACCATTGTAGCGTAATCGATGCTTTTCGTTTCCTTAAACTCGGCAAACGTTTCGATTAAGCTCACTGTTTCTTCGTTTTTCTTAGCCATTATATATGTTGTTTAATTTAATTTTCAATTAGAAGTTACCGCTTCGCTCAGAAGTTATCGCGGCTTTGCCGCTAGAAGTTATCGGAGCCTACGGCTCCTCGGGAGTTATCGCGCTGACGCGCTCGACGATAGTCAATAGTTTCGATTGAGGCTAGAGTATTGTCCTTTATCTACTTCTACCTACTTCTATCTACCTTTTACTACTTTTACTAGAACCTAATCACCGCCTTGACCTCCTTGGCATCGGTGTAGGCGAGGGTGAGGTCCTCATCCACCAGCTGTGGGCGCTTGGCCCCCTCGGGCTTGACCTTCTTCTGGGTGGTGACGGTGAACGCGTCGTCCGTCACGTCCTTGAGGAGTCCCTTGAGTATTTTGCCGTCTTTGAGGAGTATTTCCACCTCGTTGCCGATATTGTTGATGTATTGCTGCTTCACCTTGAAAGGTTTGCCTATGCCGGCGCTGCCCACCTCCAGTTCGAAGTCCTCCACCTCGCGGTCGAGGTGCGCTTCTATGTGGCGGCTGAGGTTCACGCAGTCATCAATCCATACGCCGTCCTTGTGGTCTATCTCCACCACTATGCGGTCGTCTTCGCTAATCGTGAGGTCGGTAAGGAAGTAGTCCTTGCCTTTGAGCCAACTGTCAACGAGGTTTTTTACAATTTGTTTGTCGATCATGGAAATTATATTAAAAGACTAGTTTTCTTAATCAAAAGTGAGAAGTCCGGCGGGGGGACCTCTCACTTCGAGTAGTGCGGTGCAAAAATACAGCTTTTTTATTTAACAACCAAAGAAATAAGCGATTTTTTTAGTTATCTCTAGAAAAAAGCCTCACTCAGACTCCCCCTTTGGGGGAGGAAAGGATATTAGGTTGAGTGTGTTTGAATTGCGAAATATTTTGACTAATTTTATGTTGAGATTTTTCGCAAAATAGAGAAGAATTGATGTCATGACGCTATTTTCGGTGAAATTAGTAGAGGGAGAAGATGCCTGGATTTTTGCGACGACTGACGCGAAATTGGATGGCGGAGTCATTGCGTCAATATTAAGGCACAAAATACAGGTGAATGTGCATAAAATCGGAGGGAAGTTGGAGCTGAAGACGAAAAAATCTGCTTTTTTGAGAAGGAAGAGCGAGTGCGCGAAATTTGAATCAGTTCGTATATAGTTTAGGTCTTTTCTTGCTTCAACAAAGACGGCTTTAGTTCCAACTAGAACGGCCTTTTTTTCAATTAGAACGGCGATAGTTTCCGTAAACGCGGCTTTAGTGGGGGTCAAGAACGGCCTTTTTTTCAATTAGAACGGCGAAAAATTCGACGAGCATACGGTAAATTTTGGTGGGATTTGGGGGATTTTTGGCGAGGGCGCAATTGGTTGATTATCATAATATTAGTCCAAATCGTCATATTCGCGCTATTTCGGTGCAATGTTCAGTTCGTTTTCGTACACGCGATTCTAGAGGGCTGAAAAGGGGCTTTTTGCTACGAAATATTTTGACAAAACTGGGTTGTAATGAAGAAGATGGGAGGGGATGGGAGATTTAGGAAACTCTGGGGCCCCCTCTAGCTCCCCCTTTTAGGGGGAGTAAAGGTAAAGTGTAAATAGTAATTGAAAAGTATACCACTATAATAATTGAAAAGTATACCATGTAGGTCATAGGATTTACGTTATAATAGTAG
The DNA here is from genome assembly GCA_017458585.1 of Bacteroidaceae bacterium. Lineage (GTDB taxonomy): Bacteria > Bacteroidota > Bacteroidia > Bacteroidales > Bacteroidaceae > UBA6382. The sequence continues at coordinate 39,800 of JAFTAJ010000032.1, forward strand.
TTAATATGAGTGCTGTTTAACGTACAAAGAGAAAAGATGATCGACATGGACAAAAAA
>JAFTAJ010000033.1 GCA_017458585.1 Bacteroidaceae bacterium
CAAGCCTACCGACAAATGGAAGACCTACAAGGCATACTTCCAGCTTATCGGGAACACGAACGACTGGTATATCAGTTGTGAGAGCGACGAAACGACAGATATTAATCTCGGGAAACGCGAGAAGAGTCATCCTCGCGGCGAGATTATGGTAGATAACACGACGCCGCTTGCCGACATCTTCAACGATAAGAATGTGGGCAAGGATATCTGTACCGACTATTGGAGCCTTGTGGGCTTTGAGGGCGATGCCGTAGAGGGACCTCTTGCTGCGGCTATGATTAGTGCTGGGGTTATCGGGGCGCGCAACTCTATCTGCGGCACGCTGCGCAAGGGCTATCTTGGTGATAATAACACCTATTATTGCGGTGGCACTTGCTCCGGCGGTGAGTTCACGCACCGTGTGCTATGGATATATAATAAGGTAAGCGGCACACTTAGCGTCTATCCCCGTTTTGATGTGGATTAAAAATATCCCCTGCCAGCTGGCAGGGGATATTTAATTGACCATTGACCATTAGTCGAGGTTGGCGAGCTTGTTCTCTGAACCGAGTACGTCAACAATCTTGTGCTCGTAGAGTTTCTGCATATTGTCGCGAGCGGGACCAAGATACTTGCGTGGGTCAAACTCTCCGGGCTTCTCGGCAAAGACGCGGCGTACAGCGGCAGTCATGGCGAGGCGGCTGTCGGAGTCGATGTTAATCTTGCACACAGCGCTCTTGGCAGCCTTGCGGAGTTGCTCTTCGGGGATACCTACGGCGTTGGGCAGCTTACCACCAAACTTGTTGATAGTGTCAACCTCTTCCTGGGGCACGGAGCTGGAGCCGTGGAGCACAATGGGGAAGCCAGGCAGTTTCTCCATCACTGCGTCAAGCACGTCGAAAGCAAGTGGCGGTGGCACGAGGCGACCAGTCTGCGGGTCACGGGTGCACTGCTCTGGAGTAAACTTGTAGGCGCCGTGGCTGGTGCCGATAGAGATAGCAAGTGAGTCGCAGCCAGTGCGGGTGGCGAAGTCAATCACCTCCTCAGGCTTGGTGTAGTGGCTCTCAGCATGGCTTACCTCGTCCTCTACTCCGGCGAGCACACCGAGCTCACCCTCTACGGTTACATCATACTGGTGAGCATAGTCCACCACCTTCTTGGTGAGGGCAACGTTCTCCTCATAAGGCAGGGCGGAGCCGTCGATCATCACTGAGCTAAAGCCCATGTCGATACAGCTCTTGCAGGTCTCGAAGCTATCGCCGTGGTCGAGGTGCAGGGCTATCTCGGGATGATTGCAACCGAGCTCCTTGGCATATTCTACAGCACCCTCTGCCATGTATCGCAGCAGGGTCTGGTTAGCATACTGGCGAGCGCCTTTGCTGACCTGAAGGATAACGGGACTCTTCTTGGTAGCTGCGGCCTTGATGATAGCCTGCAGCTGCTCCATGTTGTTGAAATTGAAGGCGGGGATTGCGTAGCCGCCGTTGATGGCTCTCTTAAACATCTCACGGGTGTTGACGAGCCCTAGTTTTTTGTAATCAATCATAACTGTTAGTATTTAAAAGTGAATAAATTTTTTGCCGTTGCGTACATAGACGGTACCAGGCCGGAGGTCGGTGGCAGGGCGTCCGTTAAGGTCATAGATGAGTTGTGAGTTGAGAGTTGAGAGTTTAGAGTTATTCTCTGTTATCTGTTCTCTATTCTCTATTCCAAATCCTTCTATTCCCGAGATGAGTTCCTCATAGTCGTCAAGGTCGCCGACGATGGTGCCATACTGTGCCCAGTCGGAGTTGAGGTAGGCCTGCAATGCGCTTTTATAGACGTGTATGGTGGGCTTGCCTGAGAACATGTAGAGTCCGAGAGAGGGCGGGGTGAGAGGCTTGGCATAGACTTCTTTCAGTTTGCCGTTACTGTAGAACACACCCTGCTGCATTGTCTTGACTCCGCTGCCGATGACAACGCGCTTGAGGTTGTCGCAGTAGGCGAAGGCATCGCCGCCCAGCACTGATACATTGTCGGGGATGAACACCTCCTGCAGTCCGCTCCGTGCGAAGGCGTTAGAGCCTATCTTGATGGCACTCTCTGGCAACACTATGCTGGTGAGTTTCTTGCACATGTAGAACGTAAAGTCGCCCACTGTGTTGGACGCTACCTTATAGTTTTCGTAGTATGCCGTGCCGCCGATGGTTATCTTGGCGTCTTGCAGGTCTATGGATACGAGGTTGCACTCTTGTGTCAGGCGACGCAGTTCCTTGAAGTCGGAGCTGTTGACCTTGCCGCTGACTACAGCCTTGACCACATTGTCGGTGAGCGAGTCGGCAACAAAGCCTGCCTTCTCCTGATTCACGAACTGTGTGCCGTAGCCCACTTTGGGTATCTCGCGCAATGTGCCGTCGTGGTCGAGCGAATACATAGTGAAGTCGCGGGTAACGCACGAGGGGATGCAGAAGGTTGTGGCGTTGGAGGCATAGACCATCTTGCCGTTTTTGTTGCTGAGCACCAGAATGCCGACGCCGCCGTCGCCGTCTACGTGATAGAGTGAGTCAGATTGCACGAAGGTGTAGTTGCCGGGCTTCACCTCGGCTCCATCCATGAAGTCGGTGTACTGTCCTAGTTCGCCGCAGAGGCCTACTAAGTCGGAATCGCGACGCTTCTCGCCAGCCTTGTTGAGCAGCATGTCAGTGGCGGGCACATAGTCCACGCGGTCCTCCACAAACATTATCTCGCGATTTTTGACGGGATACTTGCTTATCTCAAGCAGTGTGCGGTTTATGTCGGTCTGCTTCACGGTCATGGTGTGCGCGCCGTAGTCCTCGATGGTCATATTATTGAATGGCTCAAAGAATCCGTAGGCGGTGAAGAAGTCGGTGAGGTCTTCCTGTGCCACCTCGCACACCTTGCGCACAAACTTCAGCGAGCTGTTGTAGGAGTCGCCCCATCTGGTGAGCGGGTCGTCTCTGAGTTCCTTGAACAGGGTGGGGTAGAAGGCTGTGTTTTTGCGTGCCTGGTGGTAGTAGAGATAGAGCTGGTAGTACATTCTGAGCTGCACATTGACATCCCTTATGAAATAGGGTGTGTGATATGCGAAGTCGGTCATGTTCGATGCTACGGCAGAGCCGTTGGAGGTCACCAGTCCGTCGATAAATCGCACGGCGTTTGCGAAGAGGTTGTTCGACACCTCGGTGCCACCCTCAAGGTTTATGGCGTGCTGGTCGTTGTGTCCGCACTCGTGGTTGGCGCACCAGTCGTCAATGTTCTCAGTAATTCTGAACGACGAGCGGATGCAGTCTATCGAGTTGTAGGAGGTGCGGTAAGGCGTGGAGTTGGCCCATCCTGCGTCTGACTGTTCACCCTCTATGGCGAAGTTAGGGTTGTTGTAGTAGATGGGGAAGATGCCCTCGCCGCCCTTGAGGTTGTAGGGCGGATAGTCGCGGCGTCCTTCAGCCACGTCCACTGTGTAGCCCATCAGGTCTTTGTGCCAGACGGTGAGGCTGTCAAACCACGAGATACTATTGTCGATGGAGACGGGCCATACATTCTTGTAAGAGGAAGTCTTAAAATTAAATAAGGAGTGCTTGCCTTTCACCGTGAAGCGGCGGTAGGTGGCAGCATTGAGTATGGCCTTATAGTCGGCGTCGCTGTGTCGAGCCACGTCGTAGTAGCCGTTCACTATGCCACCCTCGATGTGTATCTTGATGTCGGGCCACTGGTCGAGTGTCTTGGTCATCGCCCTTGTGTCGGCGGTATAGACTACATAGTAGAGCGCGTCTTCAGGGACATCCACGATGTTGAGACCTTTCTGCAGCTTTGTTCCTGTCTCGGCGTTGTAGATAAGGTTATTCTCAGCGCAGCCTGCCAGATAGAGGGTGGCGTCGCCGGGTGTGCTGCTGTCCACAAAGACATAAAGCTCGTCATTGGTCTTGCCCAGTATGCCTGTGGGGTTGCCCATGTAGGAGCCACCCGTGGCTTTCATCTGGTCGTTCCACCAGCTGGCGTCGCTATAGGGATTGTATTCGTGGATGCGGAAGTCTTTCTCGTAGGGTGCCCAGCTGTCGTTTTTTATCTTCAGTGCTATGTCAACCATAAACTCTGGCATGCCCGTTGTGGTGAATGCCGTGGTCAGCTGCTCGTCGGTCATAGCCTGGTATTCGCTCTTAAGGGTGGTACAAGCTGCGTCCTCAAAGAACTGGTCTCTCAGCGTGTTGACTGCTACCAGCGGGTCGTCGGTCACTGGATAGAGGCTCTCCAGTCCGCCCACGATGTTGCCGAAATTGCCCCAACTGGAGGCCTTGTAGGCATCCACCATTCCGGAGAAGACGTGGATGGTGGGGCTGCTGCTGAAGAGATAGTTGGCTATGCTGGGTGGCGTGCCTCGCTTGACGTATGCGTGCTTCACATGTGAGCTGTAGAACACGCCCTGCATCAGACTGGTCACACTGCTGCCTATCACTACGCTGTCAATATCATTGCAGTAGGCAAAAGCGTCGAAGCCGACGGTCTTTACTTTGTCGGGGATGACCACCTTGCCTTTGAGTCCTGAGCTGCTGAAGGCTTTCGTGCCCACTTCCTTTGCGGAGGTCGGCAGCACTATGTGGGTGAGTCCGGTGCAGTCGGTCATCCAGTACTGCGGCACGACGTCATCCTGAGTGGTGTAGCTGTCGTAGTAGGCTTCGCCGCCTGCCACTATCTTTACGTCGGCGAGGTTGAGCGACTTGATGCGACCTGCCTCAACTTGCTGGCGCAGATACTTGGCGTCGGTGCCGTTGATGGTGCCCGTCACCGTGAAGTCTGCTTCCTGAGTGATTATCAGCGATGACAGGGTGCCGGGAGTGGATACATTCACTACCTTTTGGCCATAGCAGAGAACAGTGAATAGTGAGCAGAGAACAGTTAATAGAGAAGTTGTTCTTTTCATTTCTTAATGATTTTTCCGTTGATGATATAGATGCCTCCCTTCTCTGGATTGGCAACGGGCTTACCGGAGAGATCGTATATGATTTGAGAGTTTAGATTTGAGAGTTTAGAGTTATTCTCATTTCTCATTTCTAATTCCTCATTTCTCATTTCTAATTCTTCTATGCCATTGATGATGTCGTCGTAGTCATCAAGGTCGCCTACGAGGATGCCATATTCCTCATTTGCCCAGTCGGAGTTTTTGTAGGCCTCCAGTGCGCTCTTATACACATGTATGACGCGGCTTTTCTTGGTCGAGAACATCCATGCGCCGAGTGTGGGTGGTGTGGTTGCCTTGACATAAACATCCTGCAGCTCGTCGCTGGAGTAGAACGCGCCCTGTTGTATGCTCTTCACTCCGCTGCCGATGACGGCGCGCTTGAGGTTGATGCAGTAGGCAAAGGCGTCGTTGCCGATGGTGGCTACGTTGTCGGGGATGATGACTTCCAGCAGTCCGGTGCGCGCAAAGGCGTTGCTGCCAATCTTGGTGGCGCTCTCAGGCATACGTATGGAGATAAGGTTGTAGCAGTTGTAGAAGAGATAGTTGCCCAGTGTGTTTGACGACACCTTGTTGTTTTCGTAGTACGCCGTGCCGCCGATAGTTATCTTGGCATCCTGCAGGTCGATGGATGCGAGGTCACACTCTTGTGTCAGTCGACGCAGTTCTTTGAAGTCGGAGCTGTTGACCAGTCCGCCTACTACGGCTTTGATAACATCGTTGGTCAGCGAGTCGGCAATAAAGCCCGCCTTGGTCTGGGTTACGAATTGTGTGCCGTAGCCAGCCTTGGGTATCTCGCGCAGTGTGCCGTCAGCGTCAACGGAGTACATAGTGAAGTTGTTGCCCACGGGCTCTGGTATGAAGAAATGCTTGGCATTGGAGGCATACACCAGCTTGTCGTCAGCGTCAAGCATCAGGAAGCCCACGCCGCCCTCACCGTGGAGGGCATAGATGGTGTCTGACTGCATATAGGTGTAGTTGCTCTGCTTCACTTCTGCTCCAGGGGCGAGGTCGGTAAACTGGCCCACGTCGCCACACTGTCCCACCTTCTCACCATCGCGGTAGTAGCGGTGGTCGCCCTCGTTGATGATGAGGCTGGTGCTGGGCACATAGTCCACGCGGTCCTCGGTGAAGAGCAGCCTGCGGTTCTTGACGGGATATCTGGCGATGACAGACCGAGTGGTGTTGATGTCGCTCTGGCGGGTGGTGACATAGTGGTCACCGTAACACTCGAGGTATCGCTTGCTGGTGGGTTCAAAGAATCCGTAGGCGGTGAAGAAGTCGGTGAGGTCTTCCTGTGCCACCTCGCACACCTTGCGTACAAATTTCAGTCCTGAGTTGTTGGTGTTGGAGCTATAGGTCTGCATCATATCGTTGCGCAGCGCCTTGAATAGCTCGGGGTAGAACGAAGTGTTGTTCTGTGCCTGGTGGTAGTAGAGGTATAGGGTGTAGAACATTCGCAGTGTGCCATAGTCAGGGCCTCTCCAGTAGAACGGCACCTTGTGGCCAAACTCATACATCGTCCTGGTGAGCGGTCTGCCCGTCGATGCCCTGTGGCCCATGAGCATGCGCACCACATTGGCGAAGAGGTCGTTGCTGCCCTCAGTGGTGCCCTCCAGATTGATGGGGTCCTGCAACTGGTGGCCAAACTCGTGGGCGGTGCCTCCCTCGTCGTAGTCTGAGGTGTAGGGGTTGAGGCATATCTGCGATGCGCCGGTTGACATATGTATGCCAAACTCATTGGCGTGGGCGTATGAGCCTGGTGAGTCGTTGTCCACATAGGTGGGGTTGTTGAAGAAGCCTGGGTAGAAGTCATCGCCGCCCGTGAGGTAATAGGGTGCGCCTGCTTTCTCGCCCTTGGCCACACTCTCGCAGATGCCGAAGAACTCCTTCTCCCACACTGATATGCTGTCGAGCGTAGCGCTGCTCTTGAGTATTTTGTTTGGATATTTCGAGCGGTAGATGGATGTCCTGATATTCATCACCGAGTGCTTGCCCTTCACTACGAAGGTGGTGTAGGTGGCAGCCTTGAGCATAGCCTTGTAGTCGGCATCGGTGTGGCGTGCAGCGTCGAAGTATCCGTCCAAGGTGCCGCCTTCTATGTGTATCTTGATGTCGGGCCACTCGTTGATGCGGTGAGCCAGGTTTCTCGTCTCGGCGGTGTAGATGATAAAGTAGTAGCAGTCGGCGTCGCCGTCCACCACATTGAGTCCTTTCTTGAGCTTCTGTCCCGTCTTGGCGCTGTTGACCATCTTGTCCACGCCCATGCCTGCTATGTAGAGCGTAGCGCCCTCAGCCACATCGTCGTCCACAAATACATATAGCGGGTCGCCGCTCTGCTTGGCGTAGATGCCTGTGGGGTTGCCCATGTATGAGGCGGAGCGTATGTGCAACTTCTGGTTCCAGAGGTGGGCGTCGCTGTAGGGGTTATATTCGTGGATGCGGAACTCTTTCTCGCGTTCTGCCCAGCTGTCGTTCTTTATCTTCAGTGACATATCCACCATAAACTCGGGCATGCCTGCCTCGGTCAGCGCCGTGGTCAGCTGCTCGTCGTCCATGGCCTGGTATTCGCTTTTGAGCGTGGTGCAGGCAGCATCCTCAAAGAACTGCTCCCTGAGGCTGTTGACGGTCACGGTGGGGTTATCAGTCAACGGATAGATATCCTCCAGTCCGCCTACGAGGGTGCCGCAGCTCTTCCATCCCGACTCTTTGTAGTCGTCAAGGGCGTCTGAATAGACGTGGATGGTGGGGCTGGTGGACAGAAAGTAGCTCGGTATGCTGGCAGGTATGAGTCGCTTCACATACATCTGCTTTATGCTGGTGCTGTAGAAATTTCCCTTGTTGAGGGTGGCGGTATGGCTGCCCAGCACCACGGTGTCGAGCTTGGTGTAGGAGAAGGCATCTTCGCCCAGTTTGGTCATGCCGTCGGGAATGACGAGCTTACCCTTGAGGCCGGTGCTGGAGAATGCCCATGAACCGACCTCCGTTGCCGAGGTGGGCAGCACCACGCGGGTGAGGGCAGGGCAATTCTGCATCCAGCGCTCGGGCACCACGTTGTCTTTAGTGGTGTAGCTCTCGTAGTACGCTTGTCCTCCCGCCACTATCTTCACGTCGGCCATGTTGAGCGATGTGATGCGCCCCTCTGCCACCTGTTCGCGCAGATACTTAGCGTCGGTGCTGTTGATGGTGCCCGTCACCGTGAAGTCTGACTCCTGACTCAGTATCATCGACGACAGAGTGCCAGGCGTCGTTACGTTAACAACCTTTTGGCCATTGACAATTGACCATTGACAATTGACCATTAAGAAGAGGAAGAAAAGCCTTTTCATTTTTTTATTTTTTCGTTATCGTTTTCGTTTTCGTTATCTCAATTTTCAATTTTCAATAATCTTACATACAGTTCCGCCATTTGCTGGGCGATGTGATTGCCTTCAAACTGCTTCACATAGTCGCGGCTTAGAGCTATGCGCTGCTCTCTGCCGTCGCTGCCCTTGAGCACACTGCTGATAGCGTGAGCCATGCCGCGCTCATCGTCGGGCGACACATATAGGCTGTGCGGGCCGCCAGCCTCCTCCAGGCAGGAGCCGGTGCATGCCACTACGGGGAGTCCGCAGCTGATGGCCTCGATTATCGGGATGCCGAAGCCCTCGTAGCGCGAGGGATAGACAAACGCCTCAGCTCCGGCATAGAGGGCGGGCAGCTCCTCGTTGCTCACCCCGTGGAGCAGACTCACCCTATGCTCCAGATGATGGTCGTGCACATATTTAGTAATGCGGTCGGTATATTTTGTGTGACGCCCCACGATTACCAGCGACACCTCCTCGGGCAACCAGTGCAGAGCCTTGACGGCAAGCAAGATATTCTTGCGCTCCTCTATGGAGCCTACGCTGAGGATATAGCGATTTGAACTCCTAACTCCTAACTCCTCACTCCTCACTCCTAACTCTTTGAACTTCGGCGCGCAGCTCTGATAGACAACGGAGATGTTGCTGCCGTCCATCTGCCCATACTCCATGATGTCGCGCTTGGTGCACTCGCTGATAGCCACTATGTGGTCGGCCTCCTTGATGGTCTGGCGGAATTTGCGGGCATATATCTTGGTGTCCAGCCAGTGGTAGTACTCGGGGTGGCGCAGGAAGATAAGGTCGTGGATGGTGACGATGCTTTTGATGCCACTCTTGCGGATGCCGATAGGTAACTCGCCCGAGAGGCCGTGATAGACCTGTATGCCGTCGCGGCGGAGGTCATTCACTATCCCCCTGCTGCGCCACAGGGCCTTGCCCAGCGCTGTGGAGGCATGCTTCGGAAAGTGAAACACCACATTGTCGCGCTCTGCCAGTTGGGAGCGCAACTCGTCGCGGCCCTCGTCGGGAGCATAAAGATGCAGCTGCAGAGGGAGCGCGGCCAGATCGTTGACCAACGTACGGCCATAGCTGCCCAGCCCTGTACCGTTGCGTACAATGCGCTTGGCATCCAGCCCGATAATGATATTTTCACCGCTCCTGTTCATCAACAACATCACAAATAGACTGCAAAATTACGAAAAACTCCTTACTTCTCTCCTCCTTTTATCTACTTTTATCTACTTTTATCTCCTTTTTTCTCCCTTTTTATCCCTTTATCTACTTTTTTATTTTTATTTTTGCATCAAAATCTCAAATTTCACATTTCAATCCTTCTGCCCCTAAGTTAGGGGAAGTCCCCGCAAGGGGGATGGGGTGTGTCCAGGTGGGAGTGGCCAAAGGCCGAGGGGGTGTGTAAAATATCCAAATAATTAAATAGTAAATAGTAAATCGTAAAATCGTAAATAAATTTAATGCTCAATCTTCAATGCTCAATACCCTACCAGCAGTATGCCGACTACCTCAGGCAGATACCCGAGCTGTTTGCGCGGGGAGAGGGAGAGCTGATATACTCCGAGCGCAACCAAGTGCGACGCATCGAGCATCAGGGCAGAGTGTTCATCGTAAAGCGCTACAAGCGAGTCAACGCCATACAGCGTGTGGTATATACCTTTTTCCGCAAGACCAAGGCCGCTCGGGCATACCTCTATGCTCAGGAGTTCAGGCGCAGAGGCATCGACACCCCGCGCGAGATAGCATATATGGAGACTTTTTCGCACGGCCTGTTCACCGTGGGCTATTTCGTCAGTGAGGAGTGTCTGTGGCGCGAGGTGGCCCCCGATTTGCGCAACCGCCAGGACTTTGACCGCGAGCTGGGGCACGCCGTGATGCAACACCTGGTGCTGATGCACAGCCGCGGAGTGCTGCATGGCGACCTCAACCTCACCAATTTCCTTTATCGGCGCGACGATGACGGCACCTACCACTTTATGATGATAGACATCAACCGCTCCCATTTCACCGATGGCATGCCCACCCCCCGTCAGTGCCTACGCAACCTGGTGCGCCTCACCCACCGCCGTGACCTCTACGAGTTCCTCATCCATCAGTACGCCGACCTGCGCGGATGGCCAGCCGACGAAACAGTCCGTCAGGCCCTCCGCCTGCTCGACCGCTTCGAGCACAAATTGCTGGGGTAGTTCGACCTTGGAATCCCGCTTAGAGGAGGAACTATAAAAAAGCCCCGGAGGCGCGGTAGGAAATGTTATCCTGTCGCCCCTTCGGGGCTTGCTGTATTGACGGCCTACCATCAGGGGTTCCGCTACGCTTCACCCCTGCCTGTGTTCTGTTGTGCCTTCGGCACTATATGGCATGCAACAAAAGCCCCAGAGGGGCGAAAGAGCACAGGCAGGCGGTGAGGCACGCAGTGCCGTAACCCCTGCAAACGGAGGCGACAATAATATAAGCCCTGAAGGGGCGACAGAAAACAGGGGGACGAAAACAAGCTCCGTGTTCCCGCGAACTAACTCCGAGTTCGCGGTATTTTTCTGCGACCTCGCGGGATATAAGTGCGTGCTCATTTATTTTTCTTAGCTAAGAAAAGTTCTTTCCTTAGCTAAGAAAAGCCCTAACCTTAGCTAAGAAAACGTCTTTTCTTAACTAAGAAAAATCCTTTTCTTAACTAAGAAAATAAAATTACCTCAGGTTTATCTCGTGGCAGATGGCTATATTTGCGCTTCAGAACGGGATTAACTTTCCTTTCCACGCGGAGCATAAGTATAAAAAGTGTGCTAAAAATTTGGCAGTTATAAATAATATCCATATATTTGCCGCATGAAGTAAAAAAATAATACAAAAATAAGTTTCACCTAATTTAAAATAAAAAACGTTATGAAGAAATTGTTTTTCTCAACCATCGCACTGATGGTATGTCTGGTGACCGGCGCACAGGTCACAGAAACACAGTCGGCTACGCTGACTCTCACCGACGGTACCACTACCGTGTACTACGGCTCTGATGCCCTCACCAAGGCATACAACGCCGCTCCCAACGAGGGCGCTACCATCGTCCTCTCGTCAGGTACATTCAGCATCGTGCAGTGGCGCAAAGCCATCAGCATCTATGGCGTAGCCTTTGAGAATGACGCCACCACCAACACAAAGCGCACCTACATCACCGGTGGCATCGAGCTGCTGGCGCAGGACCTCAAGAGCATGGACAACCTCCACTTTGAGGGCATCTGCTTCGATGGCAATTTCACCTTCTCCAACAACACCAACAACTCTGGCGCACCTTACACCGGCATAGTCATTGCACGCTGTCGCTTCAACAACTACGTTGCCAATGCCAATGTGAAGGACGTCACCATCCGCCAGTGTATGGTTAACGGCAATGTCCAGGGCAATGCCAACTTCAAGGCTGAGAACCTCCGCGTCCTCAACTGCTGGATAGCTTACCGCGTTTGTGATTTCCCGACCACCGAGACTCTCATGAGTACCGTGCTCGTTGACCACTGCATCACCAACAACTGGGCTAACAGCAGCTATTCGGGATGGTATTCGCCACAGGGCCCGTATCGCTACACCAACTGCCTTATCCGCCAGAACGTCGCAGCAGGCGGCCAGATGGAGAATTGCGTGATGTTCGCATACAATGACACCGAGGTATTCCCCGACAACGTAGTTACCAACTGCATCTTCGGCAACGGCCTCGCCACAAGCTCCTTCTTCAAGGATGAGATTGGCAACCTCGACTATAGTGAGACTCGCACCTACGAGCTCATCGACACCTACGCCACTGCCGGCAACGACGGCACCATGCCCGGCGTTCAGGGAGGCCACGGATGGAACAAAGTCTCCAGCGTGCCTCGCATCACCGAAATCAGCATCGACAAGCAGACCTCACCCGAGGGCATCCTCAAGGTGAACCTCAAGGCAGAGGCCCAGCCAGTGGTAATAGACTAAAAGTCGCAAAGTTAACTTTCGAACTCTCGAACTTTCTAACTTTCGAACTTAAGAAGTTATGAACCACATCCGACAATTAGCTTGGTCGTTGGCGACAAGCTTGGTAATCAGCACCGCAGCATGGGCGCAATTGAGCGTCGATAAGTGCGAGTGGTGGCTTGATTCCGACTTCGACGGGCGCACACAAGTGGCCATCACCAACACCTGGCAACAAGACATTGACGCCTCCGCACTCTCCACGGGTGTCCACACCTTCGGAGTACGTGTCGGCGACAGCAATGGACTCTGGGGCCAGCCGGTGATACGCCATTTCCTCGTGCAGCACCTGGTCACGCCTGTCAACAATCAACTGAGCACATACGACTACTGGATTGACAACCAGTATGCCGACCGTCAGACAGCCCCCGTGCCCGCCAGTGGCACCGTGGCGCTAGACCTCGACATGAGCAGCCTGACCGTCGGTGTGCATCAGCTTGCTATCCGGGTCAACGACACGCAGGGGCTCACCTCGCAGCTGGTAACTCGCCAGTTTGCAGTGCAGCGTGTCACACCGCCCGTCAATAATCAGCTGACCACCTATGAATACTGGATTGACAATAAGTATGCCGACCGTCAGACAAACTCCGTGCCGGCCAGTGGCGTCATAGCCATGGACCTCGACATGAGCTCCCTCTCCGACGGTGCGCATGCACTCTCTATACGTGTCAACGACTCGCAGGGCCTCACCTCGCAGCTCGTCACCCGACAGTTCCTGGTGTATAAGTTCGCCCCGCCCGTTGAAAACGCACTTACCACCTACGACTACTGGTTTGACGGCTACTACGACTCACGCCATACCGCCTCCGTGCCCACCGACGGCACCGTGGCTCTCGATCTCGATGTGAGCGCCCTCACTCCCGGTCTCCACACCCTGTCCATCCGGGTCAACGACTCGCAGGGACTCACCTCGCAGCTCGTTACCCGCTCGTTCCTCGTGGTCAATACCGATGAGGTGGCCGACAATACTGTCGCTACCTTCCGCTATTGGATAGACAACAACTACGACGAGCAGACCATTGTCAGCGCAGCCACCGGCACTGTAGCCGTTGATGTGGACGCCTCGGCACTCACGCCCGGTCTCCACCGCCTATACTATCAGTTGCAGGATGCCCAGGGCCTCTACGGTCCCGTCACCGTGACCTCGTTCACAGTGCCCGACATTAAGGACACCCCGGCACAGACCAAGGAGCCTAAGATAGCTGCCTATGAGTATTGGTTTGACGACCAGCCGCGCCACCGCGTGGATGTAGAGCCCACCGCCACCCTCGTGCTCACCGCACAGGACATCCCCGTGGAGGGAGTGGTGGCCAAGACCGTCACGCCCGACTATACCTTCAAGGCCGACACCAAGCAGGTGTGGGTTCGTCAGGATGTAGTGTTTGGCTTGCAAGTGTTCAGCGACGGCAACGCTCCCACGCCCGCAAAGATTGACACCGTCAAGAGCTGCGGCGTGAAGGTTGATCCCACGTGGACCACGCTCACCAACGAGCAGACCGACGTCATGGGCAACGCGCCCACTGGAGGTGAGATACGAGGCTACGAGTTCTCGTGTCAGCCGCGCGACTCCGTCTTCTGGATAGTGGATGGCGCTGAGCTGACCTACGACTTCTATGACGGCGAAGGTCGTCGCCTCGATGTGGTGCTTACCACTGTGGGCGAGAAGAAGGCTTATGCCCTCAGGTCCACTACGGACAAAGTCTATGCTCTGGCATACGGGGCTACGGCCAGCACAGACCCGCAGCAGTCAGAGGTGAAGGTGGTAATACCCGCCATTATCAGTGTGGGCAACTCGCAGCGCATCTATGGTGACGCAAATCCCGAGTTCACCTATGAGTCGAACGTAGAGCTGCTCGGTCTGCCCGAGATGTTGTGTGTCGCCAACGAATTGTCTGTTGTAGGCGAATACCCGATAACGATCAACCTGGAGAGAATCAATAATACTCTGGTTGTTGTAAACAACGGTACTCTCACCATCACCAAGGCTCCGCTCACCATCAATGGCGGCACCTATGCTATGCATGAGGGCGCACCGTTGCCTGAGTTCGTGCCCGAGTATTCTGGCTTCAAGAACTCTGATGCAGCCGACGACCTGACGGCACAGCCCACGCTGACTACCACTGTGACCAGCGAGAGCGCACCCGGCACATATGAGGTAACCGTGGAGGGAGGCGCTGCCCAGAACTACGAGATAACCCGCGTCAATGGCAAACTCGTAGTGGGCAACTACACCTACACGCTCAGCTACACCGTAGATGGTCAGCCCTACAAGACCACCGTAGTGCGTGCCGGCACACCGCTCACCGCAGAGGCCGCGCCCACCAAGGAGGGCTACACCTTCAGCGGGTGGGATGCTGTGCCCGCCGTGATGCCTGCGGAGGATGTTGTCGTGAGTGGTACGTTTATCGTGCGCAAGTTCAAGGCCACCTTCATGGTGGGTGAGGATGTGTTCAACGAGCAGTCGCTCGACTTTGGTACACGCATCGTAGCGCCCGAGCCGCCTGTCAAGGAGGGCTACACCTTCATCAGCTGGGGCGACGTGGCAGCCACCATGCCGGCTGAGGATGTGAGCTACACCGCCCAGTATCGCATCAACCAGCACCAGATTATCTACTTCGTTGACGACGAGCAGTATCGCACCGCCGTGCTTGCCTACGGCACCGCCATCACGCCCGAGAAGGAGCCCGTCAAGGAAGGCTACACCTTCAGCGGATGGAAAGAACTGCCTAAGACTATGCCTGACGGCGATGTCACCGCTACCGGCACCTTTACCATCAATCAGTATATGCTCACCTTCATGGCAGACGACGAGGTGATAAGCGAGCAACTGCTCGACTATGGCACCGCCATCACCACGCCCAAGGCTCCTGCCAAGACAGGCCACACCTTTATCAGCTGGGGCGAGGTGGCAGCCACCATGCCTGCCGGTGATGTCACATATACTGCCCAGTATGAAGTAAATCAGTACAAGCTCATCTATCTCATCGATGGAGAGGAGTATAAGATCGTCATGGTGGACTACGACTCCGAGATCATTCCGGAGGACAATCCCGAGGACGATGACTACTTCTATGCTTGGGAGGATATGCCGGAGCGTATGCCCGACCACGACGTGATGGTCAACGCCTATGTCACTGGCATTGCTGCAGGTGGCCGCATAGTCACGGACAGCTTCACCGAGGGTGAGTATGAGATATACTCTCTCGATGGAAAGAAGCTCACCGACCTGCAGAAGGGCGTGAACATCATCCGCTATCCCAATGGCAAGACGAAGAAAGTGATGGTGAGATAAACTCACCAACATCATACAATGCAAAATCGCCGACACTGCAGAGTGTCGGCGATTTGTCTTTTACATTTTACATTTTACATCTCACATCTCCCCCTACTGCGCCGTGAAGCTGGTGAGCTGTGTCGTGCCGACGGCCGAGGAGCCGATATAGAGCCCGTGCCATGCGGTGGTCGCGTCGGTGGGCGCAGTGGAGGATGACTTGATGGTGTAACTGGAGCCCTTCACCATGCCGGTGGCAGTGAACAGTGACAGCGTGGAGCTGAACGATGCTGGGAAGCTGTAGGTCACGAGGTTTGTGCCGGAACTGTTGGCGATGGTGTAGTATTGTCCCGTTTGGTAGCTGAGGCTGGACGTGGAGAAGTAGTATCCCTGCTTGGCGTTGCTGATGGTGGAGCTGCTGCCGCCACCCATGCCGCCGCCCTGAGCGGCGCCACCACTGATGGCGATGCCTGTGCCGGTGATCTGGATGTAGCTGTTGTTGTCGCAGTCAAGCCCTTCCTCAGGCGAGCCCTTGGTGGTGTAGGCTAACACTGCGCCGTTGCCGATGGTTATGGCTCCGGTGCGCCCGGCGTTGGAATCGACGGCATCGTTGCCGTTAGAGTAGCATACTGTCGCTCCTCCGTTGAAGTATATGTTGCCAGAGGAATTGATGCAGTCGTCGTAGCAGGCAAGGTAGTGCTTGCCGCCCTCAATATAGACTGCGGTCTTGGACTCAAGACCCTCGGCTCCGTCGGTCTTGGTGGAAATCTCGGTTGTGCCGCCATAGAGGGTAACTGTGCCCTGCACCTTGATGGCCTTGGCTGTGCCGGAGAGGTTCTCGCCCATTCCGCCGCCACCGCCGAAGGGGTTGCCTCCACCGCCGGAGCTGCTATCGCTGCTTACCGCGGAGCCTGTGGTGCTGACGGTAAGCGTGGGACCGTTGCCATCGCTGCTGCCCTGGGTGTAGGTGCCGTTGACCTTGATACCCTTGCCGCCAGAACCGGTCATGCTGATGGTGATGGTGCCGTCATTTAACTTCATGTAGCCGTCGGCCTTGATACCCTTGGCGGTGTATGTGTCGCTGCTGCCTGTCTGGCCTGCACCGCTGTTGGTTATCTTAAGTGTGCCGCCGTTGGTGGTGATGTTATTGCCGCTGATGCCGCGTCCTGCTGCACCGGAGGCGTTGATGGTGAGCGTGCCGTCGTTTTGCACGAAGTCGACAGTCTTGATGCCTGAGGAGTAGCCTGCGTCGCCGCTGATGACTTTCATCGCTCCGCTCGGGGTGAGGGTGATGTTTCCACCATTGATATTGACGGTGCCCTTACTCTTGATGCTCTTGCTCATCTCGCCGCTGTTCTTCACCGTAATGGTACCGCCGCCGATGGTGATGTCGCCGTCAGCCTTGATGCCGATGGCATTGTAGCCCGTGCCTTCCTCCTCGCTGGTGTCGCTGCTGCCGCTGTAAGTATTGGTCACGTTGGTGAGCTTGTAGGTGCGAGTGCTACCGGAGGTGGTATAGGAGTTGGTGATGGTGTAGTAGATATCGTTGCCGTCGGTGGGGCCTGTGAAGGTGGCGGACACTATGGTGTAGGTGGTGCCGCGGCTGGTGTAGTTGTCGCTCTTGAAGTAGTAGGTGCCGCTGTCGGCTGCCTTGAAGTCGTAGTAATAGAATGTGGTGGACGAGTAGCCGCTGCTCTTGCTGACGGTGTTGGTGAGCTGCTGCACAAGGGTGCCGTCGCCCTTGTAGAGATAGACGGTCTTCCATGTGTTGCTGCCGCCTCCGCCGAAGGGGTTTCCTCCTCCTCCGCTGGTGGGCAGGCTGACATACACCTTATAGCTGGCAGTGGGGGTATCGTCGTCGCCGCCACTGAGTTCTGCCACGCCTCCGGTGCCGTTGGCGGTGACATTGATGACGGTGGTGGCATTGCTCTCGTCAATGGTGATGCTACCGTCGGCACTGATGCCTTTGCCGCCTGCGGCTGTGTTGTTGATGGTGACGGTGCCACCGGTGATGCTGACATTGCCGTCTGCCTTGATGGAGGTGGGGTAGCTGATGTCGTCATCGGTGGTGACGATGCTACCGGTCTGGGTGATGTTTAGTTCTCCGCCGCTGATGACCACATCGCCGGCAGTGTTGAGGCCTTTGCATGCGTCGGCAGTGACGGTGGCGGTGAGGGTGCCTCCGGTGAGATATATGTTGCCGGTGTCTTCGTCCTCATGGTCGGTGGTGACGCCTGTGGAGGTCGTACCGTCAAGGTCTGCCTGCACGGCATCGTCTCCTGTGCCGCTGATGGTGACGGCTCCGCTCTGCTGAAGGTAGTACTCGTTGCAGGAGATGCCGTCCTTGACTGCGGAGAGTATGTTGAGGGTGCAGTTACGGAGTGTCATATAGTCACCCGATTTCACACCGTGGGCGGTGCGGCCGTTGATGTTGAGGGTGCCTTGGCCCTTGAGCTCGGCGTGGCCCTTGACATAGATGCAACCCTTCTGGGTACCGTTGGCGGCGTCGGTGAGGGTGTTGATGGTGCCCCGCTTGGCGGAGATATTGATGCGCTTGCCGTTCTGCACATGGATGGCTGCGCCTGAGAACTCAGGATTGGTGTTGGTCAGGGTGAGACCGCGCAGCTCCACGGTGCTCTTGTAGGAGCCGCTGAGATAGAACTCGCCGTCGCCGCTCTCGCCGCTGAGGGCATAGGTTATCTCGCCGATATTGTCGTCGCTGACGCTGTCGCTTTGCGCTATGCTAACATGGGCTCCATCCACTGACGCATCGACATACTTTGCCGCGCAGCCTGGGATGGTGACTGCGGCGGTGGCGTCGCTATAGACCACGCTGACGAGGGTGTCGGTGGCGGCGCTGTCGTCAATATACATGCCGGTGATGTCGCTCAGACTGAACGTGCGGCCCATGATGGTGAGCTGACTGCCGTCGCTGAAGAGCATGTCGCCAGCTTGGGTGGCGGGGAACTGATAGGTCACCTGGCCCATCTGGACGTTGAGGGTCTGGCCATTGACATTGAGAATTGAGAATTGAAAATTGAGAATTATCAATAATAGAATGGCACGCCACAGCACTCTCGCACTCATGAACTCTTGAACTCTTGAACTCTTGAACTTTTTCATCTTACCGTCATTTTAAGGGTGAAAGTCTTTCCTTTGAGGATGTAGATGCCGTAGGGTAGGGTGCTCCTCGCCTTGGCAACATTAGAATACTTGCCCACATACACGCCGTGGGTGGTGTAGGCTTCAACCGGCTCTTGCGAGGTGGAGGCAAGGGGCTGGATGCCTGTGGCCTCGTCGGTGAAGTGCATCTTGCCCAGGCTGCTGAGCGCAAAGGTGTAGGCTGCGCCCTCGCTGTCGGTGGCGGTGAGAGTCGCGTCGTTGAGGGCGATGGTCAGTCCCTCCACTGCCACAGAGAGCACTTCTCCATCGGTGGTCTCAAAGGCCAGATAGGGATAGGCGTAGGTTTGGCCATTGACCGTTGACCATTGACCATTGACCATTAAAACTAGCAATAGCAGGAGACTACGCCACAGAACTCTCGAACTGTGGAACTTTGGAACTCCTTGAACTCGTGGACTTTTTGAACTTTTGTCGTTTTTCATGGTGTTAAATACTAACTTTGGAATTTGCGGTGCAAAGGTAGAACTTTTTTTGCTTATTTTTGTGGCGATACAAAGTTTTTGTTTTGCAATTGTTCCCTTTTTATGAATTTTTATATATTTTTTTTGTTAAATGTACATGCGGAAAAGAATTTTTTACGAAATTTGCAAAGAAATATTTGAAAAACGTTCAATAGGCAATATAAGATGTTCTAAAGGTTATTTGAGTTATGAAACGAAAAGGTAATAGTGCAAAAAAGAGAACACCCCAAACGCCGATAGAGGCGCTCAAGCCGCTGCTTGAGGAAACGGGCGTGGCTGTGTTGGATATGGACAAACAAGCTCCTGCAGCTGAGCCGTATGTCTCACAATATCTTATTGTGACGATAAACCATGCCGGCTCTGTAGAGGGGGAGTATGATCATGAGAAGATGAAGTCGGGCCCCCATGATGTGTCATTTGTGCCGCCCAATCATATCATTGGGCGCACGTGGGCAAGCGACGACTACAAGTGTACATTGGTGGTGGTGTCGAGCGATGCCATGGAGCAGATGAGGCAATACGTCAGCTACCGCAACTATCTTACATATCACAAACATCCGCAGTTCAGCCTCACCGACGAGCAGTACGACGCGATGATGAACATCGTGAATCTACTACGCACCACATGTGCTATGCCGTGTCGCCAGAAGCATAACATCATCATGCATATACTGGAGGTTATGTATATGCTGCTCGATGACTTCCGCGTAGCAAACAATCCTGAAGACCAAGCCAAGGGCTCGCCCCTCTTCGCACGCTTCTACGACCTGCTGGCAGAGAACTATACCAAGAGTCGCGAGGTGAAGTTCTACGCCAAGAAGTTGTGTCTGTCACCGAAGTATTTCGGTACGGTAATCAGCAAGGAGACAGGCACCAGCGCCATCAAGTGGATTGCCAACTACGTGGTGCTGCAGGCCAAGGCCTTGCTCACCCACAACCGCGACATGAGTATCCAGCAGGTGAGCGAGAAACTCGGGTTCCCCGATCAGGCAACCTTCGCCCGCTACTTCAAACTCAATACGGGCATGTCCCCCAAAGACTTCCGCAAACAAAGGAAGTAAGACAACAGCAGACCCACCCCCCTGCCCCTCCCATAAAGGGAGGGGAGTATATGGCTAAGAAAGCCTAAACAGCAATCATCTGTTTAGGCTTTCTTCTATTTGTTCCAATACATGTTTCGTATCATTCTTATCTGTGCCCCTCCCTTTATGGGAGGGGTTAGGGGTGGGTCTATTCTTATCTGTTTAGGCTTTCTTCTATTTGTTCCAATACATGTTCCGTATCAAAGAGCACCTCTTCGTTTGTAAATCGAAGAATCTGAAACCCCATCCTTTCCAATTTCTCTTCTCTCATCACGTCAGCTTCTTGCTGCTTTAGCTCTGCATGGTAACCTCCGTCAACTTCAACAATGAGTCCATCCTGCTTTGATACAAAATCTACAATATAGTCTCCTATTACATGTTGCCGCAAAAACTTGACTCCAAGAGCATTGCCCCGTAGTTGTTCCCATAGAACCATCTCCGCCAGCGTAGCGTTACGCCGATTCTCTCTGGCGTAGGGCTTCAACAATTCATATCTGTTCGGAGACGCTGTTTTATAATTCATCAATAAATAGTATCTGTCCCCCTCCCTTCATGGGAGGGGTTAGGGGTGGGTCTATTTTTGTACGCCCAAAGGGAATCGAACCCTTATCAAAGGAACCGGAATCCTTCATTCTATCCATTAAACTATGGGCGCAGTACATAGTCGCGAGGCGAAGCACATAGTCGTGCAGCACTTCTTACTTTCGCGCTGCAAAGGTAGCAAATAATTCCTAATTCCTAATTCCTAATTTATTTATACCTTTGCAGCTTAAATACAGAAAATTTAATTTTTATGCGAAAGTATATCTTTATTTTGTTAGCAGGTTGCGCTGCCATAGCTGCGGCGCAGAGGAATGTATCGAGTTATGTCAACCCCTTTATCGGCACCGAGGGCATGGGCCACACCTTCCCCGGTGCCTGCGCCCCGTTTGGCGTAGTGCAGCTCTCGCCCGACAACGACACTATCCCCCACAACGTGGACGGCCACTATCAGGGCAAGGTGTATGAGTACTGCGCCGGCTATCAGCATACCGACAACACCATCGTCGGCTTCAGCCACACCCACCTCAGCGGCACGGGCCACTCCGACCTCGGCGACATACTGCTGATGCCGCAGACAGGCAAGCTGCAGCTCAATCCGGGCACCAAGGACAATCCCGACGGCGGCTACCGTCAGCGCTTCTCCCACACCACCGAGCGTGCATGGCCGGGCTACTACGAGGTGACACTGGGCGACAACGGCGTCAAGGCACGGCTGACCGCCACCCAGCGCACGGGCGTACATGAATATATGTTTCCCGCAGGCGCGGACGTGCAGCGCGTGATAGTGGATCTCACTCATGGCATCTACAACTACGACGGCAAGGTGCTGTGGTCAACACTGCGCGTGGAGAACGACACCCTGCTGACGGGCTACCGCATCACCGACGGCTGGGCACGCTCCAACTACACCTATTTCGCCATCTCGTTCAGCAAGCCAATCGTCAACTACGGCTACCGCGACCGCAAGCCGGAGAAGTACGGCGGCTTCTGGGGCAAGTTTGACATCCACAATAACTTCCCCGACATCGCAGGACGCTCGGTGGCTGCCTACTTCGAGTTCTCGCCGCAGTCGTCGCAGCAGCTGACCGTGAAGGTCGCCCTGTCGGCCGTGTCGGCAGAGGGAGCCAAGGCCAATCTGCAGGCTGAGGCTGCAGGACGCTCGTTCGACGAGATAGCGGCGGCCACCCGCAGCGCATGGGAGAAAGAGCTCGGCGTGATAGAGTGTGAGGGCACCGACGACCAGAAGGCCATGCTCTACACCTCGCTCTACCACACTATGATCAACCCCTCGATATACATGGATGTGGACCACCGCTACCGCGGCGTGGACGGCAATATCCACGTGGCCGAGGGCTTCACCAACTACACCGTCTTCTCCGTATGGGACACCTACCGCGCCGAGCACCCTCTGCTGGGACTGCTCAAGCCGTCGCGCAACACCGACATGGTGCGCTCCATGATTAAGCACCAGCAGCAGAACGTGGTGGGCATGCTGCCCGTGTGGAGCCTGATGGGCAACGAGGGATGGTGCATGACCGGCTATCACGCCGTCAGCGTGCTGGCCGATGCGCTGGTGAAGGGTGCCGACATCAATCCCGACGAGGCATTGAAGGCCATGGTCGCCACAGCCAATAATAAGTATCTGCGCAACCTCAACGACTACAAGCGCTACGGCTACTGCCTCTACGACAACGACGGCTGCGCGGCATCCAACACACTGGAGTACGCCTACGACGACTGGACCATCTACAACGCAGCCCGCCATCTGGGGCGCGACGACATAGCGCAGGAGTTCAGGACACGCGCCATGAACTACCGCAACACCTTCGACCCCATCCGCGGCTTTGCCTCGCCCCGCAAGCTCGACGGATGGTTCAAGACAGACCTCGACCCCTACCAGACCTATGGCGAGGGCTTCATAGAGGGCAACTCGTGGAACTTCTCCTTCCATGTGCCCCACGACGTGAAGGGCCTGATAGGCTGCATGGGCAGCGAGCGCGCCTTCAGAGACAAGCTCGACTTCCTCTTCGAGATGGACCTGCCTGAGAAATACTACGCCGACAACGAGGACATCACCGCCGACTGCCTCGTGGGAGGCTACGTCCACGGCAACGAGCCCAGCCACCACGTACCTTATTTATACGCGTGGAGCGACGAGCCGTGGAAGACACAGCTGTGGCTGCGCACCATCATGAACCGCATGTACCGCAACGACATTCGCGGCCTTGGCGGCAACGACGACTGCGGCCAGATGTCCGCATGGTACATCTTCTCCGCCATGGGCTTCTATCCCGTCTGCCCGGGCAGCGACCAATACGTGCTCGGCGCACCCTATTTGCCCTACATGAAGGTGACCCTCGAAAACGGCAAGACCATAGAGATACGCGCCCCCAAGGTGAGCGACCGCAACCGCTATGTGCAGAGCGTGCGCCTCAACGGACAGCCGTATCCCAAGCTCTACCTCACCCACGCCCAGCTCTCCGACGGATGCACCCTCGACTTCGACATGGGCCCCAAGCCCAACAAGCGCCGCGGCCTCGACCCTGCCGACAAGCCCTACTCCCTCTCCGATGATAATACCCAATGGTCAATGGTCAATAGCTCTCCCCCTAAGTTAGGGGGAGTACCCGAAGGGGGAGGGAGTATGTCTATCGCCAAACGCATGAGCCGCAACCTTACCGCCGAGGACCAAGAGTGGAACAAACACCTGCAGACCATCAACTTCAAGGACCATGCCCCCGCCACCAAAGGCTCCATGATATACCACGCCCTCATCCCCGACCCCGACGCCTATATCCGCAGCGTGGCGCGCGAGGTGATGCGCTGCCTCTACTTCACCCCCCACGACACCCTCATGCCCACCATCCCGCGCCTCGACTATGAGCTGCGCAACGCCAAGGGCATCTCGTGGATGGATGATAAGCACGGTCGCACCTCTATCACCTATACCACTGGTCATATAGAGCGCTCGTTTATGTACAACGACACAGCCCGCGTGGACTTCGAGACACGCGGAGTGCTGCTCCACGAGCTGACCCACGCCCTGCAGCACAGCCCCGCAGGGCAGGTGTATAAGGAAGGCTCGACAGGGTGGGAGATAATCGAAGGCATCGCCGACGCCGTGCGCGTGGCATGCGGCGGCTTCCACGACGAGGCCGACCGTCCCAAGGGCGGCAGCTACCACGACGGCTACCGCCACGTGGGCTACTTCCTCAACTGGCTGCGGACGACCAAGGACTCCGACATCATCCGCAAAATCAACCGCTCCTGCGTAGAGGTCAGCCCCTGGAGCTGGAACGGCGCCCTCACCTACGTCCTCGGCCCCGGCCATGACATCGACACCCTCTGGCAGCAATACCTCAAGGCCATGGGAGATTAACAACACTGCTTGTGAGTATTTTCTTTTCTATTTTTTGGCAGTTAATTGTAAAATATGTAATTTTACCGCGCAATTATAAACCCAACTTTCGAAATTTCGAACTTTAAAACTTACCGATATGAAAAGACTTTTTACTTCACTCATTATGGTGGCTGCAATGCTTTGCGGCACCACCGCCTGGCCCCAGCTCAAAGTGGCAGGCCATGAAGTTGACCTGACGGCAACAACGGTTCAGACCATCACCGGCTCCGGCATCACGGGCAAGGTGACGTACTACCCGAACATCAAGCAGCTCGTACTCGAGGATGCTACCATCACGACAAACGTTAGTACTGACGGTATCTACAACTGGAGTGTAGAAGACCTCCACATCTATTTTGTGGGAACGGTCAAAATCACGACTAACGGCACCAGTCCAAATGTGGCAGGCGTCTTTTGCAATAAAAAAACATCGTTTTCCCAATACGCCAGCACCCAGCATACGCCGACAGTGACGATAAGCAGCACGGGATCCGGACCGGCCATACAGAGTGTGGGCGGTGCTGACATATCTATCTTTACGCTCAATCTCACTGCCACAGCCAGCAGTAATCATGCCATCTATGCCAGTACTGACGCTGTGTTGCGCGTCTTATCGTCCTCTGTGATGGCCAAGACCTCCAGCTCCAGCTACAGTGCCATCATGGGCTTTACCAAGGGCTTGAGCATGACTTACAGAGACTGCCCCTTGTCTGTCTTGGGCAGCGGCTATTCGTTCGACCAATCCACAGGTAGCGTTGTCAGCGACGGCACACCGGTGCAGTTAGCTACAATCTTTCCCGCCATTATGATTGGCGACCAGCCTCTGAACTACACTACCCCTAATATAACCACCACCACCACCGGCGCATCCTCCGTCTCCGGCACCGTGGGATTCAATCCCAATAGCAGTCCGTGGCTGGAGCTTGAGGACTTCTCAATGACAGGCAAGAGCATCACCTGCCGCATACCTGACCTTGAGGTTAGGATAAAGGGCACTAACAGTATCACTAACACCAGTAACAATACTGCTGCCATCTTCATATATGATAACACCACCTTTACGGGCGAAGGCTCGCTGACGGTCGATGCTTCGGGCACCGGTTCGTCGGCATTCTCGACCTATAACGGTGCTGACGTGACTATCGATGTCAATGAGCTGGTAACGTACGGCACCTCCCGTGGCTTCTATGGTCAGAAAAGCGGTACCCTCACGCTCAAGAAGTATAGCAGCAGCAGTATCTACAAGTTTGCCGGTGGCGTGGCCAACATCTATACGGGCAAACTCGTGATGGACGGCATGGACATCTGGACCCTAAACAACTACTTCAACCCGAGCAACTATACCATGTGTGACGATAGCGGAGTGGCCACCGCAACAAGCCTCGGTAACGGCACATGGTTTAAGAGCACCGGTGAGTTCACCTACTATCCTGTCTATGTCGGCGGCACGCAAGTAAACAACCGCAACTACACCAATGTCCGTAGCCCATACATCACCTCGGGCACAGTAACCTACAACTCCTCATCCAAGACCCTCACCCTCAGCGGTGTGCAGTTTGAGGCAACGGGCGACGATGCTCCTATTGGCATCGATCTGCGGTCAGGCATGGGTAATGCCACCCTCAACTTCACCGGCGCTGACCAGCACTGGACCACCGACAACGATGTGTTTGCCTTCGCTAACTCCAGCACCACCATCAGCGGTGACTGCAAGCGTGTTTACCTTACCTCCAACAAAGAGAGCGGCATCAGTACCCGCGCCGGGGCCAGTGTAACTGTAAAAACCACGGGATACCTTGGAGCCAAGGGTGCCAAGTATGGCTATTGGGGCAACGGAGCAACTAACGAAGTGCTCACGCTCTCAAAGACGACTGAGGACGATTTTGGCTACAACTTTGAAGGCGCACAGGGTGCCATCCACAATGTCTATGCCTTAAATCTCGACAACATGGACTTCGGCTACATAGATGGCAGGACTCTGCCAGGCTGCTACTTCGATGCAACGAAAAAATGTGTGGCTCAGAACGGCGGAGAGATGGCCAAAGGCGCGGTGACCTTGTCCTCCATCAAGGAAAAGCTGCCCATCTACGTGGCCGGCAAGCAACTGAACAATGTTTACAATGTTGATTATGCTCCTATCTACGTGGGCAGCCCCTACATCAGCAGCGGCCCGATGAGCGTGAATTATGTGCCCTCCACCAAGACACTCACCCTCACCGATGCCACAACCGTGGAGCATGGCAACACCGGCTCCGTCCTCACCTGCGGCATAGCAGTGGGGGGCGAGGGCGTAACGATTGACGTGGTTGGCACCAACAACATCAATGCCGGCAACTACGGCATCTACGCCACCAAAGACCTCACTGTCAGCGGCTCGGGCAACCTCAATGTAGTATCCACCGAGAAGGGAGCTCTTGGGATAAACGACAGTGGCAACGAGCGCACCCTCACGCTGGCGCTCTCAGGCGGTGTGCACACATTCCAAGGCAAGACCTACGGCTTCCTTGGGTGGAACACCGGCTCGCTCGCCATCAAAAAGGAAGGCGACGGTGCGCTCTATAAGTTTGCCGGCGAGACAGCCGACATCGGCACCACCAAGGCCCTCAAGCTTGGCGACGGCGTGAGGCTGCACAGCAGATATACATGGTTCAATGAGGAAGAGAAGGCGATGTATCGCTATCACGAGATATGCAAGAACTCCGACATCGCCGAGGGCATTTGGATTCGTAGCGATGTGGAGTGGATAGACTATCCCCTCTACGTCTGCGGCCATCAGCTCTACGGTGCTTATGTGGACGGCAATCTCAAGGGTCCCGCCAGCGGCTTCTGCTGCAAGGAGTTCACCGGCACAGGCATTTCTTACAACCCCGAGAGCCAGACCCTCACCCTCAGCAATGTCAAGATTGACTCTGAAGACGTATCCTACGCGATTCGAAATGAAGGCGTTGACGATCTGACAATTAAATTGACAGGCGAAAGCGACATAAAGGTTCGCGACAATGTCTTCGTGCTTAAGCGCAACACCACCTTTACCGGCGACGGCATCCTCCGTGGAGAGGCGACAGCCGACGAAGGCTATGGTATATGGTTGGTAGGCCTCGAAGATCCCGACCTTTCGCTGGACGGCCCCACCTTTGAGTTCAAAGGCCAGAAAGCTATAGGCGGAACGGGTGGCAACAGGCTTTTCTTCAACAAGGGTAAGCTCACCTTTGAGCCTAATGACCATCCAAAATCCGCCTTTACTGCCCTTGCCAACGTTCACTTTGCCGCTAACCTGGCTATCACCGAGCCTGAGGGCGCATACTATAGTAAAAGCCTGAAAACTGTAACCGCTGACGGCGAGAACAGATATGCCGGCTTGGTAGTTGTTGATGAGGTTACACCTTATGACCTGACAATCGCCGGCGTAGGCGTCAACTCCGCCAACTTCACCGACATCCTCCACGACGGAGTGTTCAGCTACGACCCCGTCGGCAACACCCTCACCATCAGCGGTGACTGCGCCTATGATGACTGGATAGTGGAAAATAACATCGAAGACCTTACCATCAACGTCATTAACAGCACGCTGACGGCAGAATCCGGTTATTCTATAATACGTCTCTATGCCAACACCACCATCACTGGCGGCAAGCTGACACTGAAAAGTGAGGCGGCAGACAATGATGCCTTAGGCATATACATCAGCGATGGCGAGAGCCTCACCATCCGCAACGCCTATATCGAAGTGGGGGACGGCTTTGAGTACGGCATCACCGGCGAGTCCGGCGTTTCCCTCCTGATAGACAACTCCGACCTCTCGGTATCCGCCAGCGGAAACGGCTGCATCTGCGACTGGTCAAGCATTACCCTCAACGACTGCTACATTGCCAAGCCCGAGGTGTCAGTCATCAAGGCAGACGGCATCTACGGCATTGGGGACCACCTCATGGGCAATAGTGCCGTTACTGAGACCGTCGTCATCAAGGCTGGCGAACTCACTGGAATAGCTAATAGAGAACAGAGAATGGAGAAAAACTCTGAAATCTACGATTTGAACGGCCGCAAGGTAACTACCCCCGAAAAGGGCAAGATCTACATCCTCAAGGGCAAAAAAGTGAAGAAGTAGAAACACGAGATAACAATTAGCGCGACAGATGTCGCATCTACCAAAATTTATCCACGTGCGGACGCCAGTCCGTGCGTGGATATTTTTTCCGCTTTTTTTCTTTATGTTTAGAAAATAAACATTAACTTTGCCTCACCAAATATGGAGAAAGAGCACGAACTGGACATAATCGCTCGCATACGGGGAGAGGTGCAGAGCCGCAAGGAGCACACAGGTGTGAACCTCTTCTTGGTGTGGGGGTATCCCACGGTCGTAGTCCTGCTATTGGAGTTTGCCGCCCTGATGCTATGGAACGAGGACTGGTGCCGTTGGCTCTGGGTGGGCATCCCTCTCGTCGGTGCGCCCCTGATGATATATTTCGTAAGGAAAGACTATGAGCGCACAGGTCGCCGCACTCTCGACGAGAATATTGCCATGCAGATGTGGCTCTTCATTGGCGCTGCTTGCTGTCTGGGCGGTTTCGCCACGGGCTTTGCCGGTGTCTTCAGATTATGCTATTGCACATTCCAAGGACTGCTCGTCAGCATGGGCTGCTTCCTCACGGGTGTCATCTCTCGGTTCCGCCCCATGACGGTGGGCGGTATTGTCGGCGCTGTCCTCTCCTTTACATGCCCGTTCTTCCAAGGCGACCTCTGGCCGTGGCAGTTGCTTGTTACAGCCCTTGTGGCGATTGCTGCCCTAGTCATTCCCGGCCACCTGTCGCGCCGACACATGAAGAAAGAATCGCAGGAAAAGAAGTTACCGCTTAAATATTCTCCCCCTAAGCTAGGGGGAGTGGCCAAAGGCCGAAGGGGTGTGTAAATTGTAAAATCGTAAATTGTAAAATCGTAAATCACATGAGCGCTTTCAAGTTTCCCGTCATCAATCCGCTGCTCCACAATGAGTTGCGCCTAAAGATAATGGTCGCCCTCGACAGCCTTGAGAGTGCGGACTTTATGTATCTGTGCCGAATCACCGACTCTACGCGAGGCAATGTGAGCGCACAGATTACCATACTCAGAGATGCCGGCTATATAGAGGTATCGAAGTCGGGCGGTCTGGGACGTTTCTCTCGCACGGTCTGCCGCATCACAGCCAAAGGCATCGAGGCATTGCATACCTACGAGGATGGCCTGCGCCGCCTCTTCAGCGAGCGCGTTCCCAACGACCAGGAGAGCCGCCGCGATATAGGCTAAATTTCTAATCTAATTTCTAATTTCTCATTCCTAATTTCTAATTCCTAATTCTAAAAAATATAGTTATGAAAACTAAACTACAATGGGCGAGGGTTGCCGCAGCGCTGCTGCTCGCCGTGCTCAACCCCCTCGGGGCATGGGCGCAAGATGCCGAAGAGTCAAAGATTATCGTTTGGCTTAAAGATGGCAGTAAGACGGAGGTTCTGTTCAGCCAGATGCCGGAGTTTACCTATCAAGACGGCAATGTCTCCATCCATAACGGCAGCACCACGCTCTCGTGGGAACTGGCCAACCTGAAGAAGTTCACATTTGAGGACATCGAGCCCTCGCTGCCTACTGGCGTGCAGGAAGTCAAGACCCCGATGCTCGACATCGCAAAGGACTGTGAAGTATATGACCTCAGCGGCAAGCTCTTGAAGAAGAGTATCCGCTCACTCAACGAACTCCCCAAGGGGACGTACATCATCAAGGACGGAAGTGTAACGACTAAAGCGGTGAAGAAATGAAAAAGTTCGTAAGTTCCAAAGTTCTGTGGCGTAGCCTCCTAGTGTTGATAATTTTAATGATCAATGGTCAATGGTCAATGGTCAATGCCCAGACTCTCGTCATTGTCGATAAGGACGGCAACCGCATCACCTACGACGTGAGCAAAGTCGATAGCGTTACCTTCCAGCAGACTCCCCCCAGCTTCACGGTCTATGAAGAGCCCGCCACTCCCCCAGAGGGAGGGCAGAACCCCACTGACCCGAATCAGGATAAAACTACCTACACCTTCGACAATGTGCAGTCGCTCGCGGGCGACCCCAACTTCCTGTTTGCACATCCCGACACGGTGTATGTGGATGGTGAGGGCGAAGACTTCCCCTTCCAGCTGCGCACAAGCGTGGACTACGACTGCACCAT
Source organism: Bacteroidaceae bacterium (assembly GCA_017458585.1). Lineage (GTDB taxonomy): Bacteria > Bacteroidota > Bacteroidia > Bacteroidales > Bacteroidaceae > UBA6382. Next base: position 30,400 of record JAFTAJ010000033.1, read on the forward strand.
CAGCGACACGTGGCTTCGCGATTTTGGCGGAATTGCCGATACCGACTCGCTGATATTCAGGGCCAGTCCCAACCCCTCCACCCACCAGCGCACAGGCTATATAGCCTTCATGGGCAAGGACGGACAGATGCGCGACACGCTGTATGTGGTGCAGCAGGGCAAGCTCGACTCCCGCTACATCGACATCGACTGGAGCACAACTACGCTGAACAGTTTCAACGAGAATACGGGCGAGGCTGTCCTCACGTTTGCCAGGGAGGTGCCCGTCATGGGCAACTACGATGTGGTGCTGCTGCCCAACGATGACTCTTACTCCATCCGCCTTATCAACAGCGTGCAGCAGCAAGAAGGCAGCAAAACAGTCACCCTCGCCACCCGTGAGGGCGTGATGGGCAACCTGTTCAAGGGAATGGCCTTCACCCTGTCCACAGATGTGGCAGGCCAGAGCAAGAGCAAGGCGGCTCACGAGTATATCTCCGAGCCCGTATATACGCCCACCAAGATAGAAATCATGACCGACGACCACTACGTTGAGGTCTTCAACGCAGAAGGCTCGAGCAAGTCTGCCGGATACCGGGGCGGCAACAAGCCCGTGGGTCTGGAGTACGACTTCATCAACTGGGAGTACAACGACGACGGCCGTGTGCTCTGGCAGAGCGGCGTGCAGTCGCTGTCGTGGGACAAGCTCAACTTCAACCTCGGCCTGAAAGGCCTGTTCCATTTCGACTTTGGCGACATACCATGGGAAGAGGTGCGCATGGGCGACCTGCAGAACCTGCGCATAGCCCTACAGGGCGGATTCAATATGGAGATGGTGATGAAATACGCCGTGCAGAGCCAGGTGGGCTATGAGAAGGAGTGGACTCTGAAGGAGAATGTCATCCCCAGAATCAAGTACACCTTCACGGTGGGCACCGTGCCTGTATATATCACCGTTGATGCTGACCTCATGGCTAATATCAACCTCGGTGCCTCCGGCGAAGCCTCTATCTCGGCAGGAATACAATCCTCCAACACCGTCACCTACGGGGTGGAGTGGGATGCCCAGAAGGGACTCTCCAAGATTGCTGAGTGTGAGAAGAATCTGGAACTCGTAGGCCCCGATGTCAACATCCAGGCTCATGCCGAGGCGCGTGCCACCTGCTACCCCAAGATAGAGATAGGTATATACAAGGTGCTATGCCCCACCATCAGTCCGCAGCCCTACATCAAGGCTGAGGCCGACGGACGATTGGTGGACAACAAATATGTGGCATGGGATGCCGGTGTCAGCACAGGCGTTGACCTCGGACTGGGTCTCTGCCTCGACCTCTTCTTCTGGAAGAAAGACCTGGGCGAGATAGACCCCATCAATGTCTTTGACCTGCCGCTCGTCAGCCTGCCGGACGAGATTAAGCTGCTCAACACTCCCGAAGAGGAGGTGCTCATCAATGGCAAGCGCGAGGTGAAGTATCATGTTACCAACAAGATAAACCTTACAGGCAAGACCTACAACGCCCCCGGTGTGCTCGTGCACTTCGAAGCAGAGGGCGGCGAGCTTGAGGATGAGTACGGCTACACCGACAAGGACGGCAACGTCAGCGCCTTCTTCACCCTCAACGACCGCGAGGGCGGCGTGGTGAAGGCCGAAGTAGTGCTGGGCGCCGAGGGCGAAGAACCTGCTGAAGGTGAGGAAGCTGAAGATGCCATCAAGGCCGACGATTGGAAGGCCGTGGCCATCGACTACCGTCTCACACCCACGCCCGCTTCTCAGGATATCGAGAAGGGTGCAACGGCAGCCATCACCTACAAGCTGGAGCGCTATACATCCAAGACCGGCGAGTGGACTGGCTTTGGCGGACAGACCGTCCAATTCGAGGCCACGGGCGGCAGCGTGGCTCCTGTGTCCGCTGTGACGGCCGCTGATGGCAAGGTGTCGGTAACCTTCACCCCCGAAGAGGATGCCACGGAGGGCACCGTGACTGCCAGCACCAGCGGCAGCAAGCCCGATGCGTGGATTAAGTCCAGTAGTGCTACTGTCAAGGTCACGGAAGAAGGTGATGACATCAACGACGAAAATCTGAAGAAAGCTGACAAGCTGGATAACAATACGTATGTCGTTGATGAAAAGAGCTATGACCTCACCGGTGAAGAAGATTACGCTTACTTTAGCAGGGGCTCCACAGGCTCGGGCTACAACATAGACTTCTGCAAGGAGCATCCCGAATACGCCACAGTGGGATGGGGAGGCATCTTCAATATTACCGATGAAATGGTTGGCAAGGAGATTGACTATCTGGCAGAGAAGGCCAGCGGCAATGAGACTCTTTTTGTCAGCTTAGGCACCTTCATTGACCCGTCAGCGGGGTGGCAAGCAGAGAACAATATGATTGAGTTTAATGCTGACGACCTGACCGAAGCCAAGTTCTTTGTGAAAGACAATGGCGACGGTACCATGACGGCATTGGCTCACCTCAAGAGCACTGATGGCCATGAGGGATGGTTTAAACTGAAGGCAACTCAATCTCCATGGGAGTGACTCACTCCTCTTTGCTTCCTTCTACCTTTAGTTTGGGCAAGGAGAGGTGGTACTTCACTGCTAGCAGGCGCATGGTGATGACCGATGCGCCTGCTACTACTGCGGTGGTGTTGTGGTCAAGGCCTAGCTTATGGCAGAGGGCGAAGACTACTCCGCCCAGCACACAGGCGAGGGCGTAGATTTCCTTGCGGAAGATAAGGGGCACCTCGTTGATTAGCACATCACGCAAGATGCCTCCCGCAGCACCGGTCATGGCACCCATGATGACGGCGCACCACATGGGCAGGCCGAAGGCCAAGGTCTTCTCGAAGCCTACCACGGTGAAGAGGGCAAGACCTATGGTGTCGAACAGAAACCACGTGTTGTCCTGCCTCACCAAGTGCTTGCGAAAGACTACAACCCAAAGCAGGGCTATGCCCGAACAGACGAGGTAGAAGGGGTTGGTCATCCAGAAGGGCTGGGTGCCGAGCAGCACATCGCGCATGGTGCCGCCGCCAATGGCGGTGGTGACGCCTACAACGTATGCGCCGAACAGGTCAAAATGCTTGGCTGCTGCCAAGCGTGTGCCGGAGATGGCAAAGGCGAGAGTGCCTATGAAGTCTAGTATCTGATAGAAGGTGGGTAGTTCGAAGGGCATAATGGCAATTTACAATTTAACTTCTTTTACTTCTTTTAAGTCTTCCCCCTAGAGGGGGATAAGAGGGGGTCTTTACTTTACCACATTGACGGGGCTGCCACTGACGAAGGCGCGGACATTGTCGATGGTGATATCCATCAGTCGCTGGCGTGCCTCGAGGGTGGCCCACGCTATGTGGGGCGTGGTGTAGGAGTTGGGCGCGGTGAGCAGGGGATTGTCGGCTGCTGGCGGCTCGGTGGAGAGCACGTCGGCTCCGAAGGCGGCGAGATGGCCGCTGTGCAGCGCGTCTGCCACAGCTGCTTCGTCGATGAGTGGTCCGCGGGCTGTGTTGATGAGTATGGCGCCGCGCCGCATGAGGGCGAGGGTGTCGCGGTTGATGAGGTGGCGCGTGGCGTCGGTTAGCGGACAATGGAGTGTGACGATGTCGGAGGTGGCAAGCAGGGTGGGGAGGTCTGCGCTTGTTATGTAGTCAGGCAGCGTGGTCTTGCTGGTGTGGGCTACGACACGGAGCCCCATGGCGTGGGCTATGGCGGCAACGGTGGAGCCTATGTTGCCGAGGCCGACGATGCCGATGGTCTTTCCGGAGAGTTCAAGTGTTAGAGTGTTATAGTAGCAGAAGTCGGGGCTGGCGCTCCAGTGCCCATGGCGGTTGAGATGGGCATAGTCGCTGACGCGGTTGGCTATGTGCAACAGCAGCGCAATCACATGTTGGGCCACGCTGCTGGTGGAGTAGGCGGGAGCATTGCATACCACGATGCCGCGCTCTGTGGCTGCCTGCAGGTCGATGATATTGTAACCCGTGGCGGTGACGACGATGCAGCGCAGCTTAGGCAGCCGAGCGAGGAGGGTGGCGTCGAAGCACACCTTGTTGGTGATGACTATGTCGGCGTCTTTGGCACGGGTATAGGTGTCGGCAGGAGCGGTGCGGGGATAGATGCTGAGGGTGCCGAACTGCTCCAAGGGCTCCCAACTGAGGTCGCCCGGGTTGAGGGGATGTGCGTCAAGAATTGCTATATTCATATCTACCTTTATCTCCTTTTATCTCCTTTTATCTCCTTTTATCTCCTTCTCTTCAGCTGTATCTGTGCTTCTTTGTATCGGGAGAGGGTGATGGTGCTCTCTATTATATCTTCGGGGGTGAGGGTGCCGCTCTTGATTTTATGGTCGAGCTCCGTAATCTTGTCGCTGACCACTGCGAGGGCGAGGTCTGCTATCAGTTTCTCGGCTGTCTCGTAGAGGTGGTCGAGTATGCTGTCATCATTCACACCTATGGTGGAGCCGTTGTCGGTGGCTTGCGAGAGAGCGTAGTTGCGTATCTCATCGTCAGGGTGGGTGAGCAGGAAGTTGAGGGCTGTGAAGTTGGGCTTGTCCTTGTTGGCCAGCAGCTCCTGGATGATGGCGGTGTAGAGGGGCTGGGTGAAGGAAAGCTCGTCATTGTTCATTGTCTCGCTCACATATTCCACAAACGTCAATGGCCGCGTGTTGCCGTTTTCGTCCTCGGCATCGCCTATGGTCCGCTCGCCGTAGCGTATGACGTACTTCATGAGCTCCGCAGCCGCCCTGGACTGGCTAGTCTCGCTAGCCTGACTAGGCTGACTGGGCTGACTAGCTACACTAGCCTGACTAGCCTGGCTAGCCTGACTAGTATCTTTGTTCTCTGTTTTGAGCTTATTCAGCTTCATCCGGTTGCGGGTGGAGTTGACGGTCTCGATGATGTCTTGCTCTCTGGCTCCCGTGAGGGTGGCGCACTCGGTGATGTAGAGGGAACGTGTGATGGTGTCGTCGATGCGTGCTATGCTGTCAGCGATATTATTGATTACCGATGCTCTGGCACGAACATCGTTGCCGGCATCCTGGAGGAGCAGGTCGGTCTTGAAGCGGATGAAATCGACCTGGTGCTGGTTGATGTAGTCCACATACTCCTCGGCGGTATGCTTACGGGCAAAGGAGTCGGGGTCGTCGCCGTCGGGCAAGAGCAGCACCTTGATGTTAAGGCCGTGCTCCAGTAGCATGTCGATGCCTCGCATGGATGCCTTGATGCCTGCGGAGTCACCGTCATAGAGCACGGTGAGGTTGGTGGTGAACTTCTTGATAAGGCGTATCTGGTCGTGGGTGAGCGCTGTGCCGGAGGAGGCCACCACATTCTCTATGCCGCACTGGTGCATGGAGATGACATCGGTGTAGCCCTCCACAAGGTAGCAGCAGTCCTGGCGCTGGATGGCCTGCTTGGCGAAGTAGATGCCGTAGAGCTCGTTGCTCTTGTAGTAGATGGGCGACTCGGGGGAGTTGAGGTATTTGCCCACATTGTCTTTCTTCTGCAGTATACGCCCGCCAAAGGCCACTACCTTGCCGAGATAGTTGTGCACGGGGAAGATGACGCGCCCAAAGAAGCGGTCGCGCAGCTTGCCGTTGTTGGCACGGATGCAGAGGCCTGTCTCCACCAGGTTGTCCTCGCTAATGTGGTTCTTGCGCGCAGCATCGCCGAGGCCGTAGCCTGAAGCGGGACAGTAGCCGAGCTGGAACTTGCGTATGATGTCGTCGCGGAAGTTGCGGCTACGCAGGTAGCTGAGTCCTATGCCTTGTCCCTCTGGAGTATCCTCCAGCGTCTGCTGAAACCACTCGTTTGCCCACTGGTTGAGGGCGAGCAGTTCTTCGCGATGCTTGCGCTCGGCATTGGCCTTGTCGTCGAAGCCTGTCTCAATGACTTCGATGCCGTATTTGCGTGCGAGCCAGCGTATGGCCTCGGGGTAGGTCATGTTGTTGAGCTCCATCAGAAAGTTGATGGCGGTGCCGCCCTTGCCGCAGCCAAAGCAGTGGCATGTGCCACGACCGGGCGAGACGACGAATGAGGGCGTCTTCTCGTCGTGGAACGGACAGAGCCCTTTGTAGTTGACTCCTGCCTTGCGCAGCGATACAAAGTCGCTGACTACGTCCACTATGTCGGTGGCCTGATATACTTGGTCTATGGTCTTGCGGTCAATCATTGTAATAAACTCTTTTTACGCGTTCGCTGACGGAGGTGAGTATCTCATAGGGTATGGTGTCGAGCAGGTCGCTGAGCACGGTGACGGGCAGCTGCCCACCGAATATCTCCACGCTGTCGCCCTCGCTGCAGGGGATGTCGGTAACGTCAATCATTGCTACGTCCATGCAGATGTTGCCTACGTATGGAGCGCGTTGCCCATTGACGATGCAGTAGCCTACGCCACGACCCAGATGACGGTTGAGACCGTCGGCATATCCGATGGGTATGTCTGCTATGCGGCTGGGCCGCGTCAGTTTGCCCCAGCGGCTGTAACCCACGGTGTCAGTGGGCGCCACCTCACGTATCTGGAGGATGGTGGTGCGCAGGGTGGACACGGCGTTGATGGTTGAGTTGTCAAAGGGATTGATGCCATACAGACCGATGCCGAGGCGCACCATGTCGAGATGGTATTGCGGGAAACGCTCTATGGCTGCTGAGTTGCAGATATGGCGCAGTATGCGGTGGCGGAAGGCCTGCTGCAGCTTGCGGCTGGCTTGGTCAAAGACTGCAAACTGCTGGTGGGTGAAGTCGTCAAACTGTGCTCCGTCGCTGCCCACGAAATGGGAGAATACCGACACGGGCTTCACTGCCGGCACACTCTGTTCGCCGCGCAGCATGGTGATGAGACGCTCTATGTCCTCCACGGGATGGAAGCCGAGGCGGTGCATGCCGGTGTCGAGCTTTATGTGTACGGGGAAATTGGTGACGCCTTCGTGATTGGCAGCGCGGATGAGGGCCTGCAGCACCTTGAAGTTGTATATCTCCGGCTCCAGATGGTATTGAAACAGGTCGTGAAACGACGTCATCTCCGGGTTCATCACCATGATATGGCTGCGTATGCCTGCTTGGCGCAGAGCCACTCCTTCGTCGGCCACGGCCACGGCCAGGTAGTCCACCTTGTGGTCCTGCAGTGTCTTGCTGACTTCTATGCTGCCTGCTCCGTAGGCGGAGGCTTTCACCATGCACACTATCTTGGTGTCCGGATGCATGAGCGAGCGGTAGTGGTTGAGGTTGTCAACGATGGCGTTGAGGTTTACCTCAAGGATGGTCTCGTGCACCCGCTTCTCGAGTAGCGCGGTGATCTTGTCGAAGCGGAAGATGCGTGCGCCTTTCACCAGCACTGTGGCATCGTGGAGGCTGTTGAGCATGTTGCTGTTGAGCAGACCCTCGGTGGTGGCGAAGTGGTGGTAGGGCACGGTGAAGGCGGGCAGGTAAGGCTCTATCTCCTTGCCTATGGCAATGAGCAGGTCGATATGCTGTGCTGCCACCAGCTCTGCCACCTTGGCGTAGAGCTGCTGCTTGTCATCGCTGCTCTGCAGTATGTCGCTAAGGATGAGGATATTCTGAACCCTTGAACTTTGGAACTTTGCAACTTTCGAACTTTGGAACTCTGTTCTCCGCCCCATGAAATCGAGGGCTATGCTGAGCGAGTTGACATCGGAGTTGTAGGAGTCGTTGATGATAGTCAGGTTGCGCTGCCCCTCTATCACCTCCAGTCGCATGGCCATCGGCTCCAGCTCTGGCATGGCGGCGGCGATGGTGCCGTGGTCGTAGCCCAGGGCGATGGCTGTGGCAAGGCAGGTGATGCTGTTGTGTATGGAGGCATTGTCGATGAAGGGTAGGGTGTAGGTGCCCTCCACAGCTTCCGTGTTATCTGCGTTAAGGCTGTATGCTACGAGACTGCCGCTGCCTCGGCTCTCGATGTGAGAGATGTACAGCTGTGCCGTGGTGTCTGTCATCGACCAGCCGAAGAGTTTTTCGCTTGGCAGCGCCATCTCTGCGATTGTCTCTGTTATCGTTGGGTCGTCGGCGGGATACACTATCTTCTGGGCATTGCGTGCCAGCATGAGCTTCTCCCTCGTCTTTTGCTTGAGGTCGCTGAAGTTCTCTTGGTGTGCGCTGCCGATATTGGTCAGCACCACGGTCTGTGGGCGTATCATTGACTCCAGCTTTTCCATCTCGCTGGGCTGAGAGATGCCTGCTTCGATGAGTGCCAACTGGGTGTCGTCTTGTATGAGGATGAGGGAGAAGGGCACACCTATCTGCGAGTTGTAGCTGCGCGGCGAGCGCACGGTGGGTTGGCGGTGGCCGATAAGCTGATACAGCCACTCCTTGACAATTGTCTTGCCGTTGCTGCCCGTGATGCCTACCATCCGGAGGTCGGGGTGCTGGGCGCGGTGGTAAGCGGCTATGCTCTGCAGCATCTGGAGTGCGTCGCCGACGAGGAAGGTGGCCTCTGGCATTGCCTCGATGTCAACGGTCTCGCAGCTGTCGAGGGCAAAGCCGCGTACTCCTTTGTCATAGAGTTCGCCAATATAATTCATTCCGCTGCCGTGGGCGGTGGTGATAGCGAAGAAGAGGGTGCTTTCTGCACTGAGCAGCGAACGGCTGTCGGTAAGCAGTGTGTCAATTACCCTGTCGCTGTCGCTGCCTATAGCCTTGCATCCTGTAATGCGGATAATATCTTTTATGGAATAGTTCATGTGGGTTTTATAATCTTCAAAGCATTTCGGGAAACTGCTGTCTTACTTGTTCAATCTTTTTGCTTATCGTGGCGTTGAGTGCGTCTTGCGCCGTGGTGTCCTTGGTGCGATGCGACTGTAGCTTGACCACCGATGCCCATTCGTGGATGAAGTTATTGAGACGCTCGTCCATGTAGTGGTCGCAGAATGTCTGCCAGATATATTCCTCGGCTGTCTCGGAGGGGTGCACCATGTCGGCGGCGTAGTAGCGGTAGTCGCGCAGCTCGTCGTTGAGTATCTCGTACGTAGGGAAATAGCAGACCGCATCGTAGCACTTCTGTATCTCGTCGGTGGCCAGCAGCAGGCGTGCCTTGCTCAGTTGGCTGGTGTGCAGCCCGTATTTCAGATATCTGTAGGGACTGACGCTGACGATTATCTTCAGTTCGGGGCGTAGCGCCATTAGTCTGCGGCACGTGTTGTCGAAGCGCCTGACTATATCGTCAGTGCTCATGATGTGCTCCTCAAACAGGGCCGCGGGCATCTTGTGGCAGTTGGTCACCGGCACTTGACCATTGAGGCTGTAGTAGTGGTCGGTGCCGAAGGTGAGCATCAGCACCGTGAGCCCTTTCAGTCGTTGTGCCATGTGCTCCATGGCGTCAGCCATGTGGCGGTCGCACTCCTCGCGGCTCTGTCCTTCAATCAGCGACGCTGCCATCCAGTTGTACCACCTCCCGTCTTGTCCCTCAAAGGTCAGGCTCTTCAGCTCCTCCAGCGCATCGCTGTGCCCCATGGCTATGTCGAGCGCGGTGTCGATGGTGAGGAAGATGCTCTCAGGGTTATACAGCACTCCCGTAGGGTTGACAGCAATGTCGAGCCTATTGTCGGCAAGCCTCTGACCCACCACTTGTGCAAAGCATGAACCCAGCGCCAGCAGCTTGTCACTGGCGCTAATCCGGAATATCTGCCCGAAGTCATGTATGGGAGTGGTGAAAGTCATGGTGGTTAATGGTATTAGTACCAGTCAATATTAGTGCTGTAAGAAGAGCGTTTCTCCCATTTCAGCACATCGGCCAAGGTGGACATCTTGGCGCGGAAAGTGAAGTTAAACGACGTGTAGGGCATCAGCACTATGGAGCACGACATCGAGAAGCAGTGCAGGTCACGCATCAGCGAGGCCGTGGTTGTGGACAGCTTCTTGAAGTTGAAGTCGTAGCCCGAGGCATAGTTGATGTTCCAACCGTCGGAGAGGCGTACGTTGCCTGAGAAGTTGAGCGTGTGAGTCAGCTTGTAGGGATAGCGCATGTGCTTGGTACGGAAGCGTGCTGAGGTGTTCTCCCGCATGCTGACACCGTATGATATGGTCAGGTTCCACGGTATGTTGAAGCGCAGGTACCCGTGCTCGTCCACCTCCGGCCGCTTGCTGCTCTGCCGCGGCTTGTAGCTCATGTTCTCTGCAATGTCAGGATCGACGTTGTGGTCCTCGTTATCGTTATCGTCCTCGTTATCGTCCTCGTTATCCTTTTCCCCCCTTCGCTTCTTGCTGAACGTGGAGTTGGAGAAGGTGTAGGAGAAGTTCTGCGACGTGCCCTGAAACCTGCCGAAGCGCCCGTAGCTCCACTCGGTGCGGTCACCTACGAATACCCTGCCATTCTCGTCCATCTGGTAGGCATACGTCGCCCATACGGCCGTCATACTGAAGGTGTAGCTCTTGCTCAACTTGAGGCGCAGCCTGGTGGTGAGGTCGCTCCACTTGCGTGTCTTGGCCGCCATGTTGTAGCTCAGCGAGGCACCCAGCTCGTCGATGAGCGATATCTTCTTCTCGCCCGTGGAGTCGCGGTCACTGCGCACCTTCATCTCCACGTTGTTGCTCAGCTGCATCGATATGCTACCCGTGCGACCTCTGCCCGGCACACCGTAGAGGGAGTTGGCGAAGGGCGAGTAGCTCACCGTGCTCACCTTGCCGTCGGCATCCGTGCGCACGTAGCTCTCGTAGTAGCCGTACGACGAGGAACCGAAGTCGGGGGCGTAGCTGAACGCCACGCTCGGCTTCAGCACATGGCGCACCGCTATTATCTTGTTGCCAAATATCGAGGGCGACGGCTTGTAGAATCCATACAGCGTGGTGTTCGCTGACAGCGAGGCGTTCCAGTCATACACATTGTAGAATCCATACAGCGTGTCATTAGCCACTGCCTGGTTGACAGGGTCCCAGCTCTGCATCACCTTGTTCGTGTACATGCGGTCGCTCAGGTTGAGGCTCGGCGTCACGTTGATGTACTTAAACAGCGAGAACGTGGCACTGATCGGTATCCGGTGCTGCATGCCGTTGCGCCAGTCCTTTACCAGGTCAGAGTGCAGCAGCTTGTCCTCCTTCGTGTTGATACGGTTCGACAGGTTGCCCGTGTACGACATCGATATCTTCTCATACCATTTCTCCTTGCCCCTCAGCTTCTTGCGCTTGAAGGGGTAGAAGCGCGCGAGCGTTATGTTCATGTCGGGCAGCGTCATCGCTATCGTGGAGTCGCGCATGTTCTGGCTCAGGTTGCCTGAGCTCGCCATCGTCAACCCTATGCTTGGCCATGTGTAGGTGTAGCTCACCGAGCTCGTGCGCGTGCTCTGTGAGTAGGTCAAGGGGTTGTAGAGCGAGCTGAGGTTCTTCTTCTCAAACGACTCCGAGGCATAGTTCACGCTCGCTGAGAAGGAAGAGCGTACCGACGCCTTCGGGTCTTGGCGGTGCGACCATAGCACCTTCAGACTCTTGGTCACCATATAGTCGGGCATGTTCTTCTCTCCCTCCACCGTGTTGAGGTAGTTGATGTAGAAGTTGCCGCCATACTTATAGCGCTTCTTATACGTCGACGACGCGTTGATGCCCCACGACCCCTTGGTGTATATCTCGCCCAGTAGCGTGAGGTCTATCCTGTCGTTGATGGCAAAATAGTAGCCGCCGTCTCTCAGATAAAAGCCTCTTATCGTCTCGCTGCCAAACGAGGGCATCATAAAGCCGCTCGAGTATTTGTCGCTGAAGGGGTAGAAACCAAATGGCACCGCCAAGGGCAGAGGCACTCCCTCCACCACCAGGTAGGCGGGACCCGATATCACCTCCTTGCCCGGGTACACCTTGGCCCTCGACAACGCGATGTGAAAGTGGGGTGGGTCGTGGTCGCAGGTGGTGTAGGTGCCGTGCATCAGGTTGATCACGCCGTCGGCATCCCTCTTGCTGCTCTCGCTCTTTATGAAACCGTCGCCCTGCTCGGTGGTAGTGTTGAGTATGTATCCCTTCTTCGTCTTGAAGTTGTAGGATATCTTGTCCATCTCATAGCTGTCGTTGCCCTGCTCAAACACGGGGCGACCTGTCTGCACACCCGTCGAGTCCGTCATATATGTGGCGTGGACCAGGCTCGAGTCCGTGTTCATTCTGATGATGTCAGCCGTGAGATTCATGTCCTGATAGCTCACCTCGCTGTTGCCGTAGAGACTGATGTCGTGGCTCAGCGCATTGTAGGTCATCGAGTCGCGCGCCGTGTATTTCACCGGCTGGTCCAGCCCGTCACTCTTCTTCTTTGCTGTATCTGCCTCGAGCGTGTCAGCCTTGGCTGCCACGCGCAGTGAGTCGAGGGGCTTCAGATATACCGAGTCAGGCGTCACGGCAAACAGCGAGTCGTCATCGGCCGTTATCGTATCCCTTAAACTCTCGCACTTTGCAACTTTCGAACTTTCGAACTTCGCACTGCCGCAGGCATCGCCCATCCTACCGCCCACCGCCATAATGCTGACGGTGCCGATAAATACGAATAAAGCCAAAAGCCACTTTCTCATTTGCGCGCGCGTATAAAATGCAGCCGCAAAGTTACGAAAATATGTGCGAAAACGAGTCCTTTTTAATCTTTTTTAGGTAAGATAAGGACTCGTTAAGGTAAATCTTTGTCACTTTAGCCTTCTTTCTTGGTATGAAAGCTCTACTTCAGGTTCAGCAGATTCATAAAGAATAGCACAGCCGCTATGCGGGCATCTACTCCTTCGGCTTTGCCAATGTGTGAGTTGTAGCGGTCGCGCACGGTGCCGTCGCGCTCTACCTTCCCCAGCTGCGAGTTGTAGCGGTCGCGCACGGTGCCATCGCTCTCCACCTTGCCAATCTGCGAGTTGTAGCGGTCGCGCACGGTGCCGTCACGCTCTATCTTGCCCACCTGCGAGTTGTAGCGGTCGCGCACGGTGCCATCGCTCCCCACCTTGCCAATCTGCGAGTTGTAACGGTCGCGCACGGTACCGTCGCGCTCTACCCGCCCTATCTGCGAGTTGTAGCGGTCGCGGAGGGTCTGGGCGCTAAGATCATTGAAGATTGAAGATTGAAAATTGAAGATTAGGGCCAGCAATAGGAATTTGAATAGTTGTTTCATAATGTTATGGTTAAGGTAACTAGAATAGTGTCAGTTCTTCGAGATCGTATTGTTTGGATGGTTTCTCGCGGTCGAGGGCGATGATGTTGGTGAGCGCGTTGCCTGCTGCTTGCTTGGCTGCCGCGAGGGCGAGTTGCGGCGTGTTGTTTTGCTCGCTGAGGTGGCAGAGCCAGATGGTCTTGAGGTGGTCGCAGTGGCGTGCTATTACTTCGGCTGCCTGTGGATTGGAGAGGTGTCCCTGTCCGTTGCGGATACGGTTTTGCAGTACGACGGGGTAGGGTCCTTTGGCCAGCATGTCGGGGTCGTAGTTCGACTCAAGCACGAGGTGGGTGGCCTGGCTGACGTAGCGTTCTATCTCGTCGGTCCAGTGGCCGCAATCGGTGACGATACATAGTCGCACATTGTCGTGGCTGATTAAGAATCCGACATTGTCGCGCGAGTCGTGGGGCACGGAGAAGGGCGTGATCTCCATACCGAGCAGACGGATGGTGCTACCTTTATAGATGGTGGTGACGGTCTCGATGCGCGGCTTCTTGCCTATGTAGCGGTTGAGGAAGATGCCTTTCTTGGTTTCTTCGGTCATATATACGGGCATACCGTCTTTCTGGTTGAGTATGCCGAGCGTGCGTATGTGGTCGATGTGATGGTGTGTGACGAGTATGGCTGTAACTTTGCCGAGTGATATGCCGTATTCTCGCGTCAGTTTGCGGAATTTGCGTTCGGCAATGCCTGCGTCGATGAGAAGTGCGCCTTGGTCTGTCTGCAGATAGTAGCTGTTGCCGCTGCTACCGCTACCTATTGATTGGAAGGTTAACATAGTCTATCAGTTGCTGAGGTGTGGATATGATGGTGGTGGCTCCGTGCCGGAGCAGGAAGTCGCGGTCGCGGAAACCCCAGGTGACGCTGATGCAAGGCAGGTGCGCGGCCTTGGCGGTGAGGATATCAACATCGCTATCGCCGACGTATATGGTGTCTGCCTCTGTGGCGTGCATGAGGCGCATGGCCTGCTGCGGCATGTCGGGCGCGGGTTTGCGCTTTAGTTGTTCTGTCTCGCCCACTGCTATGGTGATGGTGGGGGCGAAGAAGCGGCTGTTGAGCTCGGTGACGGCGGGCTGCAGTTTGTTGGACACGATGGCCATGGCTATGCCCCGCTGGTGGAGCTCACTGAGCATGGACTGTATGCCTGGGTATGGCAGGGTGCGGTCGAGGCAGTGGTCGGCGTAATGGTTGCGAAAATAGGTCAGGCAACGCTGCACATCACTGGGATTGGTGCCCTCCGGCACGGCTCTCTCTATCAGCTTGCCTACGCCGTTGCCGACAAACTGGCGCACTTCCTCAAGAGCGCGTGTGGGATAGCCGCACGCGCTGAGGGCGTGGTTGGTGCTCGCAGCCAGGTCGTCGAGGGTGTTGAGCAGTGTGCCGTCAAGGTCGAAGATGATGTTCATGCGAGGCAAGAGTTTAAGAGTTTAAGAGTTCAAGAGTTCAAAGAGTTATTCTTGTCCCTTCATGTTGACTGCAGAGAGTTGCATCTGCGTGTTGAGGCTGGTGCGTACGCTGAAGGTCTTGGATGTGACGTTGCCGTCTATGTCAGTGCCTATGCGGTTGACGGTGCAGGAGGCATTGTAGGTCGGACCACTGTCGGTGGGCTTTTTCTCCACTGTGACGGGCGAGGTGACGGTGTAGCTGGTGATGCCGTTGCCCTCGTGGCTGTCGATGAAGTCGCAGCTCTTGCTGAACACGGCGGCGGTGGTGATATCGCTGAGTGCTTCCTTGCTGTTGTCGGTAAGTGCGGCGAAGTAGGAGTTGATGATGCGGGCTATGGCATTGCGCTCCTCGTCGGTGGGTCGGGAGTCGATGATGAATTGCTTCTGCTCGCGTGCCATGTCGGCATATTTGCCGTCGGGGTGCAGGTCGAGGTATTTCTGCAGCGCGCCCTCGGTGTCGCTGCGTTTGGCGTAGGTCCAGTCGAGGGAGTCAATCTTGTCGTATGCTTTCTGGTCGAAGGGACTGTCGGGGAATTTGCTGCGAAACATGGCGAAGTCGTCCACGTTGGTGGAGGTCACTATCTTGGCCCACTCTTGCTCGTAGCGCTGATAGAGGGCGATATTGTCCTTTATTTCCTTGGCGTGCTTGTTGTCGGGATACCTTAGCAGGAAGGTCTCGGCATCGGCTATGGAGAAGTCGTCCATGAGTTGGTTGTAGCTGGCTTCTTCCTCGGCTGCCAGTTGGTGGTTGTGATAGAGGAGCCATCCAAGGCCGGCGAGCAGCACCACACCGATGATGCTACCTATCCAGGCCATACGACGCTTTCTGCGCTGGGCCGGAGTGCGCGGCTCTTTCACTTTGATTGGCTTGGCCGTGGTTGGAGTGGGAGGAATTATCTCCGTGTTGTATCCTGCGCTTACTCGCGGTTGGTTGGCTGCTCCGCAGTGGGGGCAGGAGTGTGCTCGGGACGATATCTCGCGTCCACATTCGGGGCATGTAATGAGTGCCATATCTATTTACTATTTTACGATTTACTATCTACCTTTATCTACCTTTATCTACCTTTATCTACCTCTATCTCCTTTTTTAACTCAACACTGTGGTCTATGATGGGTGGGAAGTCCTCATCGTAGTGCGACACCATTATCAGTGTCCGTCGGGGCTGCGAGCAGTAGTCGCAGATTATCTGCGTGGCCTGCTGGCGGTAGTGGTTGTCGAGAGCGTGGTAGGGCTCGTCGAGGATTAGCAGCTGCGGGTTCTTGACGAAGGCTCTGCATAGCAGCACCCATCGCTGTTCACCGCCCGAGAGAGCCATGTAGCTCCTGTCAGCCCAGCCGCTGATGCCGAAGCGCTCCATCCACTGGCTTACCTGCCGTATGTCGTCTGCCGTAGGTTGGCGAAAGAGTCCCGTTGTGTCGTGCAGACCGCTGGCCACGATGACCTTTACGGGCAGGTTGCGGCGGTAGGCCCTGTACATCTCCGGCGACACGAAGCCGATATTCTTCTTTATCTCCCAGATGCTCTCGCCAGTGCCTCTGCGGCGACCGAAGAGTGTGATGTCGCAAGCGTAGCCCTGAGGATTGTCAGCGCAGATAAGGCTGAGCAGAGTGCTCTTTCCGCTGCCGTTGGGTCCTTTGAGCGCCCAGTGCTCACCTTCGCGGATGGTGAGGCTGAAGTCTTTGAGTATGGTGCGTCGTCCGTAGCGTACCGTTATGTTGCGAGCCTCAAGGATGGGATGACCCGTTAACCCTGCACCCTTAACCCTTAACCCTGAACCATTAACCCTCAACCTCACCACCTCTCTGCTCGTTATCAGCACCAGGGCCATACGACGCCTGGCTGTCATCTGCTCCAGCATGTCGGCCACCACACGGCGCCCCGCATGGTCAAGCCCAATGAAGGGATTATCTATTATGAGCACCTGTGGCTCCTTGGCCAGTACTCTGACCAGCTGCAGTCGTCGCCACTCGCCTGAGCTGAGGCTGACGATGGTGCGGTCCATCAGGTCGGCGGTGTCGATGAGGTCGGCGCTGGCGGGCAGTGTGCCGAGCACGTCTCTCACCCTGGGCTCGAAGTCCTCGTCCATAGCGCCTTGGTTCCACCGCATCTGGTAGGCGCTGGCTCCCGTGTCCACACTGCTGGTGTACTGGTCGTGGAAGGCCACGTACTCTATGCGTATGTTGGCGGCAGTGTGGCGGGAGCCTTGGCTGAGTCGCGTGGCTCCTCTTAGCATGTTGGCCAGCGTGGTCTTGCCGCTGCCGTTGGGGCCGGTCAGTATCAGTGTCTCACCCTCGGTGATGGTGAGGTTTGTTGGTGCCGCGAAGTGAAACGGCCCGTCGGGCACCGCATCGATGAGCTGTATCAGAGTGCGTTCACTCATGGTTTCCGTGTCTTGGGTGCACGAGTGGGAATGCCGCCCGTCACTCTGCCGGGATTGTTCTTCACGAAGGCGCTCCATGTGGAGTATTCGCGTGCCGACACTATGGTGCGTCGCTGTGTATGGTGGCAGTAGGCGAGGGCCAGCGCGTCGGTGGCGTCGAGGAAATCGCCCATGCTTTTCTGCTCCACCTTGAATATCTTGCTGAGCATGCCTGCCACCTGCTCTTTGCTGGCGGAGCCGTTGCCAGTGATGGCTTGCTTGACCTTTGTGGGCGGGTATTCGTGCACCACCAGGTCGCGCTCTATGGCTGCGGCGATGACCACTCCTTGTGCACGGCCCAGCTTGATGGCCGTCTGTATGTTTTTGCCGTAGAACGGGCTCTCTATGGCCAACTCGTCGGGATGGAAGGAGTCAATCAGCCGTAGCATGTTTTCGTGGATGCGCCCCAGCTTGATATATATATCGGTGCATTTGCGGAGGTCTATCACACCCATGGCTTCTATCTGCAGTTTGCCGCCGGTGGAGCGCACAAAGCTGTAGCCCAGCACGCTGGTGCCTGGGTCGATGCCCATGATGACGAGGTCGTTGCCAGTCGTCTGGTCGTTTGGTCGTCTGGTCGTTGGGCCGTTTGGTCGTGCGGTGGTTTGCATGATGATGCAAATTTACGAAGAATTCGGAATAAACATAATAAAATATGTAGAATTTGTTCGCATCGGGATTTTTTTGTAATTTCGCTCCGTGAATTTGTCTTATCGTCATATCCTAAAATACACAGGCATCTTCGGTGGCATCCAGGCTATCTCGATGCTGGCCTCAATAGTACGCAACAAGGCAGCGGCCATATTTATCGACCGCTACGGTCAGGGGTTGTCCGACCTCTTCAGCAATGCCGCCAACCTTGTGAGCACCGCCACCACGCTGGTGATGCCGGTGAGCGTGATACGACGGCTGTCGCAGGTATATGAACGCCATGGCGACGGCTCGGCAGAGCTGCGCGATGAGATAAGGGTGGTGCGATCGTGGAGTGTGCTTACCGGACTGGTGGCGATGGTGATAGTGGCTGTCGGCGCCCGTCTGCTGAGCCGCTTTGCCATGGGCAGCGATAACTTCGTGAGGAGCTTCATCTTCCTCTCGCCGCTGCTGGTGCTGATGAGCGTCAACGCCACCGAGGTGGCTATCCTCAAGGCTACCCGCCGCTTGCGCCAGCTGGCGTGGGCCTCTGGTGCCGGAGCGGTGGCTACGATGGTGGTGAGCGTGATAAGCTATTGGCTGTGGGGGCTGCGCGGTATCGTCATTGCTCTCAATGCGGGACTGCTGGCTACCACCGTCCTGAACATGTGCTACACTCTGCGCCCGTTTCCCTATCGCGTAGCGCCGTTTAGATGGAGCGTGCTGCGCAAGGGCGGCCCGCTGATAAGCCTGAGTATCTCCTTTATGCTGGCATCCCTCGTGGCTGCACTGGCCGAGATGCTCATTCGCTCCTTTATCTCCAACCAAGGCTCCATCGAGGATGTGGGACTCTATGGCGCAGGCTTTGTGCTGACTGTCACCTACACCAAGTTTATCTTCTCTGCCATGGACGCCGATTTCTATCCGCGCCTCTCGGGCATAGCTGACAATCTGAGGGGGATGAATGTGGCCATCAACCGCCAGGTGGTGGTGTGTGTGCTGCTCATTGTGCCGTGTCTGATGCTGTTTACGCTATTCCTGCCACAGATAGTCCGTCTGCTCTACCGCCCCGAGTATCTGGAGATAGTGCCTATGGTGCTGTGCGCCACGCTCTATATGTACTCCAAGGCTGTGATTACGCCGGTGGCTTACACTGCGCTGGCCAAGGGCGACTCACGGATGTTTTTTGTCATCGAGGTTATCGCGGCGGTGCTGCTGGGAGCTTGTGTCATCGGTGGCTACCATGTGGCAGGCCTCACTGGTAGTGGCGTGGGCTTGGCGCTGAGCAATGTGGTGGAGCTGACGATTATCATGATCGTCTATAATCGCGCCTATGGTGTGCGGCTCTACAAGTCAACGGTGGGGGTAATACTTCTGCAGATGCTGCTGCTCATTGTAGCTCTGCTGTGCATCGCCTTTTGCGGTGTAGTGCGCTATCCCATCGTGATAGCAATGGTGCTCCTCTCCGCTTTCTTCGCGTGGAGAAAACTTCGTTGACAGAGTAGCGCGCAGTTATTATACACAAAATTATAGCCCAACCAATCGGCTGGGCTATATTTTTATCTTCCCCCTAGAGGGGGATAAGAGGGGGTCTCTATTATCCAAGGAATCCGAGCAGAGCACCGGCGGCGATGGCGGAGCCAATCACACCGGCTACATTCGGACCCATGGCATGCATGAGCAGATAGTTGTGCTTGTCGTACTTGAGACCCATGTTCTGCGAGATGCGTGCTGCCATCGGCACAGCGCTCACTCCGGCATTGCCGATGAGCGGGTTGAGCTTCTTATGCTGCGGCAGGAAGATGTTCATCAGCTTGACGAAGAGCACGCCCGAGCAAGTGGCAATGGCGAAGGCTACGGCGCCGAGGATGAATATCTTGATGGTGTCGGCGGTGAGGAACTCGCTGGCCTGGGTGGAGCAACCCACGGTGAGACCGAGCAGGATGACCACGATGTCGTTGAGCGATGAGCCGGCTGTCTTGGCAAGGCGCGTGGTCTTGGTGGACTCCTTCAGCAGATTGCCGAAGAAGAGCACACCGAGCAGCGGCAGACCGGAGGGGATAATCATCGCTGTCATCAGCAGTCCCACGATGGGGAAGATAATCTTCTCCGTCTGGCTTACCTGGCGTGCGGGCTTCATCTTGATGACGCGCTCCTTCTTGGTTGTGAGCAGGCGCATGAAGAATGGCTGTATCACCGGTACGAGTGCCATGTAGGAGTAGGCGCACACCGCTATTGCTCCCATCAGGTTGGGCGACAGCTTTGACGACAGGAATATGGCCGTGGGGCCGTCTGCACCGCCGATGATGGCGATACCTGCCGCCTGGTTGGGCTCAAAGCCGAGCATCAGCGCAATGATGTAGGCTCCGAAGATGCCAAACTGCGCTGCACCGCCCACCAACAGCAGCTTGGGGTTGGCCAGCAGGGCGGTGAAGTCGGTCATGGCGCCGATGCCGAGGAATATCAACGGCGGGTACCACCCGTCCTTTACGCCTGAGTAGAAGAAGTTGAGCACGGAGTTGTCTTCGTAGATGCCCACCTCCAGGCCTATCGACTTGAACGGGATATTGCCCAAGATGATACCGAAGCCGATGGGTATGAGCAGCAGTGGCTCAAAGTCCTTCTTGATGGCCAGCCAGATGAAGAAGATGCCAACCAGCATCATGATGTAGTTCGACCACTCTCCGCAGGCAAAGCCTGTGAAGGTGATGAAATCACCTAGCTTGGTTCCGATAAAGTCCCACATAGAGATGTAAGATGTATGATGTCAGATATAAGATGTCAGATGTGAGATTTATCCGATGGTGAACATGGTGGTGCCTTCCATTACGGAGTCGCCCTTGTTGACGGTGATGGAGGTGATGGTGCCAGCCTTCTCGGCGGTGATCTCGTTCTCCATCTTCATGGCCTCGAGGATGAGAACCACGTCGCCCACGTTAACCTGCTGGCCAACGGCTACCTTGATGTCGTTGATGGTGCCGGGCAGCGGTGCCTTGAAGGGGGTGCCTTCGCCGTCAGCTGCAGGAGCGGCTGCGGGAGCGGCGGGCTTGGCTGCGGGTGCAGCGGGCTTGGCAGCGGGAGCTGCTGCGGGTGCAGCGGGCTTAGCAACGGGCTTGGCAGCCTTTACTTCCTTGCCTACGATTTCTACTTCATAGGCCTTGCCGTTAACGGTTACATTGGCTTTGTCGCCAGACTGATTGTCGATGTTTACGGCATACTCTTTGCCGTTGATGATGTACTTATACTCTTTCATTGTTGTAATTGTTATTAAATATTTTCGATTTATTTACCTCATCATTCCCGCCGCAATCATTTCCGCTTTGTCGGCCCACGGCGAGGCGCTGGGGTTGATAGTAATGACACCGCTCTCTTCATCATGCGCGAGCTCAGCCTGCAGGGCCAGGGCGATGAGGGCTATGTCAAGATCCTCGTCCCCTGTGCCGGCGGTAGCTTCCGTCACAGCCATGATGGCAGCCACTGTGGCCCCATCGTCGGCAGCCTTGCGTTTGCCGGTGTCGGCAAGTGCGGCAGCCGGTGCGCTGTCGGAGTCCATGCGGCGGAATAGCTTGCCGAAGAATTTAAAGAACAGGTACAGCAGCAGTAGGCATGAGAACACCACGCCCATCGCCATGATGGCCATGGCGATGCCGTAGGGGTCTTTCTCCTTAAACTCTGCAATCTTGTTGTTTCTCTTCGCCTGCTCGTAGTCGTTGGCCTGAGTCGGAGTGGGGCGGTCGCAAACGCGCCACATATCCTTCTTGAAATCCTTGGCCCACGACTTGCCTGCGGTGAGATCCTCGGGAATGGTGAGCGAGTCGATAAGGTCGATGCCGTTACCGCTGAAGAGGGCCACGATGTCGCCTGCCTGCAGCGTAAAATCAGTGTGCTGCAACCCCAGGTTGTCGTTGCCGTCGGCATATAGTACGATGCAGTTCTGCGGGGTAATCTTGGTTATAGGATTGCCCGTAGGAATGAGGTGCATCTTCCTGATGCGTTGCGGCGCGGTCAGTTTCTCATCGAGCGCGGCGGGGTTGTTGGTGATATAGAATCCGCCCAGGTTCTGGGTGCCGTACGACGTGTTCTGTATCTCAATCCATGCCGTGCCCTCGGAGCCGTCGCCCAGACATACCTCGCTAAGGCGCAGACTCTGCAGACCGTCTGCCAACGACCCCATCGGGAGGAGCGTCAGCAGGGCGATCACCAGAATAACTATCTTATTTGACAATTTCACAATTTGACAAATTTCAAATGCTAGAGTGGAATATTGCCGTGCTTCTTTGCCGGGCGTGTCTGACGTTTGTTCTGCAGGATAGCCAATGCGCGGCATACGCGGAAACGGGTATTCTTAGGCTCGATGATATCATCGATGTAGCCGTAGCTGGCAGCCTGGTAGGGATTGTTAAAGAGCTCGTTGTATTCTTCCTCCTTCTCGGCCAGGAATGCCTTCGGGTCTTCGGCCTCCTTGGCGGCCTTGGCGTAGAGCACTGCCACTGCGCCCTTGCTGCCCATCACGGCCATCTCGGCAGCGGGCCAAGCATAGTTGAGGTCAGCCTTGAGCTGCTTGCAGCCCATCACGATGTGGCTGCCGCCGTAGCTCTTGCGCAGTGTCACGGTTACCTTGGGCACCGTAGCCTCGCCGTAGGCGAAGAGCAACTTTGCACCGTGGTCAATCACAGCGTTGTACTCCTGGCCTGTGCCCGGCAGGAAGCCCGGCACGTCAACCAGCGTCACGATGGGGATGTTGAAGGCGTCGCAGAACCTTACGAAGCGTGCGCCCTTGCGGCTGGCGTTGCAGTCCAGCACACCGGCATACACCTTCGGCTGGTTGGCAACGATACCTACGCTCTGGCCATTGAAGCGGGCAAAGCCCACGATGATGTTCTTGGCAAAGTTGCGGTGCACCTCCATAAACTCACCGTTATCGACGATGGAGCCAATCACCTCATACATGTCGTAAGCCTTGTTGGGGTCGTCGGGCAGTATGTCGTTGAGAGCCTCCTCCGTGCGGTTCACGGGGTCGTTGCACTCTACGCGCGGAGTGGTCTCCATATTGTTCTGCGGGATGTAGGAGATAAGCCTGCGGATATTCTGGGCCAGCTCCTCCTCGCTTGAGCAGGTGAAGTGAGCCACGCCACTCTTGGTGCCGTGCACGGAGGCACCGCCTAGGTTCTCCTGAGTCACCTCTTCGCCAGTCACACTCTTCACTACGGCGGGGCCGGTGAGGAACATATAGCTCACGTCCTCGAGCATGAAGATGAAGTCGGTGATGGCGGGCGAATAAACAGCGCCACCGGCGCAGGGGCCGCAGATGGCCGAGATCTGGGGCACTACGCCCGAGGCCTCGATGTTGCGCTGGAAGATGTTGGCATAGCCGGCAAGGGCGTTCACACCCTCCTGGATGCGGGCACCGCCCGAGTCGTTAAGACCGATGCAGGGCACACCCATCTTCATGGCTTCGTCCATCACCTTGCATATCTTCTCCGACATAGTCTCGGAGAGGGAGCCTGCGTTCACTGTGAAGTCCTGGGCGAACACGTACACCAGACGGCCGTCGATGGTGCCGCTGCCGGTAACGACGCCGTCGCCGGGGAACTGCTTCTTCTCCATGCCGAAGTTGTGGCAACGGTGGAGCTTAAACATATCCATTTCTTCGAAGCTGCCCTCGTCAAGGAGCAGATCGACTCTCTCGCGAGCGGTAAGCTTACCCTTCTCGTGCTGCTTGTCGATAGCCTTCTGACCACCACCCAAACGGGCTGCGGCACGGCGCTCGACAAGTTTGTTGATGTTTTCCAGTTGTTTGCTCATAAAAACAAAGTATTTTTCGGTTTATAATTTCGGTTTATATTCGAGTTATAATTTCCGGCGCGAAGTTACAAAAAAAAGTTGATATACCTTATTCAAAAATAATAATTATTAGTGTGTGGGGCACAAAATTTTTCAATACGGCCATAATGTGCGTAGAAATCACTAAATTTGCACTCTCATGGACGAGAAGGCATCATTTCTTGAGCTCGGTACGCAGCCCGTGGGTCGTCTGCTGCTGAAGTATGCGGCGCCTGCGGTGATAGCGATGACGGCGTCGTCGCTATATAATATTGTGGACGCGATTTTCATCGGTCAGGGCGTGGGTCCGCTGGCGATAGCGGGCATATCGCTGACGTTTCCGGTGATGCAGATGACGGCGGCATTCGGTGCTATGATTGGCGTGGGTGCGAGCACGTTGCTCTCCATCAAGCTGGGCGAGCGCGACTATGACACAGCGCGCCGTATCCTGGGTAATGTCGTGGTGCTGAACGTGGTCATGGGTTTGGTGCTGGGTGCGCTGATGCTGTGCTTCATCGACCCGATCCTCTTTTTCTTCGGTGCGACGGAGCAGACGGTGAGTTATGCCCGCGACTTTATGATGGTGATTATGGCGGGCAATGTGATTACCCACCTATATTTCGGCCTTAACGCGATGCTTCGCGCTGCTTCGCAGCCACGCTCTGCGATGATGGCGACTATATATAGTGTGTGCCTTAACGTGATGCTGTGCCCGCTGTTTATCTACGCTTTCGGCTGGGGCATCCGTGGGGCGGCGCTGGCCACAATGCTGTCGCAGGCCATAGTGCTGGTGTGGCAGTTTCACTTGTTTAGCAACAAGAGGGAGTTCATCCGGTTCCAGCGTGGCATCTACAAGTTAAAGGCACGCATCGTGAAGGCATCGTTCATGATTGGTATGTCGCCGTTCCTAATCAACCTGACGGGCTGCACGGTGGCGATATTCATCAACAAGAGCCTGCTGCTATATGGCAACGACTTGGATGTGGCGGCCTACGGCATGTGTAACCGCGTGGCGTTTTTCTTCATCATGATTGTGCTGGGGCTATGCCAGGGCATGCAGCCGATAGTGGGATATAACCACGGGGCACGCAACACTGAGCGGGTGCGCTCGGTGCTGATAAAGACGATTGTCTGTGCCACGGTGGTGGTATGCGTGGGTGGTCTGGTGGGTATCCTGTTTCCGCGCCAACTGATACGCTGCTTCACAACTGACGAGCACTTGATTGAGCTCTCGGTGCATTATGTGTATATCTTATTCTGTACGCTGCCGATTATCGGCTTCCAGATAGTGGTGACTAACTACTTCCAGAGCATCGGGGTGGTGAAGAAGAGTATCTTCCTATCACTCTCGCGACAGCTGATCTTCCTGATTCCTGCTGTGGTGATTCTGCCGCGTTTTATGGGAGTGGACGGCGTGTTCTGGTCAATACCGGTGGGTGATGTGGCAGCCACGTTTACAACGGCTATTTTGCTGTGGCTTGAGATGAGGAGAACGAGGGAGATAAAATAAGAAGTTAAAGAAGTTAACGCTTGCTACGCAAGCTAGAAGTTAAAGAAGTTAACGCTTGCTATGCAAGCTAGAAGTTAAAGAAGTTAACGCTTGCTACGCAAGCTAGAAGTTAAAGAAGTTAAAGAAGTTAACGCTTGCTACGCAAGCTAGAAGTTAAAGAAGTTAAAGAAGTTAACGCTTGCTACGCAAGCTAGAAGTTAAAGAA
>JAFTAJ010000034.1 GCA_017458585.1 Bacteroidaceae bacterium
CAAGAATGCCATCAAGTATGAGCAGGCCATCGCCCAGATAGACCACGATGTAAACCAAGATCTGGCCAACCAATACGACAAAGGCATAGAGACATTAGGTGTTATCGACAAGACCTGCGAGATAGGCGTCAACGTGATGGCCACATGTGTGCCCGGCGGTGAAGCCGTGAAGGATGCCTACACCTTTGCCAAGGCCACGCTCGTGGCTGCCAGCGAGGCTGTCAACGAGGGCAAGTCTCTCGGCGAGGGCTTGGCACACGTCGCTGTCGGCATGGGCAACGGTGCTCTCGGCGTTATCCAGAACCAGGCAGGCAACCTGGCTGGCGAAGGACACTGGGTCAAGGAACTGGGCATCAATGTCGTCACCGAAGACCTCAAGGAGGGCATGAACGCATACTACCAGACAGGCGACCTCAGCAAGGCTCGCGACGCCATGCTCAATGCCACCGGCAAGAAAGCCGCCGAGTTCGGTATCAGCAAAGGTATCAGCGGAATCACAGGCGTACTCAAAAAATCGGCCACCAACTCCCTGGCAGGAAATGGCAGTATGAGCGAAGGCGTGGCCAAGAAGGTGGACTACTGGTTCAACAAGACTCACACCGGCCACATCGGCTCCCGCGCTGAGATGTTTAAGGCAAAGGTAAGCACCGACGGCAAGCTCTCCTTCGGCAAGGGCGCCGGTTTCAGCGTCTTCTACGGCAATGTCGATACTGGCAAACTGACCGAAGGCGTCATCAATGAGACGCTCAACCAGACCGGCGCCCACGACTGGGCAGGCAACCTGGTGCAGGGAGCCAACGACCTGGGCGTGGAGGCTGCCGCCAATGTGGCGTACGGTGCAGGAGTAGTCAAGGACAGCGTCGTTAACTTCGCCAAGGATGTGGCAAAATTCTCCAACATGGCCGCAGACTTCAGAAAGAAATAGCAATTCATTGAACGAGCAAACAATAAAACTCAAAATATATGGAACAAGTAAATCAACCTAGAACAACAGGACGTGGCCCTGTCAACGGACACTACCGCAAGATGATGTCCGCACTTGCAGTAGCAATGTCAAAGTGCGTTGTATGGCGCGAGACAGAAAGCGGCACGCCCTTCACAGCAAAAGAACTCTATGAGTTCTGCCTAAAACACGACGAACAAAAACCCTTGAGACCAGAGCAGTTCTACATGGTGTCGCGTGAAGGCGCCATCGGCATCAGCCCTGGGCTGGAGTGGATGACCACATGGATGTTTCTCCCTATGGAGCCCTGCAAGGAGCGCGACTTTGCCTTCCGCAACATGATGGAGGAACTCCATACTGAGAGTGAGGTGGAGAAAGCCATCGAGCAGGCCGTAACAGAAGGATTGGCACGGGAGAAAGCAGCCAAGGAACTGGTTGCAGCCCAGCCTGCACCGCAACCCGTAGCACAATCCGTAGAAGTAGAGCCCGCACCAACGCCTGCAGTTGAGCCGGCTCCCGCACAAGCATTTATCTTCTGTCCCTATTGTGGCACCAAGCTTCCCGCAGGAAGCAAATTCTGTTCTGAATGTGGCAATAATCTCGAAAACATTTGATAATCATGGAAAAAGAAAGAATAGGCGTAGGCAAGTATCTAAGTAATGCCCTGAAGCAGGGTTTGCAAGTGTTCAAGCACCCAATGAAGCTGTTGCCCACCATTGTGATAGGTGCAGTATGGATTGTGCTGGGTTATCTATCGGCCGCTATGCAGCCATTCCCCATGCCGCTTAAGATAGCCAGCTTCCTCTCGTATGCCGAGGGCGGATTGTTCGGTGGAGTATTTGGAGCTGTCGGAGGCATTGCCGGCAAGGTGGTGATGGCCGTGTTTATCAATAGCCTCATACTGCCGCTGTTCGAGAAAAAGCTACCCTTTGTCGGGGTGGCTGGCGGCATCAAGGGCATGTTCACCAGCATGACGAAAGACACAGCCCGTGGTATCGCCCCGTTGCTGAAAGGCATTGGACTGGCCTTGCTACTTTACATGTTTATGAATATCAACGAGGGCAAGCAGAACTCCATCATTGGCGTTGTGGCACTGGTAATGCTGCTGCAGAACATCGGCAACCAGGGCGGCTTCCTTTTCGGACTGCTGTTTAGCCTGGCCAACTCGATGTCCAAGGGCAAGGTGCCCAGATATATCAGCATCACCCGTTTCCTCACCGGCATGACACTGGGCTTCACCCTTGCCATAGGTATCACCCTCCTCGGCAAGCACTGGTGTCTGATTGGCGGCGTAGGCTTCCTGCTGCTCGGCACAATCTTCGGCCTTATCTTCCGCCCGAAGAAGGAAACGGCTCCACAGAATCAAACTCCCGTAGCTGCTCCAAATTAATAAAGGCCGCAGTCATGAAGAAATTATTCTTATTTCTGCTAACCGCCTTAATGGTCAATTGTCAATGGTCAATTGTCAATGCCCAAAAGAAAGACGGCCATTGGGTCAACCCCGTGGAGTACTTCAAGCTAAAGGGGGCTGGCACCCTCAAGGGCTCCGCGCTCTACAACCATATGTGGGAAGCCAAGGAGCGTTACATCGTGGGCATGAAGTGCACGGTGTGCAACTTCACTCCGCAGGGTGATGAGCCAGAAGATGCCGACCTGCCCATTTCCAAACAGACTTTCTATCTTTACCTTGACAAGCCAGCGACCATTGGAGCCGTATCCGATTGGGCTCATCAGGCAAACAAACACGGATCAACTGGTACAGGCAAAGGTCCTATCTGGAAAATTGGAGCTTCTAATCTTGTCTTTTCTTTCAGCGAGAAGACAACGGGCTATTCTTTCGACTATCATCCCAATGGTAGTATGAGCGACGATGAAGACCATGGTGAAGTGACAGACAATACCGATATTGGTATGTTTTATAGCGAACGAGGAGGACTGTTGCTTTACTTCAAGAATGTCTATGTACACAATGTGGACTGGGAAGAAGGACCTGACGGAGAGCTTGTTGATATAAAAGGCGAAGACCCCTACTATCTCCAGCTCTCTATTGACGAAGTGCTGCTCGACGGCACCGACACGCCGCTAACGGAGACGGAGCGTCAGTCGCTCATAGACCAGATGGACAAACTGGCCGACTGGCTAATGGGCAAGGGCGACCCCCTCGGGCTGGGCGAACATACCGACGAGACAGAGTCTGCCGTCGTAGAGATTATCGGCGTAATCGGCTCTGTTCTGCTGGCCAACGGCGTTGCTGCTGCATCAGGCGGTGCAGCAGGAGCCGTGCTTCCCGGCATGATGGGCGCTCCCACCAGCGGTGGTCCATCCCCCACAATGCCCGATATGCCCAACTCTGACCTCCCCAATATTAAAAAGGAGGAAGAGGAGGACGATACTCCGCCTACCCCCAACGAGGGCGACGGCAATCCCCCAGAGCAGAACCTGGACTTCTACAATCAGTTTGCCAAGGAGCAGCCCGATGGTACTGTTACCATATCCGACCCTATCACGGGCAAGACACTCACCTACTATCCCACGGCCGACGGCAAGTTGGAGAGCGAACTCGGCACTATCTACGACAAGGAGAGCCTCAACGAGAACATCCGCTACCGCCAGGAGAATGCCGGCCTGCTGAAGCAGGATGCTGACCAAGCTGCCAAGAACGTTGCCGAGCAACATGCCCAGTGGGAGAAGGAGTCGAAAGAACTGTCACAGAATGCCAAAGAATACGCAGCATGGAAGAAGGAACAGTCAGAAGCGTGGGAGAAGGAAGACAAAATAATAAGGCTTGCCGATAAGTATGGCGTGCCGCCTACGGAGAAATCCGTCAGGGATGCCATCAAGTGGGAGCAGACTTCCGCTCAGCTGGACGCCAACATCGCCAACTCCGAGGCAGAAGCCTACGAGAAGAGCCTTGACACCCTGGACAAGATAGACAAAACCTCCGAAGTCCTCGTCAACGTGATGGGTGAGACCATCCCTGGCGGACGTGTGGTAAAGAATGTCTATACCTTTGCTAAGGCTACCGGCGTGGCTGCCAGCGAGGCATACAATCAGGACATGAGTCTCGGCGATGCTGCCAAGCATGTCAGCATGGGTGCTGTCAGCGGTGCCGTGGGTGTCCTGCAGAACCAGGCAGGTGAACTCACGAAGAATCCCTTCGTGGAAGGCGTTACCGTAGTAGGTGGCGAGAGTATCCGTGCCGGACTTGATGCCATTGCACACAACAAGGATGTCAACGATGCCATGCTCCAGGCTGCTGGCAAGAAGGCCGCCTTCTTCATCACGGGCAAGAGCGTACAGTTTGGCCTGGGTCAGACAGGCTACCAGCCGCCCGAGATGGGGCAGAACACCACTAACGCTTTGGAGAAATACCTCGGCAAAGGCGATATGCACGCCAACTGGGGCAACCTCGCCTCGTCCAACGCTGTACACGTAACCGAAGGCCTCGCCTCCGCGGCGCAGGAAGCACCGATTACCTTTGGTGGATTCGACAAGGCAGGAGAAGCCGTTCAAGACATGGCCTACGGCGTGTCCTCAGACACTAAGAGCGACGTCAAAGACTTCGTTAATACTGTCAAGCAATTCTCCAATGCTGCTGAAAAATTCCGCAAGACACAATAAAACAATTTTACAAATATGGAACCAAACAACCAAACAACTAAACAACCAAACGACCAACAGAACCACGAATGGGCAGAAGAAGCCTTCTGGACCGGACATTGTCATTACCTAATGCAGGCATTGGCTCTCGCCATGCAGCGATGCCAAGTGTGGCGACTCACCGATACGGGCGATGTGTTTACACTCATCGAACTGTTCGATTTCGCTAAGGCATACGATAAGGAGCATCCATTAGATGACAACCAGTTCTATCGCACCACCGTGGAAGGGGCTATCGGACTCTGCATGGGAGCCGAATACCTTACCAAGTGGCTCTTCACACCCATGGAGCCGGGAGCCATACGCGATGCATACCTGCAAGAACTGCAGGAGAAGCTCGACGAAATGGCTAAGGTAGAAGAAAACATAGAAAATGCTGTCGGTTGAAAATCTGAAGGTCAAATTTAGCGTGGAGCCCCTGTTTGAAGGGGTGAGCTTTGTCGTGAACGACAAGGAGCGCGTATGCCTCGTGGGCAAGAACGGTGCCGGCAAGAGTACGATGCTCAAAATCATCGCAGGCCTTCAGCAGCCCACCTCTGGCAGCGTGGCAATGCCGCAGGGCAGCACAGTGGGTTACCTGCCGCAAGTGATGCAGCTCGCCGACAGTTGTACACTGATCCAAGAGACAGAGAAGGCGTTCGCTGCACTGAAAGAGAAGGAGCAGCGTCTGGAGCGCATCAATCGCGAGCTGGCCAACCGCACCGACTATGAGAGCGACGACTATGCACGCCTCATAGAGCAGAGCACCTCGTTGCAGGAACTGCTGCATATGGGCGGTGGCCAGAGCTGGCGTGCCGACATGGAGCGGACTCTGATGGGCCTCGGCTTTGAGCGCACCGACTTCGATCGCCCCACGGCGGAGTTCAGCGGCGGATGGCGCATGCGCATAGAGCTCGCCAAGATACTGCTGCAACGCCCCGACGTGCTGCTGCTCGACGAGCCCACCAACCATCTCGACATTGAGAGTATCAGTTGGCTGGAGGACTTCTTGATTAAGGAGAGCAAGGCATCGGTGATTCTGGTGAGCCACGACCGTGCATTTCTTAATAACGTGTGCTCACGAACACTGGAGATTAGCTGCGGACAACTGATTGATTATAAGGTAAAGTATGATGAGTTTGTTAAACTAAGGGCTGAACGCCGTGAGCAGCAGCTCCGCGCCTACGAAAACCAGCAGAAAGAGATAGCCGACACCAAGGCATTTATCGAGCGCTTCCGCTACAAGGCCACCAAGGCGGTGCAGGTGCAGAGCCGCATCAAGCAGCTCGCCAAGATAGTGCCCATCAAGATTGACGAGGTGGACAACAGCACACTCCATTTGCGCTTCAACGAGCCTACGCGCAGCGGCGACTTCCCATTAATCTGCGAGGAGGTAGGCAAGGCCTACGGCAGCCACCGCGTGTTTAGCGGCGTGA
Organism: Bacteroidaceae bacterium; assembly: GCA_017458585.1. Lineage (GTDB taxonomy): Bacteria > Bacteroidota > Bacteroidia > Bacteroidales > Bacteroidaceae > UBA6382. The sequence continues at coordinate 6,019 of JAFTAJ010000034.1, forward strand.
ACCTCACCATACGGCGCGGCGAGAAGGTGGCCTTTGTGGGCCGCAACGGCGAAGGCAAGAGCACACTGGTGAAGTGCATCATGGGCGAGATACCCTACGAGGGCAAGCTCACCGTGGGCCACAACGTGCAGATAGGCTACTATGCACAAAACCAGGCTCAGCTGCTCGACGATAGCCTGACAGTGTACGACACCATCGACCGCGTAGCCACAGGCAACGTGAGACTCAAGATACGCGAACTGCTCGGCGCCTTCATGTTTGGCGGCGAACAGAGCGACAAGCGTGTGAAGGTGCTCAGCGGTGGAGAACGTAGCCGACTGGCCATGCTCAAGCTGCTGCTGGAGCCCATGAACTTCCTCATCCTCGACGAGCCCACCAACCACCTCGCCATGCGCACGAAGGACGTGCTCAAGGAGGCCCTGCTCCACTTCAAGGGCACGGTGATAGTGGTGAGCCACGACCGAGACTTCCTCGACGGACTGGTGAGCCGAGTGTATGCCTTCGGCGGAGGAAAGGTGAGAGAGCATCTGGGGGGAATATATGACTACCTCAACGGAGAATGGAAGAATGGAAGAATGGAAGAATGGAAGAATGAGAAAATGGAAGAACGCAAGTCCGACTTCAATCCTTCAATCCCTCAATCCTTCAATGGCAAAAATGACTACGAGCAGCAGAAGGAGCAGCGCAAGAGAGTGAACAAACTCGAAAAACAGATAAAGGAGGCGGAGCAGCGCATCGGCGAACTGGAGGCGGCCATCAAGGTTATTGAGAGCCGCATGAACACTCCAGAGTTCGCCTGCGACCTAAGCATGATGGAGAAGCACATGTCCTTCAGCCGACAACTCAGCGAGGCTATGGATGAGTGGACTGCGGCGAGCGAGGAATTGGAAACCTTGAACTCTTGAACCCTTGAACATTATATATTAACTGATATGAAACTAATTATGACTTTAACACTGGCGGCTGCGATGACAACGGCCGTAGCTCAAAACGATGAGCACCCACATGGCATTGACGTTAACAACCTTGACAAGAGCGAGGCACCCGGCACCGACTTCTACCGCTATGCGGTGGGCGGATGGCAGGACAGCCACCCGCTGGACGACGAATACGCCCGCTTCGGCTCCTTCCATGTGCTCGACGAGATGAACAACGCCCGCATACGAGGCATCATAGAGGAGCTCGCCAAGGAGTGGCACGCCCCCGACACCAACGAGGGCAAGATAGCCAAGCTATACAACATGGCGATGGATATGGACGCACGCAACAAGGCCGGCATTGAGCCCATAATAGACTTCGTGAAGGAGATAGACCGCAAGAAAAGCAAGGAGGCACTCATCAACATAGTGCCGCTGATGATGCTCTGGCACACCGACTGCTTCTTCAACGTCTTTGTGGAGGCCGACGCCAAGAACAGCACTGAGAACCTGGTGCAGCTCTACCAGGGTGGCACCACACTCGGCGAGAAGGAATACTACCTCGACGAGGACGAGCACACACTCGCCATACGCAAGGCATACCGCGAGTTTGGAACAAAGGTATTCAAGATGATCTTCCCCAGCCTCAGCGACGAAGAGGCGCTTGCCAAGATGAACACCGTGGCGCGACTGGAGACACGCCTCGCCACGGCCTTCAAGACCAAAGCCCAGCTGCGCATAGCCGAGGAGAACTACAACAAGATACCCGTGTCGCAACTGCAGAAAGACTACCCCGCCGTTGACTGGGTAAAAATGTTCTTCGACGTAGCCCAATTCCCCTACTTCGACCAGATATGCGTGGGACAGCCCGAAGCCACCAAGGCCGCGTGCCAAATGATTGAAGACGAGAGCCTCGACGACCTGAAGACATACATGATATTCCGCTTCGCCGCCGACAACCTCAGCCTATGCGGAGAGGAGCAGGTGAACCTCTCGTTCGACTTCTTCGGCCGCACCCTCTCTGGCCGCCAGAGCCTCCAGCCGCTGTGGAAACGTGCCGTCAACACCGTCAACGGACTGCTGGGCGAGGCCGTAGGACAGATATATGTGGAGAGATACTTCCCCGAGAGCGCCAAGCAGCGCATGGAGCAGCTGGTAGAGAACCTTCGCACCGCTCTGGGCGAGCGCATCATGGCGCAGAAATGGATGAGCCCCAAGACAAAGATCAAGGCCATGGAGAAACTCAGCACCTTCTACGTCAAGATTGGATACCCCAACAAATGGCGCGACTACAGAGGCTTCGACTTCAACAAACCCACCAACTTCATGGACGCCGTGCTGGTGGGACGGGCACTCAACACAGTGCTCGACATCACCGAGACGGTGGGCAAGCCCGTAGATAGGGATAAATGGTACATGACGCCGCAAACGGTCAACGCCTACTACAACCCGCCCACCAACGAGATATGCTTCCCCGCTGGCATACTGCAGTACCCCTTCTTCGACCCCGAGGCCGACGATGCGTTTAACTATGGTGCCATTGGAGTGGTGATAGGCCACGAGATGACACACGGCTTCGACGACCAGGGCCGCAAGTTCGACAAGGACGGCAACATGACCGACTGGTGGACAACGAAAGACGAGAAAGGCTTCAACACCCAGGCGCAGAGGATGGTGGACTTCTACAACAACATCAATGTGCTGCCCGACCTCAAAGCCAATGGCTCATTGACGCAGGGCGAGAACCTCGCTGACCACGGCGGTCTGATGGTGGCATTCCAAGCGCTTAAAAACGCCACCAAGGGACAGCCCGAGAAGACCATCGATGGCTTCACCGACGACCAGCGTTTCTTCCTCGCCTACGCCGGAGTGTGGGCTGGCAACATACGCGAGGCAGAGATACGACGCCTCACAAAGGCTGACCCCCACTCGCTCGCCCAATGGAGAGTGAACGGAGCACTGCCCCACATCGACGCGTGGTACAAAGCATTTGGTATAACCGAAAAAGACCCCCTCTTCGTGCCCAAAGCCAAGAGAGTTACGGTGTGGTAGAATTAGAAATTAGAAATTAGGAGTTAGGAATAAGGAGAGAGGAGTTATGATTTTCCTACCAAAGAAACATCCGTCGGTAGCGAGGCTTAAGGCAAGAGGCATAAGCATCAGCGACGGCGAGCCCGGTGACAACGCACTTCGCGTGGTCATACTCAACCTCATGCCCCAGAAGCAAGAGGCCGAGGAAGAGTACTACACCATGATGGACGGCGCAGGGCTCGACATAGAGATAGTGCTCGCCAAGATGAGCGGCCTCACCTACAAGACCACGCCGCAAGCATACATGGACGAGTTCTACACCGACATAGCAGACATCATGGCGGCTCCCACCCACTACCACGGCATGATAATCAGCGGCGCACCGCTGGAGCACCTCGATTATACAGAGGTAACATACTGGCAACAGCTCAAGCAGGTGTATCAATGGACTCTCACCCATGTGGGCAGCACACTCAATATCTGCTGGGGAGCATTCGCTGCACTCAAGATATTCTTCGACATCGACAAACACTGGACAGAGGAAAAACTATTTGGAGTGTACCCACACATCAGAGTGCGCAACGATGTACCACTGGTGGAAGGACTTAGCCTTGAAGTGATGGTGCCCATCAGCCGCCACATAACCATGATGCGCGAAGAGCTGGAGGCGCAACCCGAGATAACCCTACTCATCGACCAAGAGATAACGGGACCGGAGCTCGCCATGGCATGGGGAGGGCGCCACATCTTCGCCAATGGCCACATGGAGTATGCCGAGGGACGCCTGCGCTTTGAGTATGAGCGCGATATGGCAAAGGGCGTGCCTATCTGCGTGCCACTCAACTACTTCATCGACAACGATCCCGCCAAAGACATAAAGGTAAGCTGGCAGGGGACTGGAAAACAATTCTACCACAACTGGCTGACACACTATGTTAGGCATTGAACATTGAACATTGAACATTGAATATTGAAACTCGTGAAATAGAACTGCTGGCTCCTGCCCGCAATGCGGAGATAGGCATCGAGGCCATCAACTGCGGAGCCGACGCTGTGTATATCGGTGCCGAGGCATACGGAGCAAGACATGCCGCCGGCAATAGCGTGAAGGATATCGCACGGCTGGCAGACTATGCCCACCACTACGGAGCCAAGGTATATGTCACGGTCAACACCATACTCTATGACGGCGAGCTGCACGATGTGCGCCTCCTCATCGACCAACTGCACGACGCTGGTGTAGATGCACTGATAGTGCAGGATACTGCCCTGCTGACAATGGACCTGCCGCTGCCATTGCATGCCAGCACACAGATGGACATACGCACCGCCGACAAGGTGAGGCAGCTCCACAGCTGGGGCTTTGAGCAGGCTGTGCTCGCTCGCGAGCTGGGACTGAAGGAGATGGCTGACATCCACCAGGCATGCCCCGAGATGAAGCTGGAGGCCTTTGTGCACGGTGCCCTGTGCGTGAGCTACAGCGGTCGCTGTTATGCCTCGCAATACTGCTTCGGACGCAGCGCCAACCGCGGAGAGTGTGCCCAATTCTGCCGCCTCGCCTTCGACTTGGAAGACGCTCAGGGCAACATCATCGCAAGAAACAAACACCTCCTCTCACTCAAGGATATGAACCGCAGCCGCAACGTAGAGCAAATGCTCGACGCAGGCATCAGTTCACTCAAGATTGAGGGACGCCTCAAAGACATGGCGTATGTGAAAAACACCACTGCCTACTACAGCCAACTGCTCGACAAGCTAATCAGCCGCAGGCCGCAAGACTACCGCCGCGCCTCCTACGGACAATGCCACACCACCTTCGAGCCCAATCTCGACAAGACCTTCAACCGAGGATTCACCGACTATTTCCTGCGCGGCAGAACCGAGGACGTAGCATCCATACATACGCCGAAAGCCGTGGGAGAGCCAGTGGGCACAGTGAAGGAGATAAAAAACAACTACATACTTGTGAGCGGCACCAGCAGTTTCCACAACGGCGACGGCATCTGCTTCTTTGACGCTAACGGTACCCTGCAGGGATTTCGCGTCAACAGAGCCGACAACAACAAGCTCTATCCTCACCTCATGCCGCAGAGCCTTCAGGCAAAGACTCCCTTGTTTTGCAACCACGACGCAACCTTAGAGACAGCCATGCTGCGCCCCACCCCACAGCGCACCGTTGGCATCAGCCTCAAGATAGAGGACACCGACGAGGGCTTCCGCCTCACCGCCACCACACAGCAGGGACACACCACCACACTCGATGTAAAAGCCGAACACCAGTCCGCCATCAAGCCGCAGACCGACAGGATAGTTGCAGAACTGAGCAAGACGGGCGGCACGGGATATGAGGTGACTGAGGTGACAACCCATTTTTCCAAAGACTACTTCATCCCTGCATCCATGCTGGGACAGTGGAGAAGAGAATTGATTGAAAAAGTGCGAGAGTCAGAAAGTGAGAGAGCCCAAAAGTCAATGCTCAATCCTCAATCTTCAATCCTCAATCTTCAATATTCAATGCTCAATGCCCCCTTTACAGAAAACATCTCCAACCGCGCAGCACGCCAGTTCTACGAAGAGCATGGCGCCAAAGAGATAGAGCCCGCATTCGAGATTTCATTGCCAAAAGGCAATGTAACATTGATGACTTGTCGCCACTGCATAAAATATTCCTTAGGATTATGCGTTAAATATGATAGGAACAACAAATCTCAATTCCCAAATCTCAATTCCCAAATCTCCCTGGTGCTGCCCGACGGCCGACGCTTCCCTCTGGAGTTTGACTGCCATAAGTGCGAGATGAGAGTAACTGCAAAGATATAGACCATGAGACACGCGACAAGATATATATGGCTGATAATCACTGCGCTATGCGTGCTTGCCTCATGTTCCTACCAAAGCACGGAGCACAACAACAAGTGGACTCTCACGCAGAGCCAGAGAGACTCCATCGCGTTCTCTACCTATCACCACTACAACGTAGGGTACAATTTTCTATGCATCGCCGACAGCATGCTACTCGGCTCCCACCCTGAGGGCACAGACCTCAAGCTCGACTATCCCCATGAGGATGTATATCTATACGAAGACGATGACTTCGTGGTAACTGAGATATTCCGCAACCCAAATGTCACCAAGACATCCATCGACAGCATCTGGCTGTGCGTAGGCTCCGACGGTATCCCCCTCGGCTGGATAAGCGAATATGACCTACATCACAACTCTACGCCCGTAGATCCCATCTCGCGGTTTATGGCGTTTTGTGGTAACCTTCGCGACAAACTCTTATCTGGATGGATAGGAAAGAATTTTATAATCTTCCTATTAATATATCTCATATTGATTCAGATAAAAAAACAAAATCTTATTCTAATAAAACAGACTGAAAGGTCAATATACACCTATCTCTTCTGGTTCTCTGCTGTAAGTGCCGGCACTATTTATGCCACGATAAAATGCCTTACACCGGAAATGTGGGAAGAATTCTATTACCATCCCTCGCTAAACCCTGTGGGCCAGCCACCAATGATTGCTCTCTACCTATCGCTGATGTGGCTGAACATCATATTCTACATAGCCATCTTCTTCGACCTAAAAGACAGAGTCTCATTAGGTAAGACACTATTAATAATGACTTTGGCTGCAATAATCGGAATATGTTTTTATATTTGCTTAGCGGCACTTAAGGAAATATTTCTTATCTACGGAATTTACATAATCCTTGTAGCTGCATTAGCTGCATTCGTATGGAATTACTTAGAATCAAAGAAAAAATGCAAACAAAAATCACAATAAACGACTGCGCCATCATCGACCTGCCCACATTCACCGACCAGCGTGGCTGTCTCACCCTCGTTGACAACAATGCCGTAACTCAGTTGCTACCTTTCAAGCCCGCCCGGATATTCTGGATATATGGCACCACCCCCTCCACGGTGCGCGGCCAACATGCCCACCGCAGCTGCTGGGAAATGGTATGTGCCGTCAGTGGCAGTTTCCGCCTCACCCTCAACGATGGCAGGGAAGAGAAGACATTCATGCTCGACTCTCCCTGCAAGGGCGTGATTATTCCGCCGATGGTGTGGTGTCGCCTCTACGACTTCGCCCCTGGCACCGCATGCCTTGCCCTCGCTTCCGACGACTATGACGCCGAAGGCTACATCAATGATTTCGAACAGTTTAAAAACGACACAAGCAATGATTAAGGCTACCAGATACACGGCACAGATGGCCGACAAATGGGATGAGTTTGTCAGCAAGGCCCGCAACTCCACGCTACTGCATCGGCGAGGATACATGGACTATCACGCCGACCGTTTCCAAGACGCATCGCTGGTCTTCACCGACGAGCAAGACAATATCGTGGCTCTGCTCCCTGCATGCCTCAGCCGCGACGACAACAAGACTATCGTCTCCCACCAAGGACTTACATACGGCGGCTTTATTGTAGAGCCGCTCACGCATACCTTTGTCATAGAGCAAGTATTTGATGCCGCCATCGCCTACTATAGGACACAGATGCAGGCCACTAGCCTGGTCATAAAACACATACCTTATATATATAGTTCTCAGGCCAGCGACGAGGAACTCTATTTCATCCACAGCCACGGAGGGCAACTCATTGAGCGCGGACTAAGCCAGACCATTGATCTGTCGCGACCGCTGCCTCTCAACTATCTTCGCCGTCGATGCCTCAACAAGGCGCAGCATGACAACCTCAAAGTCATTGTCGCCAATCAGCGAGAGGAGTGGGACCGCTACCACCCGTTGCTTAGCAGCTGTGTGGAGCGACACGGCTTTAAGCCCGTGCACAATGCTGACGAACTGTGGTTGCTCCATAGCCGTTTCCCAGACGAGATATTGCTATACGGCACATACAAGGATCACCAGTTGCTCGCCGGCGCAGTAGTATATCTTTCCCCCAATGTGGCACACGCCCAGTATCTCGCTGTGTCGGATGTGGGCAAGAAATGCGGTGCCCTCGACCTTGCCATCATGACAGCCATCACCGACCAACGCATCAGCCATTGCCGCTACTTCGACTTCGGCATCTCCACTGAGCGCGACGGCTCTCTCAACCATGGGCTTACACTACAAAAAGAAGGCTTCGGCGCACGTGGCGTATGCTACGACATATACAAGATGACACTATGAACATACCATTCCTTGACCTCGGCAATGTCAACGGCCTATTGCAGACCGAGATAGAGCAGGCCGCCCTCCGCGTCATACGCTCAGGGCAATATCTCTACGGCGACGAGATTCAGAACTTCGAGCAACAATGGGCCGCCGCCAATGGCGCTGCCTATTGTGTCAGCACAGCCAATGGCCTCGATGCGCTCACCGCAGCACTGCACTGCCTCAAGGCACTGTGCCACTGGCCCGATGGCAGCGAGGTGATAGTCAGTGCCCACACATTCATAGCCTCCTTCGAAGCCATCACCCGCTGCAACCTCAAGCCGGTACCTTGCGATGTGACTCCCCACGACTACAACATTGACTGCAACAAAATAACCGCGCTCATCAATGCCAACACGGTGGCCATCATGCCAGTGCATATCTATGGGCGACCTTGCGACATGCCCACTATCAAAGCAATAGCCGACCATCACAACCTGCGCATCATCACCGACTCCTGCCAGATGCATCGTCAATCTTCAATCTTCAATTTTCAATCTTCAATAAATTCTGATGTCACCGCGTTCAGCTTCTACCCTGCAAAGAATATGGGAGCTTTTGGCGATGCAGGATGTCTGGTGACAGACAACAACGAGCTGGCAGACCTCGCAAGAGCATACTGCAACTACGGGGCAACGGTGAAATATCATCATGAGATAAAGGGCATCAACTCCCGCATGGACTCAGTGCAAGCCGCGATACTGAGTGTAAAACTATCGCACCTTGACGAACAAAACAAACTGCGCCAAGCTCAGGCTCTGCGCTATAACCAAGGCATCAGCAATCCTTTGGTCAGTCTGCCTTACGGAGGACAAGACGTCGACCAATCATGCTGGCATGTCTATCCCGTGTTCTGCGACAAGCGCCAGCAACTACAGCAGTGGCTTTCCTCTCATGGAGTTGGCTCCATTATCCACTACCCCATCCCGCCACACAAACAAAAGGCGTACGCAGAACTCAATGACCTTACCCTACCCGTGACCGAGCATATTTGCAACACTGAGCTGAGCCTCCCGCTTAATCCTGCACTCACTGCAGAGCAACAAGATTACATTATCGACGTGCTCAACAAATTCACAGCCTAAGTTCTCTGCACACAGATGTCTCTGACAATCAATATATTGATATCTACTATCGGTGAGCGCATAAAGCGTGTGCCTAATGTTGCTATGCCGCCATGCGAGGGAGTGACATACATCGTCTCCCACCAGACGGACGGCTCGCACCCTGTGCCGCCAGAACTGACGAATCGCAGCGATGTCACACTGACCACCATCGCAGGTCGCGGACTCAGTGCCAATCGCAACAATGCCATCGCCCACGCCACAGCCGACATCTGTATCATAGCTGATGACGACTGCATGTATGACCAACAATGTCTGAAAACCATAACCGACTCATACAGCAAATACCCCAAGGCCGACATTATCTGTTTCACCGCACAAGACTACGACTCACAGCCACTGCGCCACTACCCTGCCGAGGATATGCCTTACCTGCAGGCTGTCGAGCAAGGGTATTACCCCGCAAGCATCCAGATAACCTTTCGTCGCCACTCTGTAGCGGGACACATAGTCTTCAACACCAACTTCGGACTAGGCTCTGCCCTGCTCTGTGCAGGTGAAGAAGAGGTCTTTATTGCCGATGCGCTGCAGGCAGGACTAAACATAATGTATGTCAATCAACCAATCGTACGCACAGATCCCGACACCACAGGCACTCATTTCCTCACCAACCCTCAGCTGCAGATAACCAAGGGAGCCACCTTCCGCCATTGCTACGGCTACACCAACGCTCTATGGCGTTCCATCAAGGAGGCCGGCTGGTGGTTTGTCCATCGCAGAGCAAACCCATTCCCTATCTTTTGCAGAATGCTCAAGGGCGTTAGGCTCAAATTTTAATATCCAACTATGAACAGACTGATTGCCTTATACAACCAACTCTACGGCTCACAGCCTACTGTCACACCTATCACCGGCTCCGGCAGTCCCCGACAATATTACCGACTGACTGACGACAAGCATTCTGCCATCGGCACCATCGGCACGTCGCATGAGGAGAACCGAGCCTTTATTGGCCTGACAAAGCATTTTGAGAGCAAGGGGCTGCCAGTGCCCCATATCCTCGGTGTGAGTCCTGACGGCATGGCGTATATCCAGAGCGACCTCGGCAGCACCGCGCTCTACGACGCTCTCAGCAATGGGCGCAACAGCGGTAGCTACTCAGCCGAAGAGCAACAGCTGCTGCACAAGGCAATGACTATGCTGCCACGCTTCCAGATACTTGGCGCTCAGGACCTTGACACGAGCCTCTGCTACCCCACCCCCACCATGGATAGCATGAGCATAATGTTTGACCTCAACTATTTCAAATACTGTTTCCTCAAGCTACAACCCGAAATAGAGTTCAACGAGATTGCGCTGCAGCACGACATGGAGCATCTGTGCGCAGCTCTTGCCGACCTCACCGCTCAGGCGGTAAACGAGCCCACCCTTATGCTGCGCGACTTCCAGGCCAGAAACATTATGCTCAATGGTCAATTGTCAATGGTCAACGGTCAACGGTCAATGGTCAATGGTCAATTAAATATGTCCCTCATCGACTATCAAGGCAGCCGTCTCGGTCCTGCGGAATATGACCTCGCCTCCTTCCTATGGCAAGCCTCAGCACATTATGGCTCAGCCCTGCGCAACGCACTGATCGACACCTACATACAAGCAGCCAATGAACTACGTCCTACTGACGGCGCCACCCTCCGACAGCGTCTCCGACTGATGGTGTTCTTCCGCCTGCTGCAGGTACTCGGTGCATACGGCTACCGCGGACTCCATCAGCGCAAGCCCCATTTCCTCAACTCCATCCCCCCTGCTCTCTCCAGCCTCCACGACACCCTCGCCACTGGCATAGCAGACCAATACCCATACCTCAAGTCACTCCTCACTCAACTCACTCACTCCTCACTCCTCACTCAACTCACTCACTCCTCACTCCTCCCTCCTCACTCCTCACTCAACTCACTCACTCCTTCCTCCTTAACTATTACTATTTACAGCTTCAGCTACAAGCGCGGCATACCCGACGACCCCTCAGGCAACGGCGGCGGCTATGTCTTTGACTGCCGCTCCGCTCACAACCCCGGTCGGTACGAGCAATACAAATGCTTCACGGGGTTAGACCAGCCGGTGATAAAGTTTCTGGAAGACGACGGCGAGATACTCACCTTCCTCAGCCATATCTATCCGTTGGCGGAGCAGCATGTGGAGCGCTATATCAGTCGCGGATTCACCAGTCTGATGTTCTGCTTCGGCTGCACGGGCGGCCAGCACCGCAGCGTATATTGCGCCCAGCACCTTGCCGAGCATCTGCACTCTCTCTATCCGCAAATAACGATCAGGCTCATCCATCGCGAGCAGGGTATCAACAGCGAAATGAATTGAAGATTTTGGCACTCGACAGTCGTAAAATATTGTGCGGCGCAATGATAGTGCCGTTGTCGGCCATAGGTCACTGCCGCAAGCCCAACATCGTGTTTATCCTTTGCGACGACATGGGCTACGGTGACTTAGGATGCTACGGCCAGCGCTATATCGACACCCCCAACATCGACCGCCTCGCGACACAGGGAATGCTTTTCACACAAGCCTACGCCGGCAGTCCCGTCAGTGCACCGTCCAGGGCCAGCTTGATGACCGGCCAGCACATCGGCCACTGCGAGGTGCGTGGCAATAAGGAGTATTGGAGCGGTCTAACCATGTATGGCAACAACCGCGAGTACGCCGTCACAGGGCAACATCCCCTTGACCCTGACCATATAGTGCTGCCGGAGATTATGAAGGACAATGGCTACACCACTGCGCAGTTTGGCAAATGGGCAGGCGGCTACGAAGGCTCGGTGTCCACCCCCGACAAGCGCGGCGTGGATGAGTTCTACGGTTATATCTGCCAGTTTCAGGCTCACCTCTACTATCCCAATTTCCTTAATCGCTACAGCCGCGCCCTCGGCGACACGGCAGTGGTGCGCGAGGTGATGCACCAGAATGTGGAGCATGCCATGTACGGCCCCGATTACTTCAACCGCGCACAGTACTCCGCCGATATCATCCACCGCAAAGCTATGGAGTGGCTCGACCGTCAAGACGAGCAGCAGCCGTTCTACGCCCTCCTGACCTACACCCTCCCCCACGCCGAGCTGGTGCAGCCTGAGGACTCTATCCTCGCCGACTACAAGCGCCGCTTTGACGAAGACAAGACCTTCAGAGGCAGCGAAGGCAGCCGCTACAATGCCATAACCAATGTGCATGCCGAGTTTGCTGGCATGATAACGAGGCTTGATGCTTACGTCGGCGAGATTATGGCCAAACTGGAGGAGCGCGGACTGGCCGACAATACGATTCTCATTTTCAGCAGCGACAACGGCCCTCATGAGGAGGGAGGTGCAGACCCCACGTTCTTCAATCGCGACGGACTGCTGCGCGGACTGAAACGCCAGACCTACGAGGGAGGCATACGCATACCGTTTATCGTGCGATGGCCCCGCCATATCAAGGCAGGCAGCCGCAGCGACATGCAGATTGCCTTCTGGGACATCATGCCCACCTTCTGCGACATCATCGGAGTCAACGACTATGCCACCCGCTATGCCCGCAAGGACACTCCGGACTACTTCGACGGCATATCGTTCCTGCCCACGCTCAAGGGCAAGACAAAGAAACAACGGCACCACGACCACCTCTACTGGGAGTTTGACGAGACCGACCAGGTGGCAGTGCGCAAGGGTGATTGGAAGCTTATCAGCATCCACGGCAAATGCCACCTCTACAATCTGGCCACCGACCTGCACGAGGACAATGATGTTGCCGCGCAGCACCCCGACATAGTCCGCCAGCTGAAGGCCATCGCCCACAGGGAGCACCTGCCCAACCCCCACTTCAAGGTCACCCTCCCCGAATAGTACCGAGTTTCTTCTTGCATACACAATCAACGCCCCCGCTTCATTGCTGCAGGGGCGTTTATTGGTTAACGGTTAACGGTTATTGGTTAACGGTTCTACTTCTTGTCGCGCTTGGCAATCTCGCTGAGGTTCTTGTCAACCACGGAGATGAGCTCGTCAATATTGTCCAGCTTGCTCTGCCACAGGTCGCTGCGGTCGGGAGCCAGTTCCTGCACCTTGGCGAAATAGACGCGGGTGGTGGTGAGCTTGTCCTTGAGCTCCTGCTGCTGGGCCTTGTACTGCGGGTCGCGGTTGTTGGTGGTAGCCTTCTGGTTGAGGTCGCGTATCTCATTAAAGTTGACTACGCCCACATTGGCTATGGCTTCCACGAAGTTGGGGTCTATCTCCAGAGCCTTGTTGAAGCTGGCCAGAGCCTCCTTGTCCTTCGTCTGGTCCATCAGCACTACGCCCTTGATATAGTGGGCCATCTTGTTCTGCGGTGCTTTCTGGATAAACTCGTCGGCTATCTTCATGGCCTCATCCCGCTGGTGCTTGTCGTAGTAGTACTTGAGGATTATCTGAGGATAGTTCACATTGGTGGTGTTCTCCATGGCATCCTTCAGTGTGCTGAGCCACTGCACGGTGTCGCCCTTGTGCAGCAGCGAGGTGGTCTTCATGTGGTAACCGTCCTCACGGGTGGTCTCGTCCTCCGACTGTATGGCGTAGTCAACGGTCTTGAGCACGCGGTCGTAGTCCTTGTCCTTAAAGGCCAGGATGGTGGCGAAGTATCCCACCTTGGGATAGTTCTTGTCCGACTTGTAGATGGAGTCGGTCTCTGCCTCGGTGAAGACAGGGCTCTTGGGCAGCTCCAGGTGCTTCATGTAGTACTTGTAGGCACCTTCGTTGTCGCCCTTGTTGTAGCAGAGCTGTGCGGAGATGAGGTAGTAGCCCACTATCTTCTTCATCCACTCCACGTTGCCGTTATGCTCACCGATGTCGTACTCGTTTTTCTTCGTACCATAGTCAAAGCGCGGCTTTACCTTGCCCTTGGCGTCGGGGGCGTGGTCTATCTCAAACGACTTGGTCAGGTACTCCACTGCTTTGTCCATGCTCGAGATAAACAGGGCGGTGTCAACATCGGCTGCCTGCTGCATTTGGGTTATTTGCCCATTGATAAGACGCAGCTCCACCTGGCCGGCCACATTGTAGGCGTAGGCAAGCTTCTTGGTCTTGGGACTCTCAAGGACGGCCTTCATCGTTTCGCGGGCCTCCATGAACTTTCCTTCGTTAATCTGCTCCTGAGCCTTGTATATCTGGCCATCCTGCGCAAAGCCGATGGCGGCAGTCATTAGGGCTGCAAGAGATAAGATAATCTTTTTCATAGCTTTTGATGTTTAGAGTTTAAAGTTTGTTTTTTCTTATTCTTCATTATCAGATTCTTCCTGGAACTCCTGGAACTCTCCTTGAACTCCTTGAACTTCCTCACCGTCCTCCGGCTCTGCCTCCACGTGGCATACTGAGGAGATGGTGTCGTTGCGCTTTGCGATATCAATTATCTTCACGCCCTGGGTGATGCGGCCCTGCACACTTATGCTCTTCACGGGCACACGGATGGCGGTACCGCTCTTGTTGATCACTACGAGGTCGTTCTCGTCGTGTACCAGCAGTATGGCTACCAGTTTGCCGGTCTTCTCGGTGATGTTGATGGTCTTCACACCCTTGCCGCCACGGCCGGTCAGGCGGTAGTCCTCTATAAGCGAGCGCTTGCCTATACCGTTCTCCGACACTACGAGTATCGTGCTCTGCATATCCTGTGCCCATGCGCAGATCATGCCTACCACCTCGTCGTCCGCTCCGTCCAGCGTCACGCCCTTCACACCGGTGGCGTTGCGGCCCATGGCGCGTACCTTGCTCTCGTTGAAGCGGATGGCCCTACCGTTGCGTGTGGCGATTACTATCTCGCTGCTGCCATCGGTCAGCGATACGCTAACGATGGAGTCGTCTTCCCTGATGTTGATGGCGTTCACACCGTTAGCCCTCGGGCGTGAGTAGTCGGTCAGCACGGTCTTCTTTATCACACCCTTCTTCGAGCAGAAGGTGATGTAGTGGGTGCGGCAGAACTCCTCGTCCTTGAGGTTCTGCACATGTATCATCGTGTTCAGCGAGTCGTCGCCCGGAATGTTCAGCAGGTTCTGTATCGCACGCCCCTTGGAGTTCTTCACTCCCTCGGGCACCTCATACACCTTCAGCCAGTAGCAGCGGCCTTTCTGGGTGAAGAAGAGCAGCGTGTCGTGCATATTGGCGCGATACACCTTGTCTATAAAGTCCGCGTCGCGCGTTGATGACAGCTTGCTGCCTATGCCGCCGCGACCTTGGGCATGGAACTCGCTCAGCGGAGTGCGCTTGATGTAGCCCAGATGGCTGGTCGTTATCATCATCGGGTCGTTGGCAAAGAAGTCCTCGGGATTGAAGTTGTCGGCCTCGCCCGGCATTATCTCCGTCAGGCGCGGTGTAGCGTACTTCTCCTTCACCTCCATCAGCTCGTCCTTGATGACCTTCTTACACAGCTCGTCGTCGGTCAGTATGCGGTTGTAATAGTCTATCTTACGCATCAGTTCTTCAAACTCTTCATGCAGCTGCTCCTGACGCAGACCTGTCAGCTGGGCCAGACGCATATCCACGATTGCCTTGGCCTGTATTTCATCCAGGTCAAAGCGCTTCATCAGAGCCTCAATGGCATCCTGCGGTGTCTTCGATGCGCGGATCAGACGAACCACCTCGTCAATGTTGTCGCATGCAATGATGAGACCCTCTATGATGTGGGCCCTCTCCTGAGCCTTGCGCAGGTCAAACTTTGTGCGGCGTATCACCACGTCGTGACGGTGCTCTATGAAGTACTTGATGCAGTCCTTCAGCGTCAGCAGACGCGGACGGCCGTGAACCAACGCAATATTATTCACACTGAACGAGCACTGCAGGTCAGTCAGCTTGAGCAGCTTGTTGAGCACCACGTTGGCGTTCGCATCGCGCTTCACATCCACCACGATGCGCATACCCTCGCGGCCTGTCTCGTCGTTCACGTTGCTGATGCCTATCACCTTTTTCTCGTTCGAGAGCATGGCTATCTTCTTTATCAGCTCAGCCTTGTTTACGCCGTAGGGTATCTCCGTTATCACGATGGCAGAGTGAGTGCCCAGGTCTTCTATCTCATAGCGGGCACGCATCACCACGCGGCCCTTGCCTGTAGCGTAAGCGTCTTTCACTCCCTGCAGACCGCAGATAATGCCTCCTGTGGGGAAGTCGGGGGCGGGGATGTACTGCATCAGCTCATCCACTGTGATGTCGGGGTTATCTACGTATGCCACGCAGCCGTCTATCACCTCGCCCAGGTTGTGGGTGGGCACGTTGGTGGCCATACCTACGGCGATACCCGTGGCACCGTTCACCAGGAAGTTGGGTATGCGCGTCGGCATCACCGTCGGCTCCTGGGTGGAGTCGTCAAAGTTGTTGCGCATATCCACCGTCTCCTTGTCGAGGTCCTGCATCATCGCCTCGCCCAGCAGGCTGAGGCGCGCCTCAGTGTAACGCATGGCGGCTGCAGAGTCGCCGTCCACCGAGCCGAAGTTACCGTGACCGTCCACCAGCACCTCGCGCATATTCCATGGCTGCGCCAGGCGCACCAGGGCACCATATACCGAAGAGTCTCCGTGGGGATGATACTTACCGAGCACCTCACCCACTATACGGGCGCACTTCTTGTAAGGGCTGTTATGCGTGTTGCCAATGCCCAGCATACCATAGAGGATACGGCGGTGCACAGGCTTGAAGCCATCCCTTACGTCGGGCAACGCACGCGCCACGATAACCGACATGGAGTAATCGATGTAGCTGCTCCGCATCTCGCGGTTCAGATCCACTTTTATTATCCTGTCGTTGTTCAGATTTTGTGTTTCGTCCATACTGATTGTACCTTATTTATAAATGTTATTGATTTTCGACTCCAAAGTTACGACTTTTCTTTCAAACGGAGCGGCATTTCGAGGAATAAAAATGAGGGGAAATCCAAAAATTAGGCTTTTTTAGCGTTTCTCGCGCATTTTAGTTCCGTTTTCGACCTCCTGTCGAGTAATGTGTAAAAGACGCTAAAAACTAGTAAAAGAAAAAAATCAGTTCAAGAGGTTCAAGAGTTTAAGGAGTTTAAGGAGTGTATTCTAATTGTGAAAAATTTTGACAGAATTTATGTTGAGATTTTTCGCAAAATAGAGAGAATTTGATGTTTTGCTGCTAATTTGAGCAGATTTCTTAGAGGGAGAAGATACCTGGATTTTCGCGACGAGTGACGCGAATTTGGATGGCGGAGTCATTGCGTCAATATTAAGGCACAAAATGCGGGCGAGTGTGCGTATATTTGGAGGGAATTTGGAGTGAGAAACGAAAAATTTTGCTTTTTCGAGGAGGGAGAGCGAGTGCGCGGAATTTGCGTCAGTTCGTACAAAAATCAGGTCAGATTTCGCTCCAACAAAGACGGCTTTAGTTCCAACTAGAACGCCCTTTTTTTCAATTAGAACAGCGTTAGTTTCCGGAAATGCGGCTTTAGTGGGGGTCAAGAACGGCTTTTTTTTGAATTAGAACAGCGAAAAATTCGGCGAGCATGCGGTAAATTTTGGTAAGGCTTGGTTGATTCTTGGCAAGGGTGCAATTAGTTGATTATCATTGCGTTAATCCAAATCGCCATATTCGCGCTATTTCGGTGCGATATTCAGTTCGTTTTCGTACACGCGATTCTAGAGGGCCAAAAAGGCCGTTTTTGCTACGAAATATTTTGACAGTGGCGGCATGTAGAGAGTGATTTCTGGGCTATTTTTTGATCGTGGCAATGCACAAAAATGGCCGCTGGCACCCCCCCAGGCATCCAGCGGCTCACATTCGTTTATAACAAAAGGATAAACAAATGTATAAATGTATAATTCGTTGTCTATCTGTCCTATAGCTTGTTTCCTTCTTTGGGGAATATGATCTGCGGTTTGAAGGTCTTGGCCTCTTCCACGGTCATGGAGCCAAAGGCCATGATGATGACTATGTCGCCCACCTCGACCTTGCGTGCCGCAGCACCATTGAGGCATACGCATCCGCTACCTCGTTCGCCAGCAATGACATAGGTCTCAAGGCGCTCGCCATTGTTGTTGTCCACCACATAGACATGCTCGCCCCTGACGAGGCCGGAGGCATCCATGAGGTCTTCGTCAATAGTGATACTACCTACATAGTTGAGGTTGGCGTCGGTAACAGTGGCGCGATGTATCTTGGATTTCAGTACTTCGATGAACATTTTAAAAATTAGAAATGAGAAATTAGAAATTAGGAGTTAGGAGTTATTTTACTTGTACCTTATGTTGTCGATGAGTCGGACGGGGCGGTGGCCACAGAAGACGGTGATGCATCCCACGACGGAGGGGCTGTCGTCCCACTCGCTGAGGCTGCGGAGGCTGTCGCCATCGACGATGTCATAGTACTGCACCTCGAGGCCCTCCACGGCATTGATGCCGTCCACGACGAAGGCCTTGGTCTCGGCGAGGGTGTGGTCGCGCATAAAGTCCTTGCTCTCAAAGAGATACTTGGATATGTTAACGGCTATCTTGCGCTCCTCGGGGGTGAGCAGTGCATTGCGGCTGCTGAGCGCGAGACCGTCGGTCTCCCTCACGATGGGGCAAGGGCAGATCTCGAGCTTCAGGCCCAGGTCCTTGACCATTGCCTTGATGACGGCGACCTGCTGGAAGTCTTTCTCACCAAAATAGGCTCGGTCGGGCTCGACGGCATAGAAGAGTTTGCTTACTATCTGGCACACGCCATTGAAATGGCCCGGACGGAAGGCTCCCTCCATGACCGTGTCGGTGGGGGGATAGGAGAACTGGCGGGTGTCGGGCTCGGGATACATCTCTCTTACGGAGGGTGCGAACACGACATCGGCCCCGATGCTCTCGAGCAGGGCGCAGTCGGCCTCCATGGTGTGTGGGTAGTTCTTGAGGTCGTTCTTGTCGTTGAACTGTGTGGGATTGACGAAATCGCTTACCACGGTGAAGCCGTTCTCCTTCACGCTGCGCCTGACGAGCGAGGCATGGCCCTCGTGGAGGGCGCCCATGGTGGGCACCAGGCCGATGGTCTTGCCTTCGCGGCGGGCGGCGGCGAGGACGGACTTAAGTTTCTTTATGGAGGTTATTTTGAGCATTGAAGATTTTTTTAAGATTGAAAATTGACACACCCCATCCGACACACCCCCTCGGCCTTTGGCCACTCCCCCTAGCTTAGGGGGAGAAGGAGTTAGGAGTTAGGAGTTAGGAGTGCAAAATAACACAATTCTTTTCACATACGGAAGGGTTTTGGTACGAAAATGTTCTTTTTTTGACATAAAATGCTTTATATATGAAAAAAAACAGCTAACTTTGCATGTAACGACTAACCATATAACACAAAAAATGAGTAAAAGAGTTCTCTTCATTTCGCAGGAGATAAGTCCCTTCGTTCCCGAGACGCCGATGTCGGTGCTGGGGAAGGAGATTCCACAAACCCTCTACGAGCTCGGCTTCGAGGCCCGCGCCTTCCATCCCAAATGGGGCAACATCAACGAGCGCCGCAATCAGCTGCATGAGGTGCAGCGCCTGTCGGGCATGAACACCATCATCGATGACACCGACCACCCGCTCATCATCAAGGTGGCTACCCTACCCTCCACGAAGATGCAGGTGTATTTCATTGACAACGATGACTATTTCCTCAAGCGGCTGGCTGCCTGCGACCGTGAGGGAGTGGAGTATGGCGACAACTACGAGCGTGCCGTCTTCTTTGCCCGCAGCGCCCTGGAGATTACCAAGAAGCTGAGATGGTATCCCGACTATGTGCTGTGCCAGGGCTGGATCTCCGCTGTGGCTCCATTTCTCATCAAGACAGTGTATCAGGACGAGCCCGCTTTTGCTGAGGCAAAGGTGGTTACCTCGCTCCAGAAGCTGGACATCACCAAGCCGATGCCTGAGCGCTTCCCTTACTTCTTGGCGTTTCGCAATATAGGCGTAAAGGAGGTGGCGGCGCTGAAGATGGAGTTCCGTCGGCCTACCGACATAATGAAGCTTGCCCTGCGGTTCTCTGACGCGACTGTGGTCACGGATGATGAGGTTGACCCCGTGCTGCTGGATTATGCCAAGGGGCTCGGCATACCGACCATCAAGTTTGAGGCAGACAGCAGTCGACAGAACAAGACCGACCTTCTGAACACGATGCTGCAGGGGCTGTGAAGAAATTAGGAGTTAGGAGTTAGGAGTTAGGAATGAGAAATTAGGAATTGATGAACAAGATAATTCTCTTTTTTTCTATTGTGCTGAGCGCGTGCGTGACCCTCACCTCTTGTGACGACGAGACGGGGTCGCTGGGCATAAACACGATGCCCTCGTCCGACCATGGGCGCACGTCGCAGTCGATATATAACGTTGTGTCTCGGTCCATCGCCGCGGACTCGCTGGCCTCGTACACCACCGACAGCTACCTGGGTCGCGTGACAGATCCCGAGACCAACGCCACCACGACATGCAACTATATCGCTCAGTTTGCCATCCTGGAGGCTGACGACCTGCCCGACATCGACGCGATGCACAAAGAGGATGGCATGGTGATCGCCGACTCAGTGGTGCTGAACCTGTATATCAAATCATACTACGGCGACTCGGTCAACTCGATGAAGCTTGGCGTGTATGAGCTTGACTCGGCCAACGTGATACCCGAGGGCGAAAAGATATACACCAACATAGACCCCGAGGACTACGTGAGCACCAATCCGCTGGCGATGAAGAAAGAGACCTCCTTCGCCGTAACGGATTTTGATATCGAGGACACCGTGCGCTTTGCCTCGAAATACAACAAGAACATACGCATCCATCTGCCCGCCAGCTACGGCACACGCATCCTGCGTATGTACTATGAGCATCCCGAGTACTTCCGCAACAACTACTCGTTTATCCATCATGTGATGCCAGGCTTCTACTTCAAGATACTTGGCGGCAACGGCACGATGGTAGATATCGACATCACCACGCTCACCATCTTCTTCAGGTTTGATGCCAACGGAAAGACCTACACGGGCTTCAAGCGCGTGGCAGCGACGAGCGAGGTGATACAATGCAACTATTTTGACAACCGCAACCTGCAGCCGCTGCTGGAGGCAGAGGATTACACCTTCATAAAGTCGCCGGTAGCCATCTTTACAGAAGTGGAGCTGCCCGTGGAGTCTATCTACCAGAATCATCGCAACGACTCCATCAACAGTGCCAAGCTGGTGCTGCCGCGCTACAACAACGAGCAAGACATCAGTTCGGCCTATGTGCTACCGGCACCCAGCAAGCTGCTGATGGTGTGCAAGGGACAGTTGCACCAGTTCTTTGAGCAACGCAATGTGCCCGACAGCCGCACATCGTACCTCGCCGACTTCTCGGCCACCAACAACTCCTACACCTTCAGCAATATAGCCAACCTGATAAGCTATCTGCACAAGCTGCGCGACGACGGCGCAAAGGTACGCGCCACCGACTCTGAGGCCACCCGCAAGGCCAAGATTGAGGCATGGGAGGCCGACAATCCCGACTGGAACAAGGTGGTGCTGCTGCCTGTCACCACGAGCAGCAATAGCAGCGGCAAGATTGTTGACGTATCGAACGATCTGTCGATGTCTTCCGTCAAGCTGGTGGGCAGCACAAACAACCAGTTGCAGCTATCCGTTATTTACAGCAGCTTCAGCCAATAATAAGAATTAGGAGTTAGGAGTTAGGAATTAACCATTACGCCTGAGTAACTAAACGGGGGCATAATGGTTAATTTTTCTTATTATACCATATTTAATATAAGGTAATAGCTACGATTAAAATAATATTTCGTATATTTGCCAAAAATAAACAACGATGAAATACTCAGTAATCATTCCGGTCTATAACCGTCCCGACGAGCTGCAGGAATTGCTCGAGAGCAGTGTGGCCCAAGGGCGCAGCACTGAAGAGGTAGAGGTGGTGTGTGTGGAAGACGGGTCATCCGTGAGATGTGAGAATATCACCACCCTCTACTCCGACAAACTCAATATCAGATATTTCTATAAGGACAATTCGGGCCCCGGCCAGACTCGCAACTACGGTGCAGAGCGTGCCAGCGGCGATTGGCTGATAATACTGGACAGCGACGTGGTGCTGCCCCCCGGCTACTTAGACGCCATAGACCGCGAGCTGGAGCGCGAGGACTGCGATGCCTTTGGCGGTCCCGACCGCGCCAACAAGGACTTCACCGTCATGCAGCGCGCCATCAATTATGCCATGACCTCCTTCTTTACCACCGGTGGCATACGCGGCGGCAACAAGAAGATGGACAAGTTCTACCCCCGCTCGTTCAATATGGGCATCCGCCGCGAGGTCTATCAGGCCCTCGGAGGATTCAGCAAGATGCGGTTCGGCGAAGACATAGACCTCAGCATACGAATCTTCAAGGGCGGCTACCGCTGCAGACTGTTTCCTGAGGCATGGGTATGGCACAAGCGCCGCACCGACCTCAAGAAATTCTTCAAGCAGGTACACAACTCAGGCATAGCGCGCATCAATCTCTACAAGCGCTATCCCGAGAGCCTCAAGCTGGTGCACACGCTGCCCGCAGTCTTCACCGTGGGCTGCGCCCTGCTATTGCTCATCAGCATCTTTTGGCCATGGGCGTTGATTCCACTTTTCCTCTTTGCTTTAGTCATCTTCATCGATGCCAGCGTCAAGGAAAACGATCCTGAGGTAGGTCTCATGGCAGTGCCTGCGGCCTTTGTGCAACTCACAGGCTATGGCAGCGGCTTCCTGCGTGCAGCATGGCAGCGGCTGGTGCTGGGGCAGGATGAGTTCAGCGCATTCCAAAAGAACTTTTATAAATGAGGAATGAGAAATTAGGAATTAGGAGTTAGGAGTTAGGAGTTAGGAATTAGGAGTTAGGAGTTAGGAATTAGAAATGAGAGTGAGTATCAAACATAGGAGTGAGGACTCACGGCCACGCGAGCGACTGCTTAAGAACGGGGCCGCCAGCCTGTCCACAGCCGAGCTGATGGCCATACTCATCGGCTCCGGCACCACCGACAAGGATGCTGTGCAACTCATGAGCGAGGTATTGGAATACTGCAACAACGACCTTACCCAGTTGGCACGCATCACCTATGAGCAGCTCACCTCCTTCAAAGGCATCGGTGAGGCCAAGGCCATCACCATCCTCGCAGCGCTGGAGCTGGCCCGTCGCCGCATGAACGCACAGCCCCTCAAGCGACTGCACTTCGGCAGCGCACAAGACATATACGAATATTTCCGCCCACTGATGTGCGACAAGGATCACGAAGTATTCTGGGTGGTGCTGCTCAACAACCGTATGCAGCACATCGACGACCGCTGCATCAGTCAGGGCGACGTGAAAGGCACCGTCGTTGAGCCGCGCATGGTGTTCAACTATGTGGTGTCAAGGCCGGCCGTGGCTTTCGCTGTAGCCCACAACCATCCCTCGGGCAATCCCCACCCCAGCCAAAAGGACGAGATACTCACCAAGCGAATAGCTGCAGTAGCCAAAGAGCTCGGAGTGAAGTTCTTGGACCACGTCATTATCAGCGAGGGGCAAGACAATTACTACTCCTTTCAAGAAGAAGGAAAGATCTGATACATTGAAATTAGAAATTAGAAATGAGAAATTAGGAATTAGGAGTTAGGAGTTAGGAGTTAGGAATTAGAAATTGAAAACGATAACGAAAACAAGAAAAACTATCGTCGAGCGAAGCGGTAACTTCGAGGAGCTGAAAGCTCCGATAACTTCTGAGCGCGAAGCGCGGTAACTTCTGAGCGAAGCGATAACTACTTAAGAAAATGAAAATTATATTATAAGGTATGGACAAACAGCAAGTGGAAGAACGCATAGTGGAAATGCTCAAGACCGTCTATGATCCTGAGATACCCGCCAACATATATGACCTCGGCCTTATCTACCGCGTTGACTATAACGAGGAGGACGGCTCGCTCGACATTGACATGACCCTCACGGCACCAGGCTGTCCGCTGGCCGACTATATCATGGAGGACGTGAGGCAGAAGGTGCTCTGCGTGGAAGGAGTAAAGACTGCGCAGGTCAATCTGGTGTTTGAGCCCGAGTGGACACAAGACATGATGAGCGACGAGGCAAAGATGGACCTCGGATTTATGTAGAAGATTGAAAATTGAAGAATTGAAGAATTGAAGAATTGAAGAATTGGAAAATAAGAATACATACTTCATAGCAGATGCGCACCTCGGCTCATGGGCCATCAAGGACACGCGCGACAAGGAGAGACACCTGGTGGCTTTTCTCGACAGCATAAAGGAGGACGCCAAGGCACTCTACATACTGGGCGACATGTTTGACTTCTGGTATGAGTACCGCTACACCGTGCCGCGCGGCTACACCCGCTTCCTCGGCAAACTCAGCGAGCTCACCGACCGCGGCATAGAGGTGCATTACCTCGTCGGCAACCACGACCAGTGGATGATGCACGACTATCTGCACCAAGAGTGCGGCGTCACCGTTCACACTGACAAGCTGCTGCCCATCACCATCGGCAAGAAGCATTTCTGCCTCGCCCATGGCGACGGCCTTGACAATAAGGACAAGAAATACCTGATACTGCGCAGCATCTTCCACAACAAAGTATGCCAGCGCCTCTTCTCTGCCATCCATCCTCGATGGGCCATGAAGTTCGGCTATGTCTGGGCACGCCACAGCCGCCTCAAGCATGAGGGAAAAGAGGGCATCGCACTGCCCGAAGACAAGGACCGCACCCTCGCCTTCGCACGCCGATATGTGGAGGAATATCCCGAGATTGATTATTTCATCATCGGCCACCGACATGTCGACCAGCAGAACGAGTTGCCCAACGACGGCATCTTCATCGTGCTCGGCGACTGGATAACCAAGTTCACCTACGCCCGCTTTGACGGCAACAATATCACTGTTAATCATTTTAACCCATAATACTATGAAAAAGATTGGTATTCTCATCACAGCCATGCTGCTGCCCCTGTTGGCCATCGCACAGAACTACAGCAAGCTCTGGAACGAAGTGGAGCAAGCCCAAAACAAAGACCTGCCCAAGACCGCCCTCTCCGGCGTCAACAAAATCATCAGCCTTGCCAACACCAAGGGCGACGCCGACCAGCTGGCCAAGGCACTCATTGTCAAGATGTGCCTCGTCAACGAGCTCTCACCCGACAGTGCCGAGGTGATGCTGCCCGTCATCGAGAAAGAGTGCAAGAACCGCAAGACAGCCCTCGACCGCTGCGTTTATAGCGCACTGCTCGGATGGCTATATAAGTGCAATACCACCGACCGCGACCCACAGACCAAAAACAAGGCTATACAAGCCTTTACCGAGGCCACGTCCAACCCCGCAGCCCTCGCCGCAGCCAAGACCGACGGCTACATGGCGCTGCTCACCAAGGGCGACGACAGCAAGTACTACAACCACGACATGCTCAGCGTCATCTTCCCCTTCGTGGCCAACGAGCTCGACGACATGCGTGTGCCCGAGGCCAAGCCCCTTGCCCGCACCATAATGGGCAAAGAGATTGAGTGGTACAAGACCCACGGCATGCGCGAGGCCACTATGCTCGCCAAGATAGACTCTGTCAACATCCTCGACTACGGCAGCCGCCGCTTCTACGAAGAGCTCGTGAAGGAATACGGCGACCTCCCCGTCAGCACCAAGGCCTACGCGTGGCTCTGCAACAACTACACCGACAAGGACGCATACCTGCTGGGCAAGGACGTGCTCAAGCGCTATCCCCGCACCACATACTCCAACTCCATCAAGAATGTGCTCAACAAGATAGAGGAGCCCAGACTCAGCATCTCCGCCGACGCCAACGACACCTACCCCGGCAACGAGGTGAAGCTCATCTACAACTACAAGAACACCAAAAACGCCACACTGCGCTACTACCGCCTGCCCTTCGCCACCAGCGACACGGCGTGGATAAAGCTCAAATCCAAAGACTACACCAAGTACGCCAAGAAGGCCGACTTCACGCAGCAGTTGCCCATACGCCACGGCGAGCCATACGACAAGTTTAAGGACACCGTCAACTTCACCGTGCCCAGCCCGGGCATATACCTCGTGGAGGTCGGCGGCAGCGACTACGACAACAGCTACACCATAGTCTATGTCTCCCGCCTCGCAGTAATGCAGCTGCCCCTGCCGGACCAGAAACTGCGTATCAGCGTGGTGGACTACAAGAACGGCAAGCCCGTGCCCTACTCCACCGTCAAGCTGCGCAATGTGTATAGAGACACCGTGCGCTGGCAGCAGCATATCACCGACGCACGCGGCGAGCTGCTGCTGCCCAACCTCAGAGGCAACACCGACATCTTCGCCTTCACAGAGGACGACAAGGCACTCACCTCCACCAGCATGACCTATAGCCGCGAATACAACTGGAACCGCCACGAACAAAACATCTTCACCGAAATATACACCGACCGCGCCATCTATCGCCCGGGACAGGAGGTAAAGATTGGCGGATTCTTCTTTGAGAAAAACGACGACAGCACCAAAGTGATACCCGAGATGTCGCTCGACCTCACCATTCGCGATGCCAACGACAAGAAGCTGCAGACCATCACCGTGGTCTCCGACGAGCTGGGCTCCTTCAGCGCCGAGTTCACCCTGCCGCAGGAGTGCCTCAACGGCAGGTTCACCATACGCTCCAGCATGAACGGCAGCACCTCCTTCAAGGTGGAGGAATACAAGCGCCCCAAGTTTAAGGTTACCATCGACAAGCCCACCGACGCCTACGTGCTCGGCGACACCATCACCGTCACAGGCCAGGTGATGACCTACTCAGGACTGCCGCTGGAGAACACCACCGTCTATTGCAGCAACGAGCGCAAAAAGACCTGGTGGTTCCGCTACTACGACAAAGACGAGCCACTCACCGTGCGCGACACCGTCAAGACCGACGCCGACGGCAAGTTCTCAGTGCCCGTAGTGCTGAGCGTGCCCAAGATGAGCGACGACTACTGGCGCCCGCTCTGCTACAGCTACAACATCACCGCCAAGGCCACAGCCGATGACGGCGAGACCGAGGAGGGCAGCCTGCTCATCACCGCCGGCAACACCAAGACCTTTGTCCAGACCAACATACCCTCCGTCATCTGCAAAGAGAAGATGCCCACCCTCACCGTTACCCAGAACAACGCTATGGGCGAGGCTGTAGAAGGCGAAGGCAAATACTACCTTATATGTAATAAGGACACCGTGCGCACCGGCAGCCTGCAATTTAACAAGCCCGACCAGCTCGACTTCATCGCTCAGCTGCCATCCGGCGAATACAAGCTCATCGTGCTGCCCACAGGCGAGACAAAGCTCTACTACGGCTACAACGCCTACTTCACCATCCTCTCGCTCACCGACACCAAGCCCCTCGGCACCAAGCCGCTGAGAGTATGGCACAGCAACGACGAGTTCAGCTACACCGAGCCCGTGGATATCCTCATTGCCACGCCGCTCAAGGATATGTGGCTCCGCTACGATATCATGGCCAACGAGCAAGTGAGGGAGAGCCAAATAGTCCAGATTAGCGACACCGTGATGCACCTCCGCCTCAACTGGAAGGAGGAGTACGGCCGTGGAGCCCATATCATATTCGCCCTCTACAACGAAGGCAACCTCCACACCGAAGCCTTCACCCTCATCAAGCCGTTGCCCGACAAAGACCTGCAGCTGCAGTGGTCCACCTTCCGCGACAAGCTGCAGCCCGGCTCTGCCGAGCGTTGGACACTCCGCGTGCTCAAGCAAGACAAGCCCGTCGAGGCATCATTGCTCGCCACCATGTATGACGCCAGTCTCGACAAGTTTGGCAAGCACTCCCTGCCCTTCGGCCTCAGCTACGACCGCTATGTGCCGGAGATGAGCTGGAAAAGCACCTACAACCGCAAGTTCTACAGCAACCTCATCAAGGGCTACGAACGCCTGAGCGAAGAGTCGTTTGAATTCACCGAGTTTGACAGCGACCTGCTGGACCACAATCCCTTCCACTACTATGGCCGCATCATGAGACTCGGCGCAGGACTGAACGCCAGTGGCAGAGTGCTCCGCGAAGTCGCGATGCCCATGGCCATGGCCAAGAGCTCACGCAGAAATAGGAATGACGTTGACATGAAGATGGTTGAAGAAGAAGCCGCGATGGCTGCTGACGACGAAGAAGAGGAGCAGGACATCACCGGCGACGTAGAGATGCGCTCCAACTTCAACGAGACGGCCTACTTCACCTCCACCCTACGCACCGACACCAACGGCGAGGCAACCATCGAGTTCACCCTGCCCGAGAGCCTCACCTCGTGGAACTTCAAG
The DNA here is from genome assembly GCA_017458585.1 of Bacteroidaceae bacterium. Lineage (GTDB taxonomy): Bacteria > Bacteroidota > Bacteroidia > Bacteroidales > Bacteroidaceae > UBA6382. Next base: position 34,487 of record JAFTAJ010000034.1, read on the forward strand.
GCACTCGCCCACACCCGCGACGTCAGCTACGGCTTCCTCGACAATGTCATCATCGTGCAGAAGCCCCTCATGGTGCAGGCCAATATGCCGCGCTTCCTGCGTAGCGGCGACGAGACCAGCCTAGCCGTCACCGTACGCAACAACAGCGATCAGCCGCAGAGCGGCAAGGCGCAGCTCTCCATCATCGATGCACAGACAGGCCAGCAGGTGAAGCTCATCACCAACAAGTTCTCCATCGATCCTGGCAAGACCGAGACCATTGACTTCCCGTTCCAGGTCAGCGGTGACCAGAGTATGCTCATCTGCCGCTACGCCGCCCTCACCGACGAGTTCAGCGACGGAGAGCAGCAATATCTGCCCGTGCTCAGCGACCTGCAGAAGACCGTCACCACCGTGCCCTTCATGATTAACGACGGCCAGACCCACACCTTCCCGCTCGACCCGCTGCAGTACAATCCCAAGGCAACCCACTCGCTGCTCACCATAGAGTACACCGGCAATCCTGCATGGACAGCCATCAGCGCATTGCCCTCCACCGTCAATTACCAGACCAAGTGCGCCACCCAGCTAGCCATCAACTACAATGCCCTCACCCTTATGCGCCAGATTATCGCACGCAACCCGCAGCTTGCCGACGCCATCCGCGACTGGAAGCAGCAAGACAGCGTGCCCTCCTTCTTCGCGCAGTTGCAGAAGAATCCTGAGCTCAAGATTGTGGCGCTGCAGAATACCCCGTGGGTCGGCGACGCAGACCACGAGCGCAGCCGTCTGGACAATCTCATGCAGGACGACCAGACACTCAGCCTCAAGCAGGTCTCCATGCTTCACAAGCTCAAGGACATGCAGACCGCTGAGGGCGGATGGCAATGGTTCCCCGGCATGCCCGCCAGCACATGGCTCACCATCGACATCGCAGAGATGCTCAGCAACACACGCGCCCTCTGCCCCGAGGCAGCCGACGACATTGACAAGCTGCTCAAGCCCGCCATGCGCTTCCTCGACAACGAAGCCGTTGACGAGGTGGCCTACATCAAGAAATACAAGACCAAGTATGTGCCCACCACCTGGATGCGCTATCTCTATATCAAGACACTAAATGGTCAAGAGTCAAGAGTCAAGAGTCAAGCGTCAAAGGCAGAGAAGTACCTCCTCAAGCGTCTGCAGAAGAGCTCCAGGAGCTACGACCTCTACGACAAGGCTATGGCCGCCAGCATCCTGCAGCGTGCTGCGCGCACCAAACAGGCTAACCTCACCCTCAAGAGCCTGATGGAGTACACCGTCAGCACACCCGAGATGGGCCGCTACTTCGACAGCGAGCGTGCCCCGCGCTCGTGGTCTATGTATAAGGTACCCACGCAGGTAGCCGCCATCGACGCCCTGCGGCTCATCAAGCCTGACGACAAGCAGACCCTCGACGAGATGCGCCTGTGGCTGCTCCAGAGCAAGCACACCCAGATGTGGGACGAGCCGCTGGCTGCCACCAAGGCCATCAGCTGTCTGCTCAGCGACGGCATGCTCGCAGCACCTACCGCCCTGCCCTCGCAGCTCGACCTCAACCTCACCACGCGCGAGGTCATCCCCGTGCAGGAGTACGCCAACATAGAGCCCTTCGTGCAGGCAGGCTACATCAAGGCCGCGTTCAGCGACAGCCTCCTCGCCGCCACGCCGCAGAGCCTCACCGTGCGCCAGTCCGCCGCCACCGTAGAGCAGCCGCTCTCCTACGGAGCCGCCTACCTCCAGTCGTGGCAGCCAGCCATCGAGACGCCTGCCGCAGGCTCCGAGCTGCGCCTCACCTGCCAGTACTACAAGGAGACAGCCGGTGGGTGGATGCTGCTCAACAATGGTCAATCATCAATGGTCAATGGCCTGAGCAAGGGCGACCGCATCATGGTGCGCTACGACATCGACGCCGACCGCGACTTTGACTTTGTGGCACTCCGCGACGGACGCCCCGCATGCCTCGAACCCACCAGCACAGCCTCCGGCTACGAGTGGAAGAACGGCTGCTACCGTTCGGTGGAAGACGACGGCACCATCTGGTACTTCGACACATTCCGCAAGGGCCACCACGTCATCGAAGAGACCTACGACGTTGACCGCATCGGCCGCTTCACCTCCGCATGCCCGCAGGTGCAATGCCAGTACGCTCCCGAGTTCTCGGCACGCGCACGCGCCATCACCATTATAGTGGAAGACTGAAAATGAACATACTAAAGATTATTTCCTCCCCCTTTAGGGGGATAAGAGGGGGTCTCTTATTCTTTATTGCCGTAGCCGCTATGCCGGCTGCGGCTAAGGTTAAGGTGCACAAGCAGCAAAACCTCAACCACTGGCACATCGCCCCCGCCAACTACAGCGGCATCACGCCGCTGGGCGGCAACCGCTACGCCGTGGTGGACGACAAGAGCCCCACCGACGGTTTCCACATCTTCAGCATCCGCCTCAATCCCCGCACCGGCAAGGTCACGCACGTCAGCAGCACACCGCTCATCGGTAATCCCGACGGCAATGCCAAGGCCGACTGCGAGGACATCGTCTTCTGTCCGCAAGACAGCACCCTCTTCATCGCTCAGGAAGGCACATCCACCATCGCCGAATACAGCATGGACGGCTCACCCACCGGCCGCCTCCTGAAGCCACACTCATTCTTCACTCACGACAAGATACAGCATAACGGCGGCTTCGAGGCCCTCGCCTACGACACAGCCAGCCAGCGCTTCTATCTCACCACCGAGATGCCCCTCAAGGGCGACTCCCTGCACCACATAGCACTCTCAGACTCACCATTCACCATCCCTTACCGGATGGATGCCCCCGAGCTCAAGCGCAAGGCCAAGTACTACGCCCACGGCATCTCCGCCATGACCGTGCTGCCCAACGGCAAGCTCCTCGTCATGGAGCGCGAGCTCAGCGTGCCGCCACGATATATCGGGGGCAAATGCAGAATAAAGATATATGAGATAACCCCCACCCCTTCCGCACCGCAACTCCAGACATCCCTCGACATGAAGAGGACCCAACGGGCGGTTTCAAAATCCCTCCTTTTCTCTTTCACCACCCACATCTCGCGCCTCAACTACGCCAACTACGAAGGCATGTGCCTCGGCCCCAAGCTGGACGACGGACGCCAGACGCTGCTGCTCATCAACGACTCGCAGGGAGGAGTCAAGAACGGCCCCTTCCGTCTCAAGGACTATCTTAGAGTCGCTATCTTGAAATAGCGAGGGGAGAAATTAAAACATCGAGGGGAGACAATAAAACTTCGCCGAGAAAATATAAAAAGCCGTCGAGGCGCAAATTTGATGCCCATCACAATTAAACGTGATGGGCACGAAATTTTATTTTGATGGGCATCGCATTTTCGCGAGATCGCCTTTTATTTCTTTCCGCTCGGCATTTATTATTCTCCGCTCGCTTATTTCCTGATTATGTTCTGATTTTCTCTGCAAAAAGCTTTGTTTTTAACAAAAAAGAGCTAACTTTGTACAAGTTGATTCCCTCTTATACCCATAGGGAGCAAACTCTCGAACTTTCAAACTTATAAATATGAAAAAGATTTTCCTTTTCTTTGCTGCGATGCTGACGCTCCTCAGCGTGCAGACGGTTAATGCACAAATCAACTACGAGTATGTTGACCTCGGCCTGCCCAGCGGTACGCTTTGGGCGACATGCAACGTGGGTGCCAACAGCCCCGAGGAATTCGGCGACTACTTTGCCTGGGGCGAGACAGATGGGAAGAAAAGCATCTACGACTATCCTAATTACAAGTACTGCATGGGTTCACACACCACGCTGACGAAGTACTGTACTGATAGTGAATACGGCTACAATGGCTTCACCGATGGCAAGACGGTGCTTGATCCCGAGGACGATGCCGCGACTGTCAACATGGGAGAGGACTGGTGCACGCCGACAATCGCCCAGCTAAGGGGACTCATGGAGAAATGCACCAGAAAGTGGACTCAGCAAAACGGCGTGGGCGGCTTCCTCTTGACGGGTCCTAACGGAAATCAAATTTTCCTCCCTGCCGCCGGCTATCGACGCGAGGACGAGCTCTGCTACGGGGGCATCCACGGCAGCTACAGGGCCAATTCAATCTGCCCGGGCACAGACATGGTCGCATACTACGTGTGGTTCGATGTAGACAGCCATTGGGACTGGAACTACCTCGGCGGTCGTCGCGCTGATGGGGTTTCCGTGCGCGCCGTGCGTGTTATACGCGAAGTCTATACGGAGTTTGTGGAAGAGACGGGCACGCTGACATACTACTATGACAACCGGCGAGCCTCTCGCAGCGGCGTGACAGAACTGTACGACCCTTCCATCACTTACGAAAATAACACGCGCTTCAAGGACTATTACGACAAGGTGACAAAGGCTGTCATTGACCCCTCGATGAAGAACGCTCCCCTTACCTCGTTCAAGAATATGTTCTATGGCGGATTTGATTCAGAAACATTTACGTTCTATGTCCCGGAGAACATGACGAGCATCGAGGGACTGAAGAATCTGAACACAGAGATTGTTACAGACATGAACTCTATGTTTACCATGTGTTCTTCGCTGACTTCGCTCGACCTCAGCTCCTTCAACACCTCCAAAGTGACGAACATGAATGGTATGTTCCTTGGCTGTAATAAGTTACAGACGCTCGACCTTACCTCTTTCGATGTCTCCAAAGTGACGGATATGCGTATGATGTTCGGCTCCTGCAGTAATCTGACCACCATCTATTGCAACGGTGACTGGAGCAAAATCATATCACATGATGACTCCTATATAATGTTCAGCGGCTGCAATAAGCTCGTGGGCGGCAATGGAACAACATTCGACAGCAATGTGATAGACGCGACCTACGCCCGTCTCGATAAAGGCGAGTATTACCCGGGCTACTTCTCGGAAAGGTTGTACGCCAAGGGCGACGTCAACCGCGACGGCAAGGTCAACACAGCCGATGTGGTAGCCGTCTATTCCTTCATTGAGAAGGGCGCCGAAGAGTCAGGCTTCGCCCGTGAGGATGCAAATGTCAACGGCGACGCCAATGTCAACACCGCCGACGTGGTGGCCATCTACTCCATCATCGTTAAGGGACACGTGGAGTGAAAGAGCATAAAAAAGTAAGCGCCGATTGTATTCGGCGCTTATTTTTTGTCTTACTTTCCTTTAAGTTTCTGGAAGTATTGCTCCAGCAATCGGTGGGCGGCCATGAAAGACGTCTGCTGCCCAAGCTCTATGGAGTTCTCCGCCGCGATGAGGCGTTGCTCCATGTCGGGGTCTTGGTAGAAAGAGTTGCGCAGACGCTGGTCGATGGTCTCGTACATCCAGTAGCGGTTCTGCTGGCGACGGCGACGGTCGAAGTAGCCGTTGGCCTTCACAAAATCGATGTACTCGTAGATGCCGTCCCAAATCTCCTTGATACCGAGGCCGTAGAACCCGCTGTAGGTATATACGCGCGGAGCCCATCCGCTGTCGGGCAGCGGGAAGAGATGGAGTGCGTTCTTGAAGTGGCCCGCCGCCACGCGGCAACGCTCCACATTGTCGCCATCACACTTGTTGATGGCTATGCCGTCGGCCATCTCCATGATGCCACGCTTGATGCCCTGCAACTCGTCGCCTGTGCCCGCCACCTGAATAACAAGGAAGAAATCGACCATCGAGTGGCAGGCTGTCTCGCTCTGCCCCACTCCGACCGTCTCGATGAATATCTTGTCGTAGCCTGCGGCCTCACACAACACGATGGTCTCGCGTGTCTTGCGAGCCACACCGCCGAGCGAGCCGCTGCTTGGGCTGGGACGTATAAAGCTCTTGGGATGCACGGACAGCTTCTCCATGCGTGTCTTGTCGCCAAGGATGGAGCCCTTGGTGCGCTCGCTGGTGGGGTCGATGGCCAGCACAGCCAGCTTGCCGCCCTTCTCGTTGAGCACATGGATGCCAAACTCGTCGATACTGGTACTCTTACCGGCGCCAGGCACACCGCTGATACCGATGCGCACACTATTGCCAGCGAATGGGAGGCACTTCTCTATCACCTCCTGCGCCATCGCCTCGTGCTCGGGGCGTGTGCTCTCCAGCAGAGTGACAGCACGGCTGAGGATGGTGACATCGCCGCGGCGTATGCCCTCCACAAAGTCTGCCACACTAAGCTCGCGCTTTCGCGCGCGCGGGCGTGTTTTTAAATAAGGATTAACTATGCCCGGGTTCTCAGGACTGGTGGCCACCTTGAGCCCCTGATATTGGCTGTCGTTTTCAGGATGTTCCATGTATATGAGTTAGGAGTGAGGAGTGAGGAGTGAGGAGTTAGGAATTAGGAGTGAGGAGTGAAGAGTGAGGAGTGAAGAGTGAGGAGTTAGGAATTAGGAGTGAGGAGTTGTCTCCCCTCCTTTTGGGAGGGGTCGGGGGTAGGCCGTCACTTAATGCTTACCAGCACTACAGGACGGCGGTAATCGTTGGTAATCATCAGTATGCGGTGGCGGGCGCTGGAAAGCTCGCGGTACTTGTTTACCACCGTTACACGCATGTTGACCGTCTCGCCCGGAGCGATGGTAGTCTTTGGCAGACTTACATTGATGGCGGGATGGAACACCTGTAGCGATTTTATCATCAGGTCGCTGCGCCCTGTGTTGGTGATGCTGACGGTGCCCTTTACCTTGCTCTTGCCCGAATTGGGGAGGTCAAGCTCCTCAGTGCTGAGCTGCACCGACGGTGCGCGGTTGGAACGCTCCACCGTGGCTGTGTCGAAGAGGACAATGCTCACGGGTATCTCATTCTCTTTCGATACACTCTCGCCCTCGTAGCTGCTAACATACACCACGTCCTGCGTGAGGCCGAGGTTGTGATTGAGCTTGCGGCTGTCGAGCGTGATGGTGAGATAGCCCTTGCGACCAGGGCGCAGCACGCGGGGCGAAGCCTCCACGCTTAGATATGCTGGCAGGTGCAGCAGATTGGGCATACAGTTCTCATCGCCCGTATTGGTGACGGCTATCGTCTTGGTCACCACGTCGCCGTCGTTGACATAGTCAAACTCTATATTGTCGGTGGTAAAGGTAAGAGGACCGAAGCTCACACCGAAATCGTCGGCGTTGCCCTGCGAGCCCTGTCGCTCATAGGCCTGATTCATATTGAGAAACACCTTGCCCTTCAGCTGCAGGACAAGAGGCTTGTCGCTACCCTCAGCGTAGAGATAGACTGCGTGGGTGAAGCGCCCCACGAGGTCGGTGCTGTAGCTGACGCTGACTGTGGCAGTGCCGCCCGCAGGGATATTCGTCGGCGAACAGGTAGCCTTGATTTGCGAAGATGACGTAATTATCTTTGCCACATTCACGGCCGTATTGGCCGTATTCTTAATCTTAAAGGAGGTGGTCGCTTCGCTGTAAAGCTGCAGCGTACCGAGATTCTGCATCTTCTTGTCTGCAGTGAGCTGCGCGCACCCTGTGGTGGGTATGGCCATCAGCGCCACAAGCAGCCATGAGAATATAAATATGTGTCTTTTCATCATAAAAAATCTACTTGTTGCCGCGAAGTTAGTGATTTTTTCTATACTTTTGCACCTAAATGCACCAATAAATTCCAAAATTCCTAACTCCTAACTCCTAACTCCTAATTCTTAACTCCAAATGATGCGCTTTATTTCATGGAATGTAAACGGCTTGCGAGCATGCGCAGGCAAAGGCTTTGCCGATATCTTCGACCGTCTGGATGCCGACATCTTCTCTCTGCAGGAGACCAAGATGCAAGCCGGGCAGCTAGACCTCAACTTCCTGGGCTACCAGAGTTGCTGGAACTACGCTGACAAGAAAGGCTACAGCGGCACGGCTGCCTACACGCGGATGATGCCCCAGTCGGTAAGCCTCGGCATGGGCATTGACGAGCACGACCACGAAGGGCGCGTGATTACGCTTGAGTTTCCGGAGTTTTACTACGTCACCGTTTACACGCCCAATTCGCAGGACGGCCTCAAGCGCCTCGACTATCGCATGAGGTGGGATGACGCTTTCCGCGACTTTGTGTGCGAACTCGACAAGAAGAAACCTGTGATTATCTGCGGCGATATGAACGTGGCGCACCACGAGATTGACATAAAGAACCCCAAGTCCAACCTGCGCAATGCAGGCTTCACCCAGGAAGAGCGTGACAAATTCACCCTTCTGCTGGACAGTGGCTTCGTGGATACCTTCCGCCACCTTAACCCCGACCTGGAGGGTGCCTACTCATGGTGGTCCTACCGATTCAATGCCCGTCAGAACAACGCCGGATGGCGCATTGACTACTACCTCATCAGCCAGCGGTTGCTACCTAAGCTGAAGGACGCACGCATACTGAGCGACATCTATGGCTCTGACCACTGCCCCGTGCTGCTGGAACTGGAATAGATAGCTTTTTTCAAAAAAAACTCCTAATTCCTAACTCCTAATTCCTAATTTCTTTGTACCTTTGCACCCGCAAACAAACGGAGAGGTGCTCGAGTGGCTGAAGAGGCACGCCTGGAAAGCGTGTAACCGCCGAAAGCGGTTCGTAGGTTCGAATCCTATCCTCTCCGCAAAGAATGAGAAAGAGGCAGGCGTGCGCCTGCCTCTTTCTTATTTTGCCACCACCTTTCTGCCCTGAATATAAATGCCCTTGGGATAAGGCTGTCCGGCAGAAACCCTACGGCCCTGTAGGTCATAAGCAGACTGTCCATTGACATTTGACGAGTGAGAATCCTCGAAAACCTGGTTTTGCATGGTGTCCAGTCCCGTGAACATGTCGGGCATCACAGTTAAGCTGTAGATGCGCACCTCATTACCTACTGAGGATAAGGCGACGGCATAAATATAGATAAAGGTGTCGTCAGAAACGTCGTAGTTAACCACGGCTTCGCCTTGTGTGTTGAGCGTAACTTTCCGTGGTGGCTGGTTGCCTGCCTGCACAGCCAGCTGTGCGCTGCCAATGGTCTGGGCATTGATTTTGATGGTGCCGTTTCCTTCTGCCGCCTCCAGAATGACGCCGGTGAAGTTGGCCTTCACTTCGTCAGAGCCTGGCGTGGCATCGGTTATCTGCGCCATGTCGGTAGGCTTGTCGATGACTATGCAACCGTCGGCAGAGTCGTAGCTATCGGAACCCGTGTTGTAGTAGATGTTGTCAATTACCTTGTCAGCCAGTTGCTGCCCGGCGAGACTGCCGCCGCTTACGTCTGTCTTGGCTACCACAGGCTCAAGGGCTTCCATCTCTATAATATTGGTAAAATTCTTCCAGCCCTCGGCTGCCATGTATTTCTTCTTTGAGCCGTAGGGCACGTAGAATGGGGTGCTGTAGTCACAGCCATAGAAGATGTTGCTGTAGTATTCGTCATGGTTCTCCACAGGCTCCTCTCTCAGCATCACAATCTTCTCAAGATTGGTACAACCATAAAATGCTCTTCCGTCGATGCAGTCTACATTCTTTGGGATGGTAATGGATGTTAGCTTGCTGTTCCCTGAGAATGCTTCGTAGCCTATATATCTCAGACTGCTGGGTAGCGACAAAGATTTGAGATGGTCGCAGTAAGCTAAGGCTCTGTATTTGATGCTGTCCACACCTTCGGGAATAACTATGGCCTCCATATTGAGTGTGTTCTGAAAGGCCATTTGGCCGATGCGTTTCACTGAGCGGGGGATGGTGGTAGTCATGATTCCCGTTACGAGCTCATTGTTGGCAGTGCGGATTATGGCGTTGCAGTTATTGCGCGAGTCATAGACAGGGTTGCGCTTGTCCACCCGAATTGTCTTCAACAGGCCGCAGTTACCCACAATGCCTCCTCCAACGTAGGTCACACCGGCGGGCAATACGAAGGTCTCGATAGAGTTTGTAATGAATGCATAGTCGCCAATACTCTTGAGGGTGGAGGGCAACTTGAATTGTTTGATGAGATTTTCGCCGCACCAATAAAAAGCCTGTGTACCGATGGTCTCCAGCCCCTCGGGTAGATTGATTCCGCGCAGGCGGGTGCAAGTGCTGAAGGCGAAGTCGCCTATATGTTTCAGACCCGCAGGCAGGTCAATTTGTTTCAACCAGTAGCATGAATAGAAGGCATAATTTCCCAGGCTGGTCACTTCTTTCGGAATCTTGGTGCTCTGGCACCCTCTTACCAACTCGTTAGTTGCAGTGCGGATGATAGCGTTGCAGTCGTTACGCGAGTCGAAGACGGGGTTATCCTTATCGACACTCAGTCTGCACAGCTGGGGCATATATCCGAAGGCAGAGCCATCCAGTGAGGTCACTTTGGCAGGAATGGTAAGGTCCATCAGATATTCATTCAGAAAGAATGCGTTCCAGCCTATAGACACGATGGAATTAGGAAGCTTAACGGCACCCAGATGATAGCAGTAGGAAAAGGCATAGTTGGGGAATACGTTGTCTTCGGTGTTTACGGTTCCACTTGCATTATACAGAATCAACGGCTCGCCTCCTGCCACTACGTTGGCGTTGCTGAGGTCGAGGTCAATCAGCCGCCCGGCCCTGACAAGCCTCTTGAGGCAGTTGAAGTCGGTGCCGTTGATGTTTCCGTTGACCTTCAGGCGGTCAGTAAACAGCACCTGGTCAGAGTCAATGACGCTTTCCAGTTCACCGGCTTGGCTTACGCTAACCTCGTAGATCTGCGGCTTGTAGTCGGCAGGACGAATCTCGCAGCACATCTCCTCGCCGCTGTTATAGCTCCTGCCGCCAGGGCTGAGGGCGCCAAGGTCGTAGTATCCGTCGAAGGCTCCCGACCATCCCCAGTTGACATGTACTCGCCCCTCGCTGTCGTAGCCGTCGAGCACGAATCCGTGGCCACCGCCTGAGTAGTAAACGGGCAGACCCCGCGAGATGTTGGAGTAAACAGTGTACATCCATACATCGTCTTCAATAAGCTCGCGCTTCAGGTACATCAGAAAGGGGTAATTCAGATACAGCGCCATTGCCGACTGCATCTTGCCACAGTTGGTGTAGCTGCCATCCGTGCTGTACTGCATCTCAGCAGCCTTGCCGCACACCTCCATCAGTGAGGCCACGGCGGCCGACTGGTTGTCGGAGTAGCCGGAAGAGTAGCTGTCAAGCATATTGGCGTAGTCAAAGGTGGTGGTGCTAAAGTCTGCGTCTATCTCTTCGTTGCCGTTGTACCAGGTATAGATGTTACGGTTGTACCCACGCTTCGGGTAGCCGAAATAGCGGCATATCTGCGCCATGGCCGTAGCCACGCAGCCGGTCAGGCATTGCGTGCCATTCAGTTGCGGACACTGCTGGTTGAACGGTGCATCCTGTCCCCACTGCGATTTAATCATCGGGGCAACCTCGCTCTTCAGAGCCGTCGGAACTGATTGGGGGATTATAACTGCCGATTGGGAATCGACAGCATTTAGCCACCAAACGAAGCCTGCCGGCATAGACTCTGGAGAATACGACTGTGTGGCGTAGGCCAATATGCGGTCACTGCTGCTACTCCTGGGCAGCACCACCATGCCGTCTTCTCCGCTCACTATGGCTATATTTTCTTTCTCCTCCATGACCTGCAGCGCGTCGGATTTCGGATAGTCAGAAGTTGCAAACTTCTTCGACGCAACTTTCTGCATAAGGAAAGTCCTCGCCATATCCTTCAGTTCTTCGTGTGAGCGATACTGGCCGCGCACCTGCAAACCAATGGCCAGCAGCAGGAGTGTTATAAAAAATGATTTCATAGTTTTTATATTTTCACCAATTTGCCGTTGACGATGTAGAGACCATTCTTTAACATTGAGGATTGAGGATTAACCCTGCGTCCTTGTAAGTCGTAATAACTTTGAGATTTGAGATTTGAGGTTTGAGATTGATTCTCTGTTCTCTTTTCACTGTCTTCTAATCCTGTGGGATCATAATTTTCGTCCGTACCGTCAAAGACATAGACGCTGCTGGCAGGAATGCGGATGGTGAGAGTGCGGTCAATATCCAGAGGATAAAGTTCGCTCAAGCCGCTGAGCGCTTTCTGGTCGGCAAATGCTTTCTTTAGTTGGATGCTACCCTTCACATTAGCAGGGATATTGAGCATCTCGCGCAGAGTAGTGATATAGTTCTGCGTAGCAGTGCCACCGTTGCGCAGGGCAAGCGTTGCCTTGGGGCCGTTCCACGATGCCCAGCCATAGACACCGGCTTTGCTGCCGTCCCACGGATTGCCGCCTACCCAGTGGGCATCGGGCAACACATCGGCATTGCGTTTCTGCCACTCGATGCACTCTGCGAGGTCGCCCCATAGCTTGCCATTGCCGATAGAGTTCATCAAGGCGTAGTCGTTATACAGCTCTACCATCCCGCTACCGCAGGCAAAGGCGCAACGCATCTCGCGCCGTACGGCCTCATAGCTGTTATCGCTGCTTACATTACCATATTTGGAGAGGATAAATCCGTGCGTCATCAATGTATTGATGGGGCAGATAGGCGAATTGGTAACATAATTCTGATAGACGAGACGGTCGCGATATGTAATCCAATTCTCGCGGTCTGACGAGTTGTTGCCAATAGTGCCGTAGTCATTCTCTTGACGCCACGTGGCATCGGTGTAGTGATACCAGAATGGGCTGGCCCACGTGCCGACAGTAGTGTTGAAGAAGATGTCAGGCTTGAGATTCTCCCTCACATAGCGCTCGAGCCTTATTATTCCCTCGGCATTCTCGTTGCCGCTGTCGCCAGCATCGGGGCCTGTGGCACTGAACTGCGCGCTGATACCGTCAAACTTAAAGAAACGGAAGAGTCCGTTGCCCTCCGAGTCAGTGCCCTGATTCTTGGTGAGGTTCTCGGCTGCGTCAAGAAACACCTTATAATAATTCTTGTTGCCCAGCACCATGCTTTGTCCCATATTGCTCCAATAGCTGCGGCGATAGTTGCCGCTCTGCCCATAGCCTCCCACAGGACCGAGCCACGCCCCTACTCCACTGCCCATCTCATCGGCCAGCGCAGCAATGTCGCGCATCTCATTGGGGAAGCCACTGTGGAATGTCCATAGGCCGTAGTTGTCCCAGCCGTCGTCGATTACAAAGGCTGCGGGAGCAGTGTTGTACACATCATAGAAAGCCGTTTTCCAGTTGTTAAGGATGTCCATCACCTGCGCAGCGTTCATATTCTGCGTAGGGTCAACAGCGTTATTGCGATTGATATTCAGTTCATACCAACTGATGTAGCATGGGAACGGCCTCCAAGGCACCGCCCTCTCCCTCTCGCTGTACGCCAGGAAGGAACGGCGTTTCTGTGTCTTGGGGATATCGCTATTTGCCTCTGTGCCGTCCTGCGCTATCAGGCCGACCACGCTGCTAACCTTCCATGTCTCGCCTTTCTCCAGCGTAGTGTTGCGACTCCATAGTCCCTGGATGTTCACGATGTCGTCATCGATGACTGCACCCTGCTTGGCCTTGTAGATATTCACAGTCATAGTGGAAGAGGCGTCGATACTCTCCGTTCCGTTCTCCACCAGCGCTCTCACAGTATAGGTGCCGTCGTTTGGCACCACAAGCGAGAAAGTATTATTGCTCGCCTGATGACCCGAGAAACCGCTATGATAGTCGCTGGCCACAACATTGCCGCTTCCGTCAAGCAAATCCACACCACCGAAATTGAGGCGGTGGTTGCCGCTCTTGTAGACAATAGTGACTTCTACCTTTTGGTTTTTCTCCAGCAAAACACTGGACTTGCCATACTTGTAGATATTTGGATAGCCATAGCCCGTAGCCTCCGTTACTCTCGCCGGCACCTGTGCCGCCGGCACTTGTGACCAACTGTCAGCAGTTAGCTCTATCGTCGCCAGTTTCTTAACAAACTCCCAGTTGTCGTCGCTCATCGACGCATCGCCAACAGTGTTGTAAGCCATCGGTGTCTCCAGTCCGGCAAAGATTCGGTCGCTCATTATCACCGCACCACGCGTGTTACCCACCACGGCAGGCACTGAGCCAGCCTCCTTGGTGTCAACATTATAGAGCATCGGCACCACATGATGCATATCCACATCATCGACACCTGTCAGCTCCATCTCCGTGCGGAGGTAATGGCTGCCATCCCTAAGCACAGCACGCCAAGTAATCTCCAGGCCCTTGCCTGCATAGGAATACGCGTATTTGGCCTCTATCTGCTGTCCAGCAAAATGCTTGGCGCCGTTCACTGCATTGGGCTCAGCCTCCAAGTGTGAGGCCTCTACGCTGCGCAGTGTCATCTCGCTTGCCGCAACCACCTTGCTGCCATCGCCGAAAACCACACGGAAAGGCTCGGTGCCGCCCACAAGGTTCATAGCCTCGCAACCACCGAAGATTAGCCCCTTTGCGCTCTTTACGAAAGTAGCCGACAATACATTATTATATAAGGTATACTCTGGCTCCGCGCCATCAACTATACTCATCATAGCCTCGCCTACGGCATCCTGCTGCATAGGGTACACCACTGGCAGTTCATAAACATCCGCAGCCTCTTGAGCCAGCGCATCGCAAGGCACGCCCATCATCAGGGCAATAAGGGAAAACGCAAAAGACTTGACACTGATTCTTTTCATGATACTATTGGTTTAATGATGCAAAGATAGCATTTTTATAATATTTCGCCCCTCCACGAAAGCAAATATTTAAATAATTTGCTAACTTTGCCACGTAAAAGCATTACTTGCACTTAATCTATAACACAAAAAAAGATTCCTATGTATAAGATAACATACAAGCAGCAGTTTTCAGAGAATGTTTTCCGCCTCGACGTGGAGGCGCCCCTCATTGCCCGCAGCCGTAAGGCAGGTCATTTCGTGATTGTGCGCGTGGAAGAGGGGGGCGAGCGTATCCCTCTCACTATCAGCGACAGCAATACCGAGAAAGGCACCATCATGCTGGTTGTGCAGCAGATTGGTGTCAGCACACGCAAGCTATGTGCCCTCAATCCCGGCGACACTATTGCCGATGTGGTAGGCCCGCTTGGTCAAGCCACACATATCGAGAATTTCGGCACTGTGGTCTGCGCTGGAGGCGGTGTGGGTGTAGCCCCGATGCTGCCTATCATCCGTGCTCTCAAGGCAAAGGGCAACAAGGTCATCTCTGTGCTCGCCGGTCGCAGCAAGGAGCTCATTATCCTGGAGGATATGGTTAGGGAGAGCAGCGACGAGGTTATCATCATGACTGACGACGGCAGCTATGGCGAGAAAGGACTCGTCACTGCGGGCATTGAGCGCGTTA
Source organism: Bacteroidaceae bacterium (assembly GCA_017458585.1). GTDB lineage: Bacteria > Bacteroidota > Bacteroidia > Bacteroidales > Bacteroidaceae > UBA6382. The sequence continues at coordinate 49,648 of JAFTAJ010000034.1, forward strand.
TCCAGCGTGAGCGCGTGGACAAATGCTTCGCCATAGGCCCTGCGATAATGATGAAGTTCTGCTGCTTGCTGACGAAGAAATACGGCATCCCCACCGACGTGTCGCTCAACACTATCATGGTGGACGGCACAGGAATGTGCGGTGCCTGCCGCGTTACAGTGGACGGCAAGACACGCTTTGTGTGCGTTGATGGCCCCGAGTTTGACGGCCATCTGGTGGACTTCGATGAGATGCTCAAGCGTATGAAGGCATTCTCTGCCGAAGAGCGTGAGGCTCTCGCTGCCTTTGAGACACAAGCGCCCACCCTCACTGCCAAACAGCGCATGGCTATCCCGCGCGTGGTAATGCCCGAGCTAGAGCCCAGATATCGTGCCACCAAGCTGAGAGAGGAAGTCAATCAGGGGCTTACTCTGGAGCAAGCGCAGAGGGAGGCCAGTCGCTGCCTCGGCTGCAAGAACCCAGGCTGCGTGACGGGCTGTCCCGTAGGCATCGACATCCCCGCTTTCATCAAGAATATTGAGCACGGTGACGTGGCTGAGGCCGCCCGCGTAATAAAGCAATACAGTTCGCTGCCCGCAGTGTGTGGGCGCGTATGTCCGCAGGAGAAACAGTGCGAGGCCCACTGCATCCACATCAAGATGAACAGCCAGCCCGTAGCTATCGGCTACTTGGAGAGGTTTGCAGCAGACCACTCTATTGACACGGGAGCGACGCCCCCTCCCCAAGCAAGTGAAGGACATGAGAAAGGGTCTATAGCCGTTGTCGGCAGTGGCCCGGCAGGACTTTCTTTTGCTGGCGAGATGGCGGGCAGAGGATACAATGTTACCGTGTTTGAGGCTCTCCATGAGATTGGCGGAGTGCTGAAGTACGGCATCCCCGAATACCGTCTGCCCAATAGCGTGGTGGATCGCGAGATTGAGAGTCTCAAGCAGAGAGGCGTACGCTTTGAGACCGACTGCGTTATCGGCAAGACCATCACCATCGATGAGCTGAAGGCTCAAGGCTACAAAGGCATCTTCGTGGCCAGCGGTGCCGGCCTACCTAACTTTATGAATATCCCTGGCGAGAACCTAATCAACGTCCTCTCCAGCAACGAATACCTCACCCGCGTCAATCTGATGGACGCTAGCAATAAGGACACCGACACCCCCGTGCCTATGGGCAAGCGTGTAGCTGTCATTGGCGGAGGCAACACTGCCATGGACTCCGTGCGCACCGCGCTTAGGCTCAGGGCTGAGAAGGCAATGATTGTCTATCGTCGCTCAGAGACAGAGATGCCCGCCCGTGCCGAAGAGGTGAAGCACGCAAAAGAGGAAGGCGTTGAGTTTCTCACCCTCCACAACCCTATAGAGTATCTTGGCGACGAGGACGGCAAGGTGCAGAAGATTGTACTTCAGAAGATGGAGCTCGGCGAGCCGGACAGCAGCGGCCGCCGCAGTCCCGTGCCAATAGAGGGAGCCACGGAGACTCTTGACGTGGACCTCGTGATTGTGGCAGTAGGCGTAAGCCCTAACCCCATTGTGCCACGTAGCATCGAAGGCCTAGAGCTAGGCCGCAAGAACACCATCGTCGTCAACGAGCAGATGGAGTCAAGCATCCCAATGATATTTGCCGGCGGCGACATCGTGAGAGGCGGAGCTACCGTCATCCTCGCCATGGGCGACGGCAAGCGTGCCGCACAGGAAATGGATAAGAAACTCTCCAAGAATTGAAAAATTGAAAAATTGAAAAATTGAAGAATTGAAAAATTGAAAATTAATGCGTAAGCTCTCCTTTATACTTATCATCCTTGCCCTCTGCATGCCTGAGGTGGCTATCCTGGCACAGAAGAAGAAGGCCACACCTAAGCCAAAGGTGCAGCCCGTGGTGGAGCGTAAGCCCAAGACCGCCGAGATAGACTCGCTGATTAACGCCTATCTCTTCGATGAGGCCACCGACCTAATTGACGACGAGATGGACACTAATCCCGCCGCCGACTATGCCGCCATACTGACTGCACGCCAGCAACAGGCCGCCAAGGGCAGCAGCATGCTCGAGGCAACACAAAAAGTGGTGTTTGTTGATAGCATTGTCGTAGGGCGCGAACTGATGCTGCAGACAATTAGCATCGACGGCAGCTGTGGACAACTGCTCACTGCCAGGCAGATAAAAGATTTGCTCGGTCTCAAGGAGCCGGCCGTAGGCACCGGTTTTGTCAACGACTTCGGCGACCACGCTATCTTCAGCCAGACTATAAAGGGCAACGGCACAAAACTGATGCAGACCAGCCTCTTCGGCGACAAATGGAGCACTCCCACCCCACTCAACGGAATTGGCGACAGCCTCAGCGCAGAGGGATTTCCTTTCTTGATGGCTGACGGCACGACTCTCTATTTTGCCGCCCACGACGAGGCATCACTGGGAGGCTATGACATCTATGTCACACGCTACGATGCAGAGAGCGCATCATATCTCAAGCCCGAAAACATAGGCATGCCTTTCAACTCGCCTGCCAACGAATACCTCATGGTGTATGACGAAGTGAACAACCTCGGTTGGCTCGTGAGCGACCGCAATCAGCCTGCCGACAAGGTCTGCGTGTATGTGTTTATTCCCGATGAGGCTCGCGAAACCTACGATGACCTGCCTGACGGCCAGTTGCGCAACCTGGCTGCCATACACAGCATCAAGGACACCCAGCAAAAAGCTGCTGCCAATGTAAGCGAGGCTCTTGATCGACTCAAGACCGCCCGCACCGCCCATCATGACATCGCAAACGACAACGACATCAACTTTGATGTGGCCTACGGCAAACGCTATCACAGCCTTGATGACTTCCGTAACCCCAAGGCCAAAGAGAAAGCTGTAGAATGGGTGACGCAGAAACTGCGCCATGAACAACTAATCACACTCCTGGCCGACAATCGCCATAAGTATGCTGCAGCCCACACCGATGCCGAGCGTAAGGCACTGGCTCCCGTCATTCTGCGTCAGGAGCAAGAGCTGGAGGCGCAGGCCGTGCAACTCATAGAGCTTGCCAACAAGGTGCGCTCACTAGAAACAGACAAACAATAACATTCTAATATACAACGCTATGAAAAAATTTGCTGCACTTTTGATTTCGTTGCTGATTGGCGGCACTTGCCTCAATGCCAACGCCAAGCAGAAGGTAGTTAAAGTTAGTAACGCCACTGAGTTGATTAGGGCAATCAAGAGCAATACTAAGATTGTCATCACCGCCACAGGACCTCTCGACATTACCAAAGCACTTGACGGTCTCATCGCCGCTGGCGAGGTTCCCGCCATCGACTGGGATGCCCCCGAACTGGAATTCGGCATATATTTTGACCAGGAGTACGATGGCCCCGAACTTATCATCGCCGGCATGATTGACCTGACCATCGAAGGAGGTGGAAAAGAGCCTGTAGAACTACAGGTCAGCCCGCGCTATACTGATGTGCTGCACTTTGAGAACTGCGAGAACCTAACCCTGAACAATCTCAAGCTCGGCCACACCGACGGCGGCACATGCAGCAGCGGCGTGATCACCCTCACCGACTGCCGCACCGCAAACATCAACGGCTGCGACATCTATGGCTGCGGCGAAGTGGGACTATACATCTACCACTGCAACAATGTGACGCTGAACAACAGCATAATCCATGATTGCACCGAGAATGCAATGACTATTGATATGGACAATCGCCAGAGCGAAGGCCTGTCTTTCAACAATTGCACCTTCACACGCTGCAACAGTGGAATGTATGTTAGTGAAGGCACAGAGGAAATCGTCTTCAACAACTGTAAGTTCTCAAATAATAAGGGCACACTTTTCTGGCAGGGGCGCCCCATCACCCTTAACAACTGCGACGTGGAGCATCATCACTACGACGAAAGCGACAACAAGTTTCTCACTCGCAACGGCGGCACATGGGAGACCGACTTTCGCGATGCAGAATACCTGCCCGACATTGAGGACGACACTCCCGATTTTAATGTGGTTGACAAGAGGTATGCTTGGGAAGGCTACCTGAATGCTACCACTCATTTCCGCCTTGAACTGGAGCAGGGACGCAACAACCTCGTTATCGGCGAGATGACATACTTCCGCAAAAACGGCACTGTGAGCGACATCCCTGTATATGGAGTATTCCGCGAGATAGGCGACGGCGAATGGCTACTGCTGCACGAGTACAACGGACGTAAGGAGTGCGGCACCATCACCATAGACATAGGTGCTAACGATGCCATATATGCCGGCACCTGGAGCTATGGCAATAAAGAGATGGTGATGAGCAAGACCGAGAAGGTGCAGTTCTCCGAAGGCAAGCATGAGACATTCTTCCATCCTGCCTCCCCTGAGGAGATGAAGGGCGAGTTTGGCTTCAGCTATGTGAAGAGCGAAGAGCCTCTCGTTGAAGGCGGCGGCTATGTCAAGCTCACTCCGTATGGCGACGATATGGTTCGCTGGGAGATGAACAATATCAGCGGTGGCACTGCCGAGGCCAGTGGCGAAAGCGTTATAGAACTCAACACTTTCGAGGGTGTCTACCAGAACTTTGAGTTCCGCGCCTTCGTATATAAAGACTGCATTTACGTGATGCGCACCAATCCCGACGACGGCCCGATTGACGACTGGGGCGTAGCCGGCACACTGGAAGGCGTATATCTCCGACACTAAACAAATATCAATTCCTCACTCCTAACTCCTAACTCCTCATTTTCTAATGCCCATCCCTCCTTCTGAACTTATAATCAACGACGATGGAAGCATCTTCCATCTTCACCTGAAGCCAGAGCAGCTTGCCCATAAAATCATTCTGGTCGGCGACCCGGGCAGAGTGAGTACTGTGGCCGCGCATTTCGACAGCGTGGAGTGCGAAGTGCAGAGTCGCGAGTTCCACACCATCACCGGCACCTATTGTGGCAAGCGTATCAGCGTGGTCTCCACAGGCATAGGCTGCGACAACATCGACATTGTGCTCACCGAGCTTGATGCCCTCGTAAATATCGACTTCAACACGCGTGAGCCAAAGACGGAGCTTACCTCGCTGGAGATTGTGCGCCTCGGCACCTGTGGCGGCCTGCAGGAAAATACTCCTGTCGGCACGTTCATCGCCTCCGCAAAGAGTATCGGTTTCGACGGCCTCTTGAATTTCTACGCATACCGCGACCGCGTCTGCGACCTTGATATGGAGCAGCACTTCCTCCACCACATGCGCTGGAAGCAGCCCCTGTGTTTACCATACGTGATTGATGCCAATCCGCAACTGCTCGACCGCATCGCTGCCGACGATATGGTGCGCGGCATCACCATCGCATGCAACGGATTCTACGGCCCGCAAGGACGCCTACTGCGCCTCCCGCTCGCTGACCCCGAGCAGAACAGCAAGGTAGAGGACTACGAATACAACGGTCTGCGCATCACCAACTACGAGATGGAGTCCTCGGCCGTGGCCGGTATGAGCGCCATGCTCGGCCACAAGGCCATGACTTGCTGCATGGTTGTGGCAGGGCGCCGCACCGGTGAAGCTAATGCCAACTACAAGAACACTATCGACACCCTTATCCAGAAGGTACTTGACCGCATCTAATGTTCAATCTTCAATGAATACCATCTGCGCCATAGCCACACCCCCGGGAGGTGCCATCGGCATCGTCCGCATCAGTGGACCTGATGCCATCGGTATTGCCGACGAAGTCTTCCGTACCAAGGGCAGCAAGAGTCTCGGCGAGCGCAAGACCGGCACCATAGCCTTTGGCACCATCGAAGCTGACGGCTCCGTGCTGGACGAGGTGCTGGTCAGCATCTTCCGCGCCCCCCACAGCTACACAGGCGAAGACTCGGTGGAGATAGCGTGCCACGGCTCTCCCTATATATTAAATAAGGTAGTGCAACTGCTCACAACCCACGGCTGTCGCATGGCCGAGCCAGGCGAATACACGCAGCGAGCCTTCCTCAACGGCAAGATGGACCTCAGCCAGGCCGAAGCCGTTGCCGACCTCATAGCCTCTGGTAGCGCAGCCAGCCATCGCATAGCCATAAATCAGATGCGCGGCGGCATCAGCCACCGCCTCGGCGAACTGCGCAACAAGCTATTGCAGCTCACCAGCCTGCTGGAGTTGGAGCTGGACTTCTCCGAGGAAGACATAGAGTTCGCCGACCGGAGCCAGCTGCTAACCCTCGCCGAGGACACCGCCGCCGAGATCAGTCGCCTCACCGCCACCTTCGCCGACGGCAATGCCCTCCGCAACGGAGTGCCCGTAGCTATCGTTGGCGCTCCCAACGTGGGCAAATCGACACTGCTCAATGCCCTGCTCCGTGACGACAAAGCCATTGTAAGCCCCGTCAGCGGCACCACGCGCGACACAATAGAGGACACCGTCACTCTGGGCGGCATCCTCTTCCGCTTCATCGACACAGCCGGACTGCGCCACACCACCGACACTATTGAGCAGATGGGCATAGAGAGAGCCAAGCAAGCCGCCAGCCGGGCCCGCATAATAATAATGATGACAGAGCCTGGTGTCCCTTACCCCGAAATCAATGCAGTCGATGGGCAGACCATAATAAAGATTGTAAACAAGACTCCCGAGTTTCAAGCTATCAACGGCACTGGCCTTCCGCAACTGGAGCGACAGCTCGTTGCAGCAGTGCCGCAGGTCGGTAGCGACACCGTGCTCATCACCAATGTCCGCCATAAGCAAGCCCTCGACCTTGCCCACGCCGACATACAGCGTGCCATCGCCTCGCTGCGTAACGACGCCAGCGGAGACCTCGTGGCCGAAGATCTACGTCAATGCCTCGCCCACCTCGCCGAGATAGTCGGCGAAATCAGCGACACAGCCATCTTAGAAAACATATTCAAGAACTTCTGCATCGGCAAGTAGATTCTGACCGAGCATGGTTCCCAACAGGGGGATGAGTTGGCCGATACAGAGTGTCATTATGCCGGGTTGAATTTCTCCTTAGGCTGTTTGCATCGGGGACAACGCCAGTCGTCGGGCAGATCTTCGAAGGCCACACCATCGTGCTCAGCCGGGTCATAGACATAGCCACAGACGGAGCAGACGTATTTGCCGCTGGCTTCCTGTTGGGAGAAATCCACCTCAGCAAGAATCGTCGAAACGGGATTGTCGAGGTCTATCACGCGCTTGGCCTCCAGGTTCTCGTAGCCCTGTGGGGTATGGGTGCCCATATAGACAGTGGGGTTGTTGCGAACGAATTCGCGCACTCGGTCCAGCGTCTCGCGGGCTGCGGGCAGGTCGTCATAAACCACCGACAGTTTATTCTCATGCAAGGCCTCGTCCACGTATGTGATATCGCCCTCGAACATATAGAACAATCCCTCATTCTCTGCTATAATGAGGCTGTTGCCGTTGGTGTGACCCTTTGCCTTGATGTAATATACGCCGTCGGCTATTTTCTGACTTTTAGGGAAGTTGTGATAAGGACCATCAGTGAATTGTACTGGGACAAGGTTAGGAATATCCTTCAGCTCTTCCACACCCATTTCGTCGGCATTCACATAAATCTTCGCATTGGGAAACGAGCGTAGTTCTCCGGTATGGTCGGCATGCTTGTGGGTAACCAGAATCTTCGTCACCTGCTCAGGCTTGTAGCCGAGGGCAGCGAATGCCTCCATATAGGTGCAGATGTCCTTTCCAGTATAGATCATTGACTTCTCGTCGGGTGATTCTTCAGGGAAATCTGCCGGTAAGCCCGTATCTACCAATATCACTTCCGAACCGGTGTCGATGAGGTAGTTCTGCAGGCTGCCTCGATAGCGGATGTTTATGTCGAACTTTTCCGGACCTTCCTCACCACCGAAGACGAAGGGCTGGGTATAGAACCCGTCTCGTCTGAATTTTACTGCTTTTATTTTCATATTCTTGTCATTTATTGTTTTATTTATTCTTCTACGGGTACGAATTTCTCCTTCTTCCGCTTGCAGCGGGGGCAGCGCCACGTATCGGGCAGGTCTTCAAACGGGGTTCCGGGAGGTATTCCCTGCTTGGGCTCACCTTTCTCTGGGTCGTAAGTGTACTTACAGGGGCATTTCATCTTTGCCATAATCGAAAGTGTATTTTGTGATTTGAAAATGAAGGGACAGCTTTGCGCGGTGTCTGATTCGTAGTACAGTCACTCCGGCAACACCGTCCCGTAAAGAAGAAATTTATTTGCGTCGAGGTGCAGAAGCACCATGCGATGCCGTGAGAGATTATTGGGCTGGAGCCCACTTGCAGCGTACGGGCGACACGATGGCACCCTCTTTTTTCAGTTCGGCAAAAGCCTTATCCACTTCCTTGCGGTCGATTCCTGTAATTTCTGCAATCTTGCCAGCGTTAACGGGCGCACCGAACTCACGCATGGCTTGTAATACCTTTTCCTTCATAATCTTTTTGTTTTAGTTATAATTTATTGTTCTGTGAGCTTAATCTTCACCCCATTACTACGTCGAGTACCATCATCAGTACGAAGCCGATGGCAAAACCGATGGTGCTGAGATTGCTGTGTTGGCCGTTGGAGGCTTCAGGAATAAGTTCCTCGACAACAACATAGAACATGGCTCCAGCAGCAAAGGCCAACATGTAAGGCAGGACAGGCACCAACAGCGAGGCCAACAGCAAGACGGCAACGGCTCCGATGGGTTCAACAGCCCCACTTAATGAGCCGATAACGAATGACTTCCACCTGGAATTGCCAGCCGCCCGCATGGGCATGGAGATGATGGCTCCCTCTGGCACGTTCTGGATGGCAATACCCAAAGAAACGGCAATGGCACTTGCCAGCGAGATATTCGAGATGCCACTCTCTGCTCCAGCAAAGACCACACCCACAGCCATACCTTCTGGCAGATTGTGGATGGTAACAGCTAGGGCCAGCATGGCTGTCTTGGAAAGATGCGAACGTGGACCCTCGGGGCTATCTGTTCCGATATGCAGGTGTGGTGTCAGCTCGTCAATCATGAGCAGGAAGCCCATACCCAACAGGAATCCAACTGCAGCAGGGACAACCGACCAACACCCATTGTCGGCTACCATCTCCATCGCCGGAATCAGTAACGACCATATTGATGCTGCCACCATCACACCCGATGCAAACCCAAGCAGTGTCTTCTGCAGACGAAGAGGCATTTCGTCCTTCACCAGAAAGACGAAAGCCGCTCCAAGCATGGTTCCCAAAAGGGGAATGAGAAGACCAATCAGTAAGGTCATGTAAGGGGATTAATACTTCGTAAACTGATATTTCTCGCGTAGTGCCTGTTGCTCTTCGGTTGGGAGAGAGGTGAAATAGGCTTTCCAACCTGGGCAGAAGTTGATGTGCCAGCGCCAGAAACGGCCCAACAGAGATTTGGGCTTCCTGTCGTAATTAGCTCTTAGTTTGCAGTTTTCGCAGTGATGTGCCATAATAGCAATGTCTTGGAATTACAGCTGCAGCAACAACCAGTTTTGAGTACCAATCTTTTCGATGAGTTCCACTGCACCCTGGCTCCAGTAGAGGTCTTCCTCCTCGTCCTTCAGATAGTCCTTCAGCAGGTCGTAGGTGGTGGGATCATCCTTAACGCCTTCCATGCACTTCATCAGCAGCTCAACGCCTGGCTCCTGAATGGCGAGGTCGGCCTTTACATACTCTACGGGGTCGCAGATAAGCTCACGGCTCTTCATGCCTTCAAACTTAACATCTCCGCCAAGGTCGAGGATGCGCTCTGTGAACTTCTCTACCCAGCCCATCTCCTCATTGAAGTGGCCGATGTACTTCTCTCCGAGCTTTGTGATGCCCTGAGCCTTGAAGATCATGCCCTGCTGCTTGTGTACGATGGCACCTTCTGCCAGATGAGTTACGAAAAACTGTAATGACTCAATAGATTTCTTCTTGTCCATAATACTTTTGTTTTAGTTTAAACGATTTTTGTTATTTTGTTTACTGTTTCAGTTGCAAAATTACGAAATATCCCTATCAATCCAAATCTAAAACAATACAAAAGTTGTCTGAATTGTAAAAAAATAGGTAATTTTGCACCCACATTTATATTTATAGCGCACAATGAAAGTAATCAGCACAACAAAGGCACCCGCTGCCATTGGTCCTTACAGTCAGGCCATTCAATGCGGCAATCTCGTCTATACCTCTGGTCAGATACCCATCGACCCTGCCACAGGCATGTTTGTTGAGGGAGGCATCAAGGAGCAGACACGCCAGTCGCTCACTAATGTCAAAGCCATCCTGGAAGAGACGGGCCTCAGCATGAGCCATGTGGTGAAGACCACCGTGTTTATGGCAGACATGAACGACTTTGCCGACATGAACGCTGTCTATGCCGAATTCTTTACTGAGCCTTTTCCGGCTCGCTCTGCAGTTGCCGTAAAGACCCTACCTAAAGGCGCTTTGGTAGAGATTGAGGTAGTGGCCGAAGTTAAATAGGGACATCGCGATAGAGCATGGCGATAGAACAAGCAATCTTTCGTAGGTCGGAACTCCTATTGGGTGATGAGGCGATGAGCCGCATCGCTGAAAAGCGTGTCATCATCTTCGGCGTGGGCGGCGTCGGCTCCTGGTGTGCTGAGAGTCTGATTCGTTCAGGCATCAGGAAGTTGACGATTGTCGACTCCGACCGTGTGTGCATTACGAACATCAACCGTCAGCTGATGGCGACGACAAAGACCATAGGACAAGTGAAGGTGGATGCCCTGAAAGAGCGTCTGCTCAGCATCAACCCCTCGGCAGAGATCACCGCCTTGCAACAAATCTTCACGGCAGAGACTGCCGACAGTTTCCAGCTCGACAGCTACGACTATATCATCGATGCGATTGACTCGCTGAAGGACAAGGCGCTGCTTATCTTGATGAGCACAAAAACCAAGGCGAAATTCTTCTCGTCGATGGGGGCTGCCTTAAAACTCGACCCCACGCGCATCTATACCGCTGAGTTCTGGAAGGTTAAGGGTGACCCACTTGCACGCGCCCTGCGTAAGCGTTTCAAGCGCGACGGCCAGTATCCCAAACGTAAGTTCCTGTGTGTCTACTCCGATCAGCTCTTAGAAAATAAAGGCCATTGCCCATCAGAAGCCCAGTTCAACGGTACCTTGGTCCATATCACCGCCATCTTCGGTTTTACGTTGGCAGGCCTCATCATTCAGGACGCTGTTAATCCATAGCAATCAAAAAGTCATTTCATCCACCAAGTGTTTCAACTTATAGATTTCATTCTGTAGACTCTGGAGGAACTTGGCGGCATGGGCGATGACATCCACATACGGAATGCCTCCGCACGACTCGGTTCTTGATAATTAATTTCTGTCTTCATTTCCTCCAGCGTTTTAGCATCGGGAAGAAGCCTCGCATCATCTGCTTGTATTCCTCCTTAGTCATGGGTTGTGGCATATTCTTGTTTACTTCATTCACGAACTGCGAGCAATGCTCTATCATATCGTCCATTGTGCATTCTTGCATAAACTTGCCATCCTTGTAGCAGTACTTGCAGTAGTCGAAGTCGATGCTGCCGTCTGCATTCGTACCACAGTCTTCATTCTTGGTTAGGGGCATACCGCAACTCTGGCAGAACTGAGGTAGCTGGCCCTCTTGGAAGGCCTTTCCTTTCTTAGGGAAGGTTGCCTCGTATGCCTCGAACGCCTCTGGATTCTCGTCCGTAATAAAGTAACCCTTGGGCGGGCAATAGGTGCCCTCGCGATTGCCCCAATAGCCGGGAATCAGCTCCTGAGCAAGGAAATATAGCACTTCTGACTCTCTCGGCTCTGCGTGATAATGAATCTTCTTCTTGCTGGCCAGGTCGAAGCCGGCATGACGGTAGAACTCGATGTTTCCTTCCATCTGCAGAAGACCAATACCCATCTCGCGTGCCTTGTCCAGCGCATACTGCAGCAGCTGCAGACCATATCCCTTGCGTTTGCAGTCAGGGTGAATGCTGATAGGACCGAAAGTACATGAAGGAAAGGCCGTTCCATCATCTAATATGATTTCTGCCTTCGAGAACATCACATGACCGATAATCCTATTATTCTCCTCCATTACAAAATCCAGCTCGGGGATGAAGTCGGGGTTCGTCCTATATCGGTTGAGCACATAATGCTCCGTGCAGCCAGGACGATAGACATTCCAGAATGCTTCTCGCGTAAGGTTTTCCACCTCACGCCAGTCCTTCGATTGTTCTAACCTTATATTCATTTCGCTTTTGTTTTGCAATTTCCGAACAAAGATAGACAAAATCCCCCATTCCCGCAAGTTTCCGAAACACTTCCTCACAATTATCCCACAAATAGTTGTGCAATCGTAAAAAAAGAATTAACTTCGCGAGCCAATATTCAATTGTAGATAACATTGCGTCGTTTCCTATATCATATCATCGCGCTGGTTACTGTGGCGATATGGGGCTCCACATTCGTATTCACCAAGCTGCTGCTGCTCAGCGGACTAACCGCCGCCCAGGTATTTACACTGCGCTTCCTGATAGCCTACGTGCTGCTGCTTGCATGGTCCATGACGAGGAGCAATTTCCACCTCTTCGCCTCATCAGTAAAGGACGAGCTGCTAATGCTCGCCCTCGGCATCACTGGCGGCTCTCTCTATTTCCTGAGCGAGAACACCGCCCTCAACTATACCACCACTACCAACACTTCGCTCATAGTGTGCATCTGCCCGTTGTTCGCAGCACTTCTCATCTCAATCTTCTATCGCTCCCAGCGTCTGCGTCCCCTGCAGATAGCAGGGTCACTAATAGCCGCCGCCGGCGTGGTGGTCGTAGTACTTAACGGCCACTTCGTGCTCCACCTCTCACCCCTGGGCGATTCGCTGGCCCTCATAGCATGCCTGTGCTGGGCGTTCTATTCGCTGCTCATGATTCCTGCCAACCAGCGCTATGACGCGGTGTTTATCACCCGCAAGGTATTCTTCTACGGCATAATAAGCATCCTCCCCTACTTCATCTTCAACCCTGAGATGCCCTCACTCGCCACACTCTGCCGTCCCGCAGTGCTGGCCAACCTCATCTTTCTCGGAGCGGTGGCCTCACTGCTATGCTTCCTGGCATGGAACTGGGTGATGAAGCAGCTCGGCGCAATCACTGTCACCAACTACGTGTATCTCAACCCAGTGATTACGATTGTCTTTGCATGGATGCTGCTCTCAGAGCAGATAACCGTCTTCTTCCTGCTAGGCACAGTGCTTATTCTGCTGGGCATGTACCTGGGCGCAGGTACTCGTCGTCCCTAGCAAGTATCTTCTCTATCTTACCTACATACAGCGTGTGGTAGTCACCTTCCGGATAGCACTGCACAATAGGTTCCTGACTGATAAAGTCCTCCTTCTTCATGTCCACGGCATAGAGTTTCTTGCACACCAGCACCAGCTTGGCCTCAGCAAAATACACTGTGCCATCGGCATACACAGGCGTCAGACCTGTCTTGGCTATCTTGTCCTCATCGCGCCCTGACACAGTGCCCAGGTAAAGCATCTCTTTCTTAAACGACTTGTCCATCACGCAGAGCGAGAAGCGCTCCTCCTCGTCCACAAATTTCTTAGTATAGCGTGACTGGCGGATATAGACCACCGCCGTGGGGTCGTTGTTTCCCCATAGGCACCCAAGATGCCCCCACGATATAGTCATAGTGTTGCATCCCGTCTGGCCATTACCAGCACTCAGCAACATCCATTCATTGCCAAAAAGCGTGAACGGATTAAATCTCAAGTCTTTGTAGTTAACTTCTTTCATATTATCAATGTTCAATAATGTTCAATCCTTCTGCCCCTAAGTTAGGGGAAGTCCCCGCAAGGGGGATGGGGTGTGTCAATTTTCAATGTTCAATCTTCAATCCTCAATAGTCACCGCCTCCACATAAAAGCTGACCGGCCTAAAACCGTCGTTGCAGCTAATCATCGCACTCATCGGATTGCGCATCCACCCGTCGTAGAAATTGCCCTCGTCCTTAGCCAAGGCCTCCACAAACGGCCGCATCACATCCCATGCCGACGGGCACAATCCCTCGGGACACTTGCCGTCCACCGACACCCACTGCTGTCCTATGCTCACATCGCAAGCATGCTCAATGGGGTTCTCGTACTTCGCCATCAAGTCCTCATAGACCGTCTGCCGTACAGCAGTAATTCTTACCTTATTCATTTCTCACTCCTAACTCCTAACTTTTCAATGTCCTTTGCCTTACGGCTTCATACAGCAGTATCGCCGCACTCACCGACACATTCAGCGAGTCAAGCCTGCCGAGCATTGGTATGCGTATATGGGCATCCGCCGCTTGCCGCCATGCCTCGGTAAGGCCAGTGGCCTCCGTGCCCATCACGATAGCCGTGGGGCCAGTCATATTGGTGTCGTAGTACAGCGACGAGTCCTGCAGCTGCGCCGTCAGGATACTTATGCCGTTGTCCTTGAGCCAGGCGATGCACTCATCCGAGCTGCACGCCACGCACGGCACCGTGAACACCGCACCGATGGAGCTGCGGATAAGGTTGGGATTATACAGGTCAGTGAGCGGGTCGCACACTATCACCGCATCCACACCCGCAGCATCGGCACTTCGCAGCACCGCCCCAAGGTTGCCAGGCTTCTCCACGCGCTCCAGCACCATAACCAGCGGTGCCTCGCCCAACTGCAAGTCTGCGAGGGTCAGCGAGCGCGAGCGCACCAAGGCTATCACACCCTCGGTACTGCCACGATAGGCAATCCGCTCGTATAGAGAGCCAGAAACTTTCAATAACTGATTGGAAGTTGCCAAGCGACTCCCATCCTCCCCCTTCAGGGGGATAAGAGGGGGTCTTCCTAACTCCTCACTCCTAACTCCTAACTCCTCACTATAAAACACTGTATCTATCTCATACCCCGCATCTATGCAATGCTGCAACTCGCGGCGCCCCTCCACTACGAACAGGCCCGCCTTGCGGCGCTCCGCAGACTTCTGCTGCAGTAGCAGCAACTGCCTAATCCGCGGATTGTGTACGCTGGTTATCGTCTCTATTTCGTTCATCATAATGCTAATGCTTTCGCACTGCAAAGGTAGCAAATAACTCCTAATTTCTAATTCCTAATTCCTAATTTTTTTGCAACTCTTGTCATCTCACATTTCACATTTTACATATTCCATTTCCTCCCATTTATGATTTGTTAAGATGGATTTCTTGCGACATTTCACGAAAAGTCGTATCTTCGCGGCGTGAAACAAGAATACGCCTATACAGAGCTGGCCGATGCGAAGGCTATGCTGAAGGTGCGCGACCCGCAGGGCCACAAAGGCACATTCGGCCACGGGCTGCTCGTGGCGGGCTGCAAAGGCATGGCCGGAGCGGCAATCCTAAGCGCGAGGGCTGCCCTGCGCAGCGGCATGGGTAAGCTGACGGTGCATACTGCCGACTTCAACCTGCCGATAATGCAAGTGGCAGTGCCGGAGGCAGTTATAGAGACAATCTCCAATGGTCAATTGTCAATTGTCAATTGTCAATTGTCAATGTTCGACGCCCTCGCCATCGGCCCCGGTCTGGGACAGAGCGATGAGGCACGCAGCCTGCTGCTCAATGTCTTGCAGACACAGCCACAGAGACTGGTCATCGATGCCGACGGCCTCAACCTATTGGCGCAGATGGAAGACTGGCCCACCCTCCTGCCTAAGAATGCGGTGCTTACGCCCCACCCAATGGAGTGGCAGCGGCTCACATCGCATGAGCCAGACGCCGACCCATGCAACTATGCGCAGCGTCACAGCCTCTACATTATATTAAAGGGGCACGCCACGCGCGTATATACTCCGCAGGGCATGGTCTTCGTCAACACCACAGGCAACAGTGGTATGGCCACAGCAGGCAGCGGCGACGTGCTCACGGGCATACTCCTCTCGCTGCTGGCGCAGGGCTACAGCCACGAAGACGCCTGCCGACTCGGAGTGTGGCTCCACGGCAAGGCCGGCGACATTGCCGCCGCGCAACTGACGGAAGAAGCCCTCATTGCCTCCGACATCGTGAACCATCTGCCCGCAGCATTCAAAGAACTGAACATATAACATTGAACATTATATGAAAAAAATCCTTCTTTCTTTTGTCCTTTTATCCTTGCTCCCCCTTCTAAGGGGGCTGGGGGGATCCTCCCTCTGTGCACAGACCAACGTAGTGACCTACAACCCAGGCGTGAGTGCTGACGGCGTGGTGTACTATCTACCCAAGACGGCACTCAAGATTGCCGTCACAGCCACTCGCACAACCATGCACCCGGGCGACTTCCACAACTACGCCCAGCGCATGCTGCGCCTCAACGATGCCGTGCACAGCGAGCAGACACAGTGGACCATCGACCGCGTGCAGATGGTGCCCTACGGTGTGCCCGACACCGCGAAGGTATATCTCGTGGTACTGAAGAAGAACACCTCTGCCCCACTCTGCACCCTCACCGACGACGGCATCCTGCTGTCCATCAACGCACAGACAGAGAAGCCACAGCCTGCCGCAGTGGAAGAAGTGAACACCCGCACCAACGAGAAGATGAACAGCCGCGACTTCTTCAACCAAGAGATTCTGTCGGCTGGCAGCGAACTGAAGATGGCCGAGCTGACGGCTGCCGAGATATACAATATCCGCGAGAGCCGCAGCGAGCTCACCAAGGGCGAGGCCGACTATATGCCCAAGGACGGCGAGCAGCTGAAGCTCATGCTTGCCAAGCTTGACGAGCAGGAGAAAGCACTTATGCAGCTGTTCAAAGGATACGCCGACACAGAGACCAAGACATGGGTGCTGACCTATGTGCCCGAGATGGGCAAGGAGAAAGAGATGCTGGCACGCTTCTCCGATCAGCGCGGACTGGTAGATAAGGACGACCTCAGCGGCGCACCCCTCTACATCGCCGTTACCAACAAAAAGACGGTGACCTCCGGCCCCACCGAGCTCACCGACAAGAAACTGCTGGACAAAGTGGTGTGGTACAATATCCCATCGCAAGCCGACGTGGCAATAGACTTTATGGGCAACACACTTGTTAAGGGGCAGATGCCCATCGCCCAGTTCGGCCACCAGGAATACCTCACCGACGACCTCTTCAATCGCAGAGCCACCTGCCATGTATGGCTCAACCCCGTGACCGGCAACATACAGAAGATTGAGGACACCTCGCTCGTAAAACAATAAACATCGACATAATATGAAGAAGGTTTTCTTATACTCCATGATTCTTTCATTCCTGCTCCCATCCCTGTGGGAGGGGCTGGGGGGAGTATCTCTATGTGCCAATGCCGCCATACGCAAGGAGTATAAGAACATGAAGGAGTATATCAAGACCTCCAACTACGCCAAGGGGCGCGAACAGATAGCCAAGTGCCTGGCCGACAGCACCATCAACACCGACCCCGAGCTCTACGCCCTCGCCATCGCCCTGGAGACCAAGGCCAACGATGCCGAGAACATGAAGCTATACCTCAACCAGAAGTACGACACCACCGCCTTCTTCAACAGCAACAGCAAAATAGTGGAGTACTCTCTCATACACGACAAGGTGCAGAATGCGCTGGCTCCCCTATCCGATGCCAAACGCAAGAAGAAAGCCACCGCACTCGTGCCCTACTACCAGAACCTCTACAACGGCGGCGTCTTCTTCATCAAGCACAAGCAATGGGCCACCGCCGACCGCATGTTCTCAATGTTTATCGACAACGCGAGCCATCCGCTGCTGGCGGGCCACGTGTCCGTGCCGATGCCCAAGATGGCGCGAGCTGCCTTCTGGAGCATGACGGCATGCTTTGAGAGCAAGCAATATAAGGACGTGTTCAAGTACCACGACCTCGCAGAGGCCGACACCGCCAACATCAACTATGTGCTCCAATACGAAGCCCTGGCCTACGAGCAGCTGAAGGACACCGCCAACTACATCAGCAAACTCAAGGAAGGCATCGCCAAGAACCCCACCGCCACCGAGTTCTTCTTCTCGCGCCTCACCGACTACTACAACTCCGTACACGACTACAAGTCAGCCTACATGCTCAACGACAGCCTGCTGCGCACCGACTCCACCTCCACCCTCTACCTCTATGCGCAGACCATCGCCCTGTTCAACATGAAGGAGTACGACCGATGCATCGCCAACACCGAGAGCCTACTTCGCATCAGCCCCGACAACGCCGATGCCAACTACTACCTCGGCCTGTGCTGGTACAACAAGGGCCTCGACTACGACGCCACCCTCATACCCGACCCCACCTCCAAGACATACAAGGAAAACAAGAAGAAGGTCAACCAGATGTTCGAGCAGGCAATGCCCTACCTCGAGAAGTTCCGTGCCGCCCGCCCCAACGACAAGGAACGGTGGCAGGCACCCCTCTACAGAATATACTTCAGCCTCAACCTAAGCGAAAAGCTCAAGGAACTCGAAACCGCTACGCGGTAGAGAATAGTGAACAGAGAATAGAGAACAGATAATAGAGAACAGATAATAGATAATAGAGAATAGATTTCCCCCTCTAAGATAGAGGGGGTGACCTTTAGGTCGGGGGCGTATGATAAATCCCACAAATCACACGCATAAAAAATAACTCACAATGAGAAAATTTCTCTTTTCTCTATTCTCTATTCACTAATTTCTTTGTAATTTTGTTCCGCAAAATTACTAACTGCGGTAGTAGCTCAGTTGGCAGAGCATTAGCTTCCCAAGCTAAGGGTCGCGGGTTCGAGCCCCGTTTACCGCTCCACGGCCGAAAGGACAAAACCTTTCGGCCGTTTATTTTGTAAGCATGTTATGCTACAACGAAATCGTCAGGCACACTTTCCACTAACAATAAACCTGAGCCTTGTTCTTTATGTCTATTGTAGTAATTGTTAATGCCCAGACTCTTTTCTCTTTTGGATTCCTGCATACCACCCACGCCTGTACTCTTGGAACAACGTTTCGTCTTCAAGTTCTGAATCCTCGCAGTTCCATGTCCAGTAAGTATAGGCGTCACTTTCATTTGTCCTTTTAATCTCTTCTTCACTCCACCCCCAATATTTCCAATTCTCGGACTGATCTCCATGCTTGTAACCATCTGTGTAGCCTTTATGATAAAGTTGCTGCATCCTTTCTTCATATTTGGATTGTTGTGCCTTATATTTAAGCTCCTTGACTATACCATTAGTGCCATTACTGATACTTTCATAGAACTTGTCTTCTCTCTTGTTCTCTTGCCAGACGCTAAAAAACAGCAAAACTCCAACTACTGAGGCTGCTACTATCCATATAAATTTAATAGTACTTTTATCCATTTTGCAGTGTTTTTATTGTTTAACTATTTTAATATCCAAGACTGTACTTCATCTTTCTTTCCAAAAATGTTCTCGCTATATATCCGACTATCTTTCGTGAAATGTACATCGCAGCAGTTTTGCATCCGCTCCAAGTCAAGACCAATTTGTGAGTGAACAATTTGGAATGGGTGTGTCGTGTCCCTCTTTTCCCAAAGCATAGCGATGTACTCATGCTCATAGTTTTCTGCAAACTTCTTGATGAAATCATGCGACGAGAAATGATTCTTTCCTTCATTCCTCAAATCTTCCAGGACTTTCTTTACTTGTTCTATTTCCATAACAACATATTTAAATTATTAATATTAACTCGATTATACTATGACAATAAAAGCGCAGACCCCGTCCATTTCCGTGAACAAGCCTGCGACAGCTTCTATTACCAAATGGAGTAAGTCTGCGCGGTATAAGCGCACACTCCTTCGATAATAGGTTTGCTCGTTTATCTCCTTGTTCGAGGTCGCAGTTCGTTCACGGAAAAAGAGCAAATATGTCTGCATTCCATACGGAACACGGTGCAAAGATACTAATTATTTTTGACAGGCAAAGAAAATAACATAAGAAATACGTGAAGTGCATAGGCGAAAGCCTCTCGACAAAAAATACCCCAAAAATTTGGTGCGTTCGGAAGGAATACCGACCTTTGCACTCAGAAACATTAAAAGAAGTTCTTTATGACAACCTTTGCACTAAACAATTTATGGACCTATCTGCAGGGTCTCTCCCTTTCACAGAGCGACCGGAAATGGCTGGTCAACAAATTGACTATGCCCGCAGACCAGGCTGAGAGCTTGTCTGCAGAAGAACGCAAAGCTCGTTTCCTTCGGCTGGCTGGCAGCTGGTCGGAATCAGTTGAAGGTGAGGAGTACTATCAGATGATGAAAAGTCGTAATGAGGGACGCCCTGCCAACCGTGTTATACACTATCACGATTAAATGCTTATGAAAGGCTACATTCTCGATACAGACACATGGATAGAGTATTTCCATCGGCGTAGTGGAGTTGAAAAGCATATTGCAGAAACGCCTGCAGAACAAATTTTTGCCTCAGAGGTAAGCATCGCTGAGCTTACTTATGGTGCCCTTCATAGTAAAGCAGTTGAGAAGCACCTCCAAGAACCTAAGGAAATAGAGCAAACCTTTACCGTGTTGCCCGTTGTCGATTGGATTAACGACTATGCAGAAATACGCCATAGTCTCGTTAGCCAGGGATTGTCGGTTGGTGACTTTGACATCCTTATTGCTGTTACAGCCCGTCATTTTGATTTGACAGTTGTTACTCACAACACCAAGCATTTTAGTCAGATTCCTGGCATACAATGCATCGACTGGGTAGATCGGTAGTTTCTTCACCCTCTACATAGTATAACGCACTCACCCTCGAAAGTCCCGGACTCTCGAGGGTGAAGTATTTTTGTGCGATTTCCCCCAATCTTACGCGTACTTCGCAGAAACAAACGCGTACTTCACCAAAACAAACGCGGACCTCGCCAAATCTTACGCAGACTTCGTCAAATCTTACGCAGACTTCGCCAAATTTTAAGCGGCCTTTATCGAAAAAAAAGCTGACTTCGCCGCCGTATCTCGGCCGAAACACTGATTTGTATCGGCCGAAACATGGGTGAGTTCTCGCCGATACACGGTCGTGTTTCCGCCGAAATAAATTCAGGAAGTCGCGCTTTTTTCTGGCGAAGTCAGCTTAAAATTGCAGGAGGGCACTCTAAAATTTGTGAAGGGGGCTCCAAAATTCCATTAGGTCGGTCTATGATTTCATTAAGTCAGTCTGGGATTTTATTAAGGCAGCATAAAAAGAGAGCGAAGCGCCTATAGTTGTAGGCGCCTCGCTCTTTGGTTTGGTTGATTCTAGCTCTTTGTTTGTTTGATTCTAGCTTTTGCTTTGTTTAGTCTGCTTGACTAGAGTTGCTTCACGGGGAATGTGAAGTAGGTGTCAGGGAAGGGTTCGTCCTTGAGGGTGAAGTGCCACCACTCGGTGGGGAAAGCCTTGAAGCCGTGGCGGAGCATGGCCTGGCGCAGTATCATGCGGTTGCGGAACTGCTCTTCGGTGATGCTGCGCCCTGCCGGTGACTTGGCGTTATCGCCCGTATATTCGCCCGTGTCGGGGTTGCCGCAGAAGTCGGGATGGCTCTCGGGGCCGAACCAATCGAAGGTGCCGCCCATGTCGAGCTCCTTCTCCGTCGCCATGTCGAACAAGGTGAGGTCAACGGTGGAACCGCGGGTGTGACCGCTCTTGGCACAGATATACTCCTGGTCGAAGAGGACACTCTTGTCGAGGTCGGGGTAGAAGTAGTCCTTCATGCGGGTGTCGGAGAGGTCTTCTGCCCAGCGCACGAAGTGGTCAACGGCCTTCTGCGGACGATAGGCATCGTATATCTTCAGGCGGTAGCCCTGCTTGATGACATCGTCGCTCACCGCGCGCAGACTGTCGGCCGCCGCCTTGGTGAGCAGCGCTGTGGGCTCCAGATAGCCGTCGATGCGGTCACCCACGAAGTTGTAGGTGCCGAAGTAGCGTATCTCCAGTATGGCATCGGGCACCGCGTCGGTCAGCGTCACGAACTGGCTGCTATCCTCGGTGGGACTGACGGCAGCCTCTTTGTTGCCGGTGCAATATACTGCGAAGAATACGGCAACGCAGATGGCCACCACGGCTGCCAGCGTCCATAGTTTGGTTTGCTTGCTCTTCATTGTTAGGAGTTATGCCTGCTCGTAGCGGAGAGTCTCGGTGGGCTTGTCGCATACCTCGGAGGGACCGAAGTACTGGATGGGACCGGGATAGACATAGCTGGTATAGCGCGCCCATACGTCACGCTTGTCGGCGAAGTACTTGAAGGGTGCTCCGTTGAGGTCCACGAGGGCCTTGCGAATCACGGGCTTCATCTTGCCGGAACGACGCTCCATGTTCATCATCATGGTGATGGGCACTCCGCCTGCCTTCCACTCCACAGCGGGGGCGGTGGTATTCTTGATGATGCTCATATAGCCTGTCTTGCCGGAAGCGATGAGGCGGCTGGCGTTATAACCGAGGCTGTAGCAGTAGTCGGCATCATAGTTGGAGGGAGCAGCGCAACGGCCTTCGTAGCCGAAGAAATGATGCTGCGCGTTGAACTTGCCGTTGTACTTGCCCTGCTTCTTCATCTTCTCGAGCTCGACGGCTACCATCTGGGACAGTAGCTTCTCTGTCTCGATGAGGCTGACCTGGACATTGCCGTGGGGATCGCGGTCGAGAGCGAGCTGGTGAGCCACGGTGGTGGGCAGCGACTGGAATACACGGAGGTTGTCCTCAGAGAGATGCTGCTTGACAAAGTCTATCTGCTTGTCGCGTGCCACGAGCTTAGCCTCCTCGGTAGCGAGGACATCGTTGAGCTGGGCAATGAGTTTCTTTATCTCGGGTACGAACTCGATGAGTCCCTCGGGGATGAGTACTGTACCGAAGTTGTTGCCGTCGGCTGCACGCTGTGCCACGATATTGGCGATATAGGTCACCACATCGGCAAGGCTCATATTCTTGGCTTCCACTTCCTCAGAGATGAGGCAGATGTTTGGCTGTGTCTGCAGCGCACACTCAAGGGCGATATGGCTGGCGGAACGTCCCATGAGCTTGATGAAGTGCCAGTACTTGCGAGCGCTATTGCAGTCGCGCTGGATGTTGCCGATTAGTTCGGAGTAGGTCTTGCATGCGGTATCGAAGCCGAAGGATGTCTCTATCTGGTCGTTCTTGAGGTCGCCGTCAATGGTCTTGGGGCAGCCGATTACCTGCACACCGTATTCCTTGGCTGCGTAATACTCGGCCAGCACACAGGCGTTGGTGTTGGAGTCGTCGCCACCGATGATGACGAGAGCCTTGATGCCAAGCTCGCGCAGGATGGTGATGCCTTTCTCAAACTGCCACTCTTCCTCAAGCTTGGTGCGCCCTGAGCCGATGATGTCGAAGCCGCCGGTGTTGCGGTATTCATCGATGATGTCAGCGGTGAGCTCCATATACTTATGGTCAACAAGTCCGCCGGGGCCGAGAATGAAGCCGTAGAGCTTGGAGTCGGGGTGGATGCTCTTGATGCCGTCGAAGAGTCCACTAATGACATTGTGGCCGCCGGGAGCCTGTCCGCCGGAGAGGATTACGCCGACATTGATGGGAGCGTAGGTCTGTGGCTCGCCGGGCTCAAACTCCACGAGGGGCAGTCCGTAGGTGTTGGGGAACAGTTTCTTCACTTCTTCTTGGTCGGCAACACTCTGTGTGGGCGCGCCTTCCTTAATGCTCACATTGCCTTGAAGTCCGAGCGGAAGCTTTGGGCTGTAGGCAGCTCTTGCAATCTGCAATGCACTTTTCTTTGACATAGTTATTGAGGTTTATAGTTTTTAAGTTTACAAGTTTATTTCTCTACCAGAATTGGGAACTTCACAACCTTTCCTACGGGCACGTACTCGCTGCGGAGGTTGTTGAACTTCATCACGTAAGGCAGCACTTTCTTGGTGCCGTATATCTGGAGGCAATAACGCGTCAGGTTGTGGCTGGGCGTTATCTTGCGGTAGGTGCGAGTGCCGGCGATAAGCATGTCGCCGTCCTCCACCTGCTCGTAGTCCTTTGCAG
Source organism: Bacteroidaceae bacterium (assembly GCA_017458585.1). Taxonomy (GTDB): domain Bacteria; phylum Bacteroidota; class Bacteroidia; order Bacteroidales; family Bacteroidaceae; genus UBA6382. The sequence goes on from JAFTAJ010000034.1 coordinate 73,508, forward strand.
CCTCTCGGAGCTGTGCTATCGAGTCGCGTGCAGCCTGCTCAGCCTTCTGCTCGGGAGTCATGACTATGCTGTCAGGGGCAGTCTTGGTGGCGGGCTCAGCTACCGTCTCCTTGTTGCCTGAGGTAAGGGCGGCAATGAGACCTATCGCCAGGCCGATGGCAAAGAGTACTGCAAGGATAATCATCCATGTACGGCTCTTGCGCTGCGGTGCTTTAGGCTCAGGTGTAGGTGCGGGCTCTGCTGCTGGGGCGGGTGCGGGCTCTTCAGCCACTGGTTTTTCTGCGGGCGCGGGCTCCTCTGGTGCAGGAGCTTCTGCTGGTGCAGGCTCTTCTGCTGGAGTTGCAGGCTCTTCTTTCTCCTCGACAACGGGGGCCTTCGCCTCCATCAGCGGCACAATCTTGGCCTCTTCATTGGGGGTGTCCTCGCTATTCGATACAATACTGATGTCTTCGTCGTCCAAGACCATCGTGTCAAACTGTGCGAACGCCCTGTTCACACGGTCCTTAAGAGTCTTGTCGGGAGTGAAGGTTATCTTGTTGTAGCCCGCTATGTTTACGCGCTCACCGGTATTTACATTTATACTCTCGCGCGGACTCACTACCACGAGCTTGAAGGTGCCAAAGCCCTTTATCTTGATGAGATTGTCCTGCTGCAAGGCCTCCTTCACAGTGGTGAAGAACGTCCTCACAAACATTTCAGCCGACGACTTGGTGCGCCCGCTATTGCTGGCCATCATTTCTGACAGCATCTGGAGTGTAACCTTTCCTTTTGCCATGGCCGTATTAGTTTATTTTGCTCTTGTAAGTTGACGACATCTTGAAATTAATCACCACCTTTGGTGGGACAAGCATCTTCTTGCCCGTGGACGGATTGACCATCACGCGCTCCTTCTTCTGCCTGGTCTCAAAATTGCCAAGCCCTGCCACAACAACCTCGTTGTCCAGTTCCAGCACACTCGCCAGCGTATCGGCAAGCTCGTTCACCATCTTCTGGCATTGCTGCGGCGTAGTGGCTATCTTACCTGCCACCTCGCTAATAAACTCTTTGTTATTCATCTCTCACTTATTTCTATAAAATTATCTTCAATCCGTCAGCTCAGCATACAAGTCAAACTCGTTGGCATCGGTTATCGTTACATTGTAGATGCAGCCCTTGCGCAGGTGGCGCCCCTTCGGGACAGCAACAAACACCACGCCGTCCACCTCTGGCGAGTCGAACTCGGTGCGTCCCACATAGTAGTCATCCTCTTTGCCGTCAATCATCACACGCAAGGTCTGCCCCACCCTGGTAGCAGCAATCTCCTCGGAGATCTGTTGCTGCAGAGCCATTAGTTCGTCCAGTCGCTGCCCTTTCACCTTCTCGGGCACATCGTCGGGATAGCTCTGTGCAGCCTTGGTGCCCTCCTCCTCGCTATAGGCAAAGGCACCCATGCGCTCAAAGCGGCACTCCCTCACAAAGTCCAGCAGGTCGCGGAAGTCCTCGTCCGTCTCGCCGGGATAGCCCACCATGAATGTTGTGCGGATGGCTATGCCGGGCACCTCGCGGCGAATGGTGGCAATCAGCTCGCGCTGTTCGCGGCTTGTGATATGGCGGTGCATACGGCTCAGCACAGCGTCGCTGGAGTGCTGCAGGGCGATGTCAAGGTAACGGCATACATTGCTGTTCTCGCGCATCACGCGAAGCAGGTCGAGGGGGAAATCATTGGGATAGGCATAGTGAAGGCGTATCCACTTCACGCCCTTTATGTTCGCCATGCGCTCCACCAGCTCCGCAATCCTGCGCTCGCCGTAGAGGTCAAGGCCGTAGTAGGTCAGTTCCTGCGCAATAACCTGAAACTCGCGAGTGCCCTCTGCCACCAGCTGCTTCACCTCGGCCAGCACATCCTCCATAGGACGGCTCTTGTGGCGGCCCGTCATCAGAGGAATGGCGCAATAAGCACAGTGGCGGTCGCAGCCCTCCGATATCTTGATATATGCATAGTGCTTGGGAGTGGTGAGGAGGCGGGAGTAGGAATTAGACCCCCTCTTATCCCCCTCTAGGGGGAAGACTTGCGATTTTGTCAAGTCTTTGACCATCTGCTCCCAGTTGAACTTGCCGTAGTAGCGGTCAACGCCAGGGATTTCCTTGTTGAGTTCTTTGTAAAATCGTTCTGACAGGCAGCCCATCACCAGCACCTTCTCCAGCTGGCCCTGCTCCTTGAGTGCAGTAAGCTGCAGTATCATGTCGATGCTCTCTTCCTTTGCGTCGTTGATGAAACCGCAGGTGTTCACGATGGCTATGCCGCGGTGAATGCGCTTCGGATTGTGATACACACGATAGCCCGCTGCTCTCAGTCTGTAGAGCAGTCGCTCAGAATCCACCAGATTCTTTGAGCATCCCATCGTTATCACATCTACATCCATATTATAGTCGCAAAGTCACAGAGTCACAGAGTCGCAAAGCTATATTTTAGTCGCAGAACTTAGTTATTCTTAAACAGGCTTTCCACAAAGTCGCGCTTGTCGAAGGGCATGAGGTCGTCCATGCCTTCGCCCACGCCGATGTACTTTACAGGTATCTGCATCTGGTGGCTTATGCCTATCACCACGCCGCCGCGGGCGGTACCGTCGAGCTTCGTTATCGCCAGAGAGCTTATCTCCGTTGCCAGGGCGAACTGCTTGGCCTGCTCAAAGGCGTTCTGACCTGTGGAGCCGTCGAGCACCAGCATGACATCGTTGGGAGCGTAGTCCAGCAACTTGCCCATCACATTCTTAATCTTCGTGAGCTCGTTCATAAGACCCACCTTGTTGTGAAGGCGACCGGCCGTATCGATAATCACCACGTCGGCCTGATCGTGGATGGCGTGCTGCAGCGTGTCGTAGGCCACCGAGGCAGGGTCGCTGCCCATCTTCTGCTTCACGATAGGCACTCCCACTCGCTGCGCCCACATCTCCAGCTGCTCAATGGCTGCAGCACGGAAGGTGTCGGCAGCGCCAAGCACCACCTTCAGTCCCTCCTGCTTATACATGTGGGCGAGCTTGCCAATGGTTGTGGTCTTGCCCACGCCGTTCACGCCGACAACCATGATAACGTATGGCCGCTTGTCCTGCGACAGAAACTCCACAGCCGTAGGATCGGTAGTGTCCTGCAGCATCTGCGCTATCTCGTCGCGCAGTATCTCGTTGAGCTCGGATGTCTTGACATACTTGTCGCGCTTCACGCGCTCTTGGATACGCTCTATTATATCGAGGGTGGTATCTACGCCAACATCAGAAGCCATCAGCGTTTCCTCGAGGTTGTCGAGCACCTCGTCGTCGATGGTTGATTTGCCGGCCACTACGCGCGTCAGCTTCTCAAAGAAACCGGAGCGTGTCTTTTCCAATCCCTTGTCGAGGCTCTGCTGCTGTTGCTGCTGCAGTTCCTCCGTCTTCTCTTTTGAACCGAAAAATTTGAAAAAGCCCATTTAACCTATATTGAACATTGAATATTGAACATTAAACATTGCCACTTCGCTCTCGAGCCTTTTAATGTCAGCCCGCGCCTAAAGAGCATCCTTGCTCTTTCGAGACGGCGCGACCACTGACAAGGCTCTCGCGATGCCTTTTGCATTGAACATTGTCAATTAAGACTGCAAAAATACATATTTTTTTTCAGTTCGCGCGTATCGTAGGGACAAAAAGTTCTATGGCGTCCAACAAGAACGATAACAAAAACCGCAAAAAAACAAATTTTATATTTAATATTTTTGTGACTTTTTTGCTGCAATCTGTCCATTTCAGGCACTTGCTTCCATTGCCTCCATAGTTGCTTCCATAGCGCAAACCCCGACAGGCACTACAAATTTCGCCTACTATGGAAGCATGGAGGCAAAAAACGAAAAAAACTTTTTTCAAAAATATCAATAGCCCAAGATAGCGGCAGGTGTAATGCCAAGGGTCATGCAAAGGAGACGAGCCACCTTTAGTGTCGGCTCAGCTCTCCCTGACACATAGTCGCTGATGCGCGACGGACTAACACCGATTTTTGAAGCCAACTGCTTCTGAGTCATGTTTTTTTCGTTTAACGACAGTTGAATGAGTTGGCCAACGGTGGGCTTGTTGATAGGGAAGTGCTCCTTTTCATAGCCAATCACTATGTCCGACATCATTGTCAGTTCTATGGCATCTCGGTCATTGGCAGGCGTGTTGTCGTCAACCAATGGAAGCAGTTCCTCTATTCTAGTCAGAGCGAATTCATATTGTTCTTTTGTAATTTTTGCCATGTTGTTTTTTTCTTTTTATATTGTTGAAGCGTCTATCTTGTCGTATTCGCTATGCGTACCCACAAAGCGTATGAAAATATGTCCTATTGTAAACTTAACCACTACCACAAGACGGTATTTATTCCCTCGGATGTTAAAGACATAATGTTGGTTGCCTACGTAATCTGTGGCTGGGAAGTCCACTTTTATTTCTGACAGGTTCTTCCACTCTGCCCTTTCTGCTGTAGCGTACCAACGCTCCAATGCAGTTTGGGAGTCTGCGTGTCCTTCTGTGCTGTAGAACTCCACCAGTTTTCTATGCGATACGATTCTCATTTCGGCTGCAAAGATAAAGAATTGTTCTGAAACACGCAAGAAATGGGGCGATAATTTTTGTAAAACAAAATTCTGTATGCTTGTTTAGTGCTAAAAAAGTAAGTCGGTGCTCGTGACACATAAAACTGCACTCCGGCCAGATATGTCAGAGCTCCTACCGCGAAACTCCCAGCTCGTTTCACAGAACTCAGAGCTCCGACGAACAATCTCCGATCTCGCGTCCACGAGAACGGACTTAGTTTACATGAGAACGGCTTTTTGTTAGCGCGAGAGCGGACTTAGGTTATTTAAGAGTAGGGATATTTTTCAGGAGAGTGAGGGTAGGCTGAACGCCGTCGCAGTAAAATCTGACGCGCTCAGTGTTAGATACTTAGAAGTTATCGCCACGCTCGGCCCTTTGACTCAGAGTATCATTTGTTATGTCCCTATGGTTCTAAAGAAGTTGGGAAACTCCTTCGCGGAATTTCCCAACTTCTGTTTTTAGGGAATGCTATATTAATTTTATCAGAATCTTATCAGTAGCCTATTTTTGCAGTCTTTGTTCCAACCTTTATAATATAGATATTGTCTGCTTCCAAAGGAATATTTACAGTATGGTCGGCAATCTTTACGTAACGCAGCAGTTGTCCGCTTGTGTTATAGACACGTACAATTTCACCATTTTTTGCATCTACTACCTTTATTCCATTGGCTGTTTTCTCGACTCTTGCGATAGTTTCTGCTTTTGAGTGTATAGCTGAAGCATCTCCAATCCCTATTTTCTTGCGAGTTCTTGGTGATGGGTAATAGTTTTGGTTTCCGTTCTGGACAGCCATCAACCAGATTTCTCCCTCGGCCTTACAATCTAAATAACATTTATTGCCAACTGTATACACTTCAGCAATAGAAGAGTCATCAGAAGTGTAGGTAATCGTTAATCCTGAAGTTGATTTGGCTGTTAATTCTATTTGATCTCCCTCTTTCAACTCTTTCAATTCTTGCTCCCAAACGATGGTCTGCTCTGCTTGCTTGATTGTGAGATGTCCTGATGTATAGCTGAATGTATAATTGTCGGCATTCCCTCCTGTGATCTGTATCGGATATGTGCCTACATCCGATGTCTTGGTCGCTGTAGTTTTTGCTTCAGGCTTTGAGGTCAACACCTTTTCATCATCATCACCAACAAATCCATCATATTTCACTTCAAACACAGGATTCTCCTCATTATATACACGCTCATAATTATCAACATAAGCCATCAGTGTTCGTGGAGTAATGGTAAGAGTGCCATTGACATATGAAATAGAATAGTTGGAGCTAGAAGCATCTTCGGCCTTTATCTCGTATGTGCCCACATTACTTGTAAGAGTTGCAGTTGTTGAGAGATGTGGTACTGTGGTTAGTACGCTCTCATTGTCACCATTTCGGAACCCATTGCATGTATAGCTGAAGTTTGGTTCGTCGCTATAATACAGCCTTTCTGCATTCTTGGCAGTTATTGTCAGTGGAGCGGGTGTTATGCTTAACGTGCCATCTTCAATTTCCAAGTCATAGTTCACAGGCGTACCATTTACGGCTTTTATTGCATACTGCCCTACACCACTTCTCTCCGTTGCTTCCGTTTGAAACGAGGGTGCCGAAATCCATGAGGGTACAGTCTCGTCATTTTTCAAACCAATATAATCTATAGTAAAACTTGGGTTTCGGGAGCCATATACTTTTGTCGTATCAACCACTTTGGCAGAAAGGGGAGCCTTGATTATCGTTAAAGTACCTGGCTCGAAGGCGAATTCGTAGTTCTGTGCTTCACCTCCATAAATAGTAATAGGATATTCCCCAACCTTACTCTTATTAGTCGCTTTTGTAACCAGTTCAGGCATCTTATTTATTACAGAGATATCTTCATCGTTAACAAAACCTGTAATAGAAGAATAAGAAAAATTAGGGTTTTCATCTCCATATATTTTGCTGGCATTACCTATGACAATATTTAATAATGCTTTCTGTATATAATAATTATAGTTGAAAGAATACTCTGAAAGAACTTTACCACCTTTTAAACATTTAGCAATTATGTTTGCAACCCCTTCTCCTGCCTTCGCGGATGTCTTATTTCCGGTTACCTCCAGTTCATAAGATTTTATATTGTTAACCCAAGTTAAATCATGCTCCATTCCATCATAAGTAAAAATTGAGTCTTCGATTGTTAACAACTCGACTAGTCTATCACCATATTGTGACCACTCGGAATCGCTTAAGTACAACTTCTTTTGAGGTACTATTATTTCGCATCTTCCATATTGTCCATTATAACCAAATCCGCCATATGTCGTTTGGGGAGGAATACTACACGGAACAAAAACCATAGTTAACTTACTACAAGCGGTAAATGCAAAAAGGGCTATATTTGTAATGGAAGATGGTAAATATACTTCGGTTAACCCATCACATCCACGAAAGGCAGATGGGCCTATATATTCAATTCCCTCGGGTATTTCAATACTCGTCAATGCTACCTTATTGCGATCTGCCCAATCATTACCTACCTCTGTGGAAAAAGCATGTGCACCTATTCCAACTACTTTATATGATTCTCGGTTATAATTTATAGTAGCCGGAATTGACACTTTCCCAGAATATTTGCAAACATAGTAGTCGCTTCCATTCCATTCTTGCATCTCTTTATAAGTTACTTCAACTGTCATCGCAGAAGCAGATGTAATGTTGTAATATATTCCATCAACCTCAAAATCATAAGCATGAATAGACATGCTACTCAATGTCATCACTGCAAATAATAGAAATCTCTTCATTACCTTATTTGTATTCTTGATTGTTTAACATCTATGTTGTACATATATTTAATCATCCTTGCAAGCTTATCTGCCGCATCTTTACTTATGAATGGTGTGTAAATAGTAATTGAAAAGTATACCACTATAATAATTGAAAAGTATACCATGTAGGTCATAGGATTTACGTTATAATAGTAGTTAATATGAGTGCTGTTTAACGTACAAAGAGAAAAGATGATCGACATGGACAAAAAA
>JAFTAJ010000035.1 GCA_017458585.1 Bacteroidaceae bacterium
AGCCTCGTCGGCAAAGCCGAACTCGGCGTTCATACCCTTGTAGTCATACCAGTCGTAGCCGTCGTACGGAGTGCTGGCATCCCAAGTCTGGCTTGCATAGTCAACATGCTTCCAGTAAGCATTCTTGGGGAATGACTTGAGCGCGTAGGCACCATTGACAGTACCGTTGTTCTCCGCGCTATATACCTGGAAGCGGCCAAGTGAAACATAGGGATTCTTATTTGCATCGTAGCGTGCATCATAAGCTGCCATAGTGGTCTTCTTAACGACGAAGCGCACGGCGGTGTATGCTGCACCGAGGTCGATATGAGGCGATGTGTAGAATGTAGGATGTGCGTTCTTATTCGCTATCATATCATCGAGGGTGGTGATGAGCTGCCATGATGTCTCGTCGTCAGGAGTGCTAGTAGCATAGATATCCACTACATCAGGCGTGTCATAGGTAGAGTTCCACTCAGAGCTAACCATGGTGAACATGATATGCTGCTCTGCACTAGCAAATGTAGTCTGCAGATAAGTGTTAGTACCTGTAGGCAGCGGTGCATCCCACGAGGTGTGCCAGATGTACTGACCTGTGGAATAACCGTCGGACTCTGGACGAAGGAGGTTGGAGGTGGGGAAGCCGTCCTGTGTGTTGTTGGAAGTGATCTGCGATGCATCGGTGAGGAGTGCGTCGCCTTTCTCCCAATTGTCGTCAGTGACGGTGCCTGCATCTTCGAGTGCCCAGATATACTCGGAAGTATATACATAGTTGTCCTTTGCAAAGGCAGGAGCATTCACACCCTTGTCTTCGCCTGCATAGAGATAGAAGTCGTTGTAGGCGTTCTTGATGATGTAGCTCTTGCCTGCCTCAGGAACGGAAGGATCGGCTGCAATCTCCCAATAGAGAGGCTTAGGATTAACCTCCTCGTCGGCGAGAGTCAGGAGGTTCTCTGCGGTGCGGAGCAGCTCGTCGTAGGTAGTGGCCGGTGTAACGACATCGGCAGGACGAGAGGTTATGGCAGACTGGATGGCTGCAACAGCGTCCTTGAGTGCCTGCTTAACATCGGCGGAGAGCGGTGACTCGTCGGCTGTGTACTCTGCTATGGTTGCAGCAGAGGTGGTGGCGAAGTCGTTCATGCGGTCGAAGGAAGCCTTAGCGGCTGCATCGGCAGCGGCGGTTGCCGCGATGATGGCGGCTGCATCCTCGTCGGTGACGGGGATAAGCTCCCAAGCGTTGTACCACTTATAGTCGTCCTTGATATTGTCGCTAATGGTGGTGTAGCCCTTGATGGTGTAGCGCGGCACGAGCTTGTCGATGGAGCTGCGCGAATAGGTGCATCGGCTGACATCGGTGTCAACCTCGTCGGCTACGAAGAACATACCAACCTGATAAGGCTTGAAGAGCTGTGCGTTGACGGGTGTCTCGGTACAGGTGGTCTTCTCGTTGTACCAGCTGTCGCCGTCACCGGTGTTGAGGTACCAGGAGTCGGCTGCGTTCTGTGCGTAGAAGCCATTCTCCACTCCTTCCTTAGCGGTGAGCTTGAAGAGGAAGTGAGCGTTGCTGGCGTCAAATGTGTCGTAGTAAACTGCGGAAGCACCACTGTCGAACTTGACATCGGGAGTGGTGTACATGGCAGCGGGTGCGCCATACTTCTGCTCATACCAGGCGTACTTATTGACAAGGAAGTAGTAGCCGTCGGTGATGGGCTGCACGTCGTTGATGGCCTTGCTGTATGCCTTGTCGAGGTTGGCAATAGCAGCGAGCTTGGTATCAACAGGAGATGCAAGACCAAGATCATTGGCAGTGTTGAAAGCGGTGGTGAATGCATCAACATTCTCTTGCTTGCAGTAGCCAGGAGCTTCCTTGGTGTCGAAGGTGGTATTCTCATACTTAGCAACGACATCGATGAGAGCATTGTTGACCATCTGCTCAACAGATGCATTGTCAACGGTGCGCACGGTCCAGGTTACCTCCTGGAAGGGCTGACCGTTCTCGCCATTGTATGCCCATACCTTGGCAGGTCCATCCTTATCACCGCCCGGGTTGCCATTGGGACACATAGTCCAGTTGTTTGCCTTGATGTAGGCCGAACCGGTGCCAGGATAGAAGTGGAAGGTAGCGGGATAGGTGGGATCCTCTGTTGACGGGAAGTTGCCACAGAACTCGGTAGCGCCACCAGTGTAGAGACCAGTGGAGAGGTTATAGAGATAAACGGTGTTATCTTCGCCACCATCAACAGCCTGGAAGACAAACTTGAGGTCATCGGCATTGTATTCACCCCAGTAGAGTCGCTTGTCGCTCTTCTCGGTGTTGATCCACATAGCCTTTTCAGGCTTGCCGTTTTCCTTAATCTTGGCATTGTCATTGATGAGCACATAGTAGTTGCCCACAACGACAGGATTAACCTCTTGGGCTACCTCGTAAGCAGCGGCAAGAGTCTCGATAGCGGTGCGGACACCGATGCGCTCATCCCTTGCGCTCATTTCAGCGGGAACGAAGTGCCAGCGTCCAGGATAACCAAACTCTTCGACATCATCGATGTAGGTGGTTACGCCCACGCTCTGACGAGCAAGGCTGTTGTTAGGACGATCGCTGCGGAGGAATCCCTGTACGTGAGGTGAGTATTCAACTTCGTCGTTCTCAAGATAGAAGCGGCCTGCGCCGTCGCTGAGGTCAGTAAGGGTGAAGCCTACGGGGTCGGTGGAGAAGAGGACGTCGTCGTCTGCATCGTTCTGATGGCCGATGTACTGGCCTTTCTCCTTATTCTTGAACGCCCACTGGGTGCCAACGCGTTCGGCTGTCCAGACGAAGCCGTCGCTGGTCTTGTCGAGGTCGCCCCAATATACGAACTGGTCGCCCCAGTTGATGGTGAAGGAGGACTGCAGGCAAGCCATAGCCTTTGGCACACCGTTAGTGTTGCCCCTGAACTTCTTGCGGTCGCTTACGATGAAGTACTCGGTACCGTCCTGAATTTCAGAAGCGTACTTAACCTCTGCATTGCTAACGCCATTAGCGAGGACATCCTCGAGGGCGGCGTATGCAGCGCGGTAAGCAGCTACCTTGTCGGCATTGTAGAAGCCAGGCTCGGTGCCAACTGCTTCGTCCTCAATAGTCAGCTTGTAAGCATCGAGAGCGAGCTCGATCTCACGGTTGCTGTCAGTGCCCTTGGTAGCCTCGTAGAAGAGCCACTGGGGTGCATCCTGCCACGGCTCGAGTGCAGCATCGGTGCCGCGCTGAGTGTCGAGCTTGAACCAGTTGCCACCAATCTGCTCCTTGGCTGTGATGACGTATGCGCCGTCAACGACTGCCTGGGACTCCTTGACAGAGTTGCGTGTCTTGGTAGCGGACTGCTCAGGAGTAAGGATGGTGAAGAGCTCAGCCTCTGCTGCGGTAGAGAACTCAGCGTTCATACCTGCATAGCCGAACCAGTCGTAACCATCGTAGCCGGGCTGCTCATCGTAGTTGATGTACTTCCAATAGCCATCCTCCTCAATTGACTTGAGGGTGTAGGTCTTGTTGCCGTCCACCTCGGTGGTTGTCTCGTCAATCTGCCAGATGGCATTTTTCTCGAGCGGGTTGAAGGTGTCAGCAACACCGACACCTGCGGTGAGGTAGAGGTCGCTGACAGCATTCTTGATTACATAAGTCTTGCCGCTAACGGGTGCGGAGGGCTCAGTGGCAACTTCCCAGTAGTGGATACCGGTCTGCTCCTCTTCGTCCTTCTGATACTGCTCGTAACCCTCGTCGGCGGGACGGAATGCCCAAGAGATAACCCAAGCATAGGAGCCTGTGTTGGTGACATTGGCTGTCACACCGCAGTTGCCAGAGCTGATACCCTTAGCATCATCATCATAGAGGATGAATGAGCAGGAGCGGGCTGCGTCGTTCTTGGGCGAGCCCCAATACCAGTAGTGGTCCTTACCGGACATGACGTTGAGGGCGACCTTGGTGTCAGACTGCTTCCAAGCGTTGCCGTCAACAACACCGAGCCACTTCTGGGTGGCTACGTTCTGGAGATAAACCTTGCCATTAGCTGCATCGTACTCAACCTGGAATATCTGCTTGGGGTTGGTAGCGTCGTACTGAACCTTAGCGATACCGTCAGCTGTTGCCTCGATGACATAGCCGCCAGCTATGCCGTCGGTGTTGGCGTCGTACTCTGCAACGAGGTAGTAGTAGCCGTCAACGAGCGGGTTGCTCTTGGCATTAACGACTGCCATAGCATCGCGGAGTGCCTGGTAGATGGCGGGGGCAGCTGCCTCGTCCTGTCCTTCTGCATGAGCAGCGACAACGGCGTCGTAAGCTGCCTGGAGTGCATCGTGAGCCTCCTTGCTGGTGGCCAAACCGTCAACAGAGGTCTTCTCGTTACCGAGCAGGAAGGAACGGTCGCGTGCAGGATCGTTGTCGTGGTGGTTGGCCGGAGTGGGAACTGCCAATGCCTCGTTGGCTGCAGCGATAAGGTCGTTGTAGTCCTTCTCAGCCATATAGGCGTTGTAGGCATCGTCAACTGGCAGGAGTCGCCATGCGTGTGCCACGAAGTCATTGTAATCGGCATGAATGTTCCAACCACTGCCAGTCCAACGACCGGAGTACTCGTTCTCGAGAGTGGCTTCGCTGTAGAGGCAGAAGCTGATTGCGTCAGTTACCTCGCCATAGTTCTTGCCAGCGTCTAGGTAGTTATGTGAAGAACGCCATGGCACGATATAGGTGGTGTAGGCATCGGTCTGGAGTGCAAAACTACCCTTCTCGGAAGGATTGTGCGTGGTGTTGTAAGCGCCGAGATACTTGCCAGTCTTAACGTTCTGAACGGTGTAAGCATTCTCGCCCACGTTCTTAACATTAAAGACGCTACCCATGTCGAGAGCTGAAGCCGGGTCAGACCAGGTGGTCTTGTATGCATAGTCAGCGTCATCAACGGTCTTATAGCTGATTGGCAGTCCGTCGAAGATGGCATAGATATAGTAGTAGCCATCCACAATCGGGTTGTCCTTAGGACATGCATCGTAAGCAGCCTTAGCAGCGGAGTAGGCAGCAACCTTCTCTGTGTCGGAAGCAGTGTCGGAGTTAACGACAGCCTTAGCAGCGTCAAGAGCCTCCTGCACGGCAGCCTTATCAGCGGGCGAAGTCACTGCACCGCGCTCTGTGCCTTGGAGGTTGGTCTTGTAGTTTTCTGCATTAATGGGAGTCTTGATAGCCTCAATGGCAGTTTCCAGCTCCTGCAGTTTCTGCTGGGGATCGAAGGTCACAGGAATCAGTGCCCATGTAGCCTCGTTATGGGAAGCGTTAGCGGAATTGTAAGCCCACACTTTATTGGGACCATCTTTGTCGCCGTTGGGGTTGCCAGACGGGCACATGGCCCATTCTTGGGTGCCGGCCATGCTATACCACCTGAACGAACCCTCGCCCAGATACTTCAGATAGAGCGGAGCGGGAGTGTCAGAGTTGAGGAAGTCACTGCAGAAACCGGTGGCCTCGCCAACATACACATTGTTGTTGTAAGGATCGCTAACATTCCAAGTTCCCTCGGTTTCGCCCTTGGTAAGCTTTAGGACAAACTTGGGATCAGCCTCGTCCAACTCGCCCCAGAAGAGCTTCTCATTGGTAAGATAAGCAGCCTTCTTGGATTTGCCGTTGTTAAGGATGCCGGCGTTATCGGATACAAAGTAATAGTAGCCTTCGGTAACGGTAGCATCACTCTCTACCAACTCCAGAGCGGCATTCTGAATAGCCTTGACAGCAGTCCTGTAGTCGTCAGAGGTAAGACCCTCGGCCACAGCTGAACCATCGGAAATAGCTGCTTGCAGAGCTGTGGCGCTCTCAGCAGTGTAGAAGCCGAGACCCTCGCCTACATAGTAGAGCTTCTTGGAATAAACACCAATGACACTCTGCAGATCCTCGTAGGTATATTCTGCAGGAATATCGCCAACGATGTTGGGAGCAGTGCCCCATCCGATAGAGGTCCATACCGATGTGTATGCATCTACAGCTGTCTCCAGCACATGCATTTTTACATCAGCACATCCTGCGCAGAAATAGCCACCCCTTTCCGCAGGAGGAGTAGCTCCATAGAAATAAATGTCCTCAAGAGGAGTACCGCTGAAGCAGAAGCCCTGGGAAATTTTGGTAAGCCCAGTGCCAAAGGTAATTTTCTTCAAATTGGTACATCCACTTAGCGGATCACCTCCGCCAGTCTTAGTAAAGCTGTTGGGGAAGGTCAACTCGGTTACCTCCGTCATGTTGTTGAAGGAGGAAGAACCTGCAGAAACCAAGCCCTCGTTCATGGTAATCGACGTAACGGTCGAATACCTGAAAGCTTTGTCGCCTACCTTAGTGACATTATAGGTCGTTCCGCCCACCTCAATGGTAGCCGGAATAACGATGTCACCTGTGTAGGAGTTCGTTCCCGCGGCGGTCGGTTCCGACTCGCCCGGGTAAACCACAGTTGCTTCTGTGCCTGACAGTTCATAGAAGAGATCTCCTACCTGAACCTTGTCGGCACTCACCGTTGCCACTATCAGCAGCAACAGCGTCGTCAATAAAAAACGAATTTGTTTGAACATAGGTTAATAATTAGGGTTAATAAAAAAGTTAATAGTTTTTAGAGTTGATAGTTTTTAGACAAAACACATAGGATTGGCAAAGATAAGAAAATTGTCTTGACCCAAACAAATTTTATCGTGACTTTTTTAGAAAAAAATACAAACAATTACTTTTTTTTGCGAAAAAAGGAGAGATATGATTTTTTTTGTCTACATTTGCAACTCAGAAAAAATTTCTGAATTCTTTATTTTATGCATCCTAAACTCGTTGGCGCAAGCCTTAGATTTATACAGAGGAGCAATGAGGTGAGTATCTACAAGTTAGACGCTCCGCACGTAGCCAATCAATACTATATCGCCAGCTATAAAGCAGCTCAGCGATTGCTGATGCACCCCGAAGAGGTAGGTTTCCAGACTTACCTCGATTTGCTGCCGCCCACCATAGAGGTATTGAAATGGATGAAGCAAGCCCAGGACATACAGCACCTTGACATTCTCACCATCCTCAGGGGGGGGCTGAACTACCCCGTAGAGGAAGCATCCCACCAGGCCGGCATACAGGTAAACAACATGAATTTCCTGTCGTGCGAAAGGATAATAGAAAACAAGAAGATTCTGCGCCTGGAGATTAAGTATCAGAAATACAATATTGTAGATAACGGCACGATACTGATAGGTGACATCGTGGCTACGGGCGACACTCTCAAGGAATGCTTCAATTATGTGATAGAGCGCTACCGCAAGCGCGGCGGCAAACTGAGGCGCATCATCTTCTTCACCGTAGGAGGCACACGCGCCTTCGACTTGATGGAAGGATTCACTGAGCGGCTGCGCGAGTTCTGGCCCGACTTTGAGGGATTCACATGCATATTCTACGAGGGCATCTTCTCTGTGTATCAGTACAAGGGAGTCACAGGCGTAAATGTGCCCAACATTGACTTCTACTGGCACGACTCGGTGCTTGCACCCGAATATAGGCGCACCGTGCTGGAGCAGGACAATGTGTTGTTTGAGAAATGTATCATATACGACGGCGGTGCCAGACGCTACGAGATACCAGAGCATTACCATGAGGCCATGGAGTATTGGCGCGACATCCGCACCGCTGCCGACCACTCTAATATGAAAGCCTTCGTAGATGAAAAGATTG
Source organism: Bacteroidaceae bacterium (assembly GCA_017458585.1). Classification (GTDB taxonomy): domain Bacteria; phylum Bacteroidota; class Bacteroidia; order Bacteroidales; family Bacteroidaceae; genus UBA6382. The sequence goes on from JAFTAJ010000035.1 coordinate 7,673, forward strand.
GTTATCCCTCCCCCACCAGCTTTGAGGAATGGCTCGAGACAAACCATTATTGCGAACAAACTCTCTCCCCGGTCTTTCCCGATATCGATAGCCTACGCTCCCTTTATCAACTGGAGGAGACTTTCCGCCAGCGCAGCTACAAGCGAGACCTGAAGCACATCGCTGAAGTGCGACTCAGCGAGATAGAGGCAGCACTGGGAAAATACCTTTGAAGATTGAAAATTGAAAATTTATAAAATAATAAAATTATGAGTACACAGAAGAAAGATGTCGATTTCCAATCGACTGCGGTGAGCAGGGAAGCTCGCAGGAGCAACCTCACCATGTTTATGATTATGATGGGCTTCACATTCTTTTCTGCCAGCATGTGGGTAGGACAGAATATGGCTCAAGGTCTCAACTTCGCCGACTTTGTTGCAGCAACGATACTCGGTGGTATCATCCTTGGTGCTTATACCGGTTCGCTGGGCTACGTGGGAGCCAAGACCGGCCTCAGCCTTGACTTGCTGGCCGTCAGGAGTTTTGGCACCAAAGGCAGTTATCTGCCTAGCGCAATGATCAGCTTCACTCAGATGGGCTGGTTTGGCGTTGGTCTCGCAATGTTTGCCATTCCTATCGCCAAGGTGGCCTTCGGCGACAGCATGTCATCCATCTATATCATGGTGGCAATTGCAGGCGTATGCATGACCGCTTCAGCCTACTATGGCATCAAGGGACTCACCATCATCAGCTATATCGCCGTACCGTGCGTAGCCATACTTGGTACTGTAGCCATGATTCTGGCCATCAAGCAGGGTGACCGTGGTCTGATAGAACAGTTTGAGGAGGGCGAAAAGACGCTCAGCATTATTGCCGGCGCAGGCCTTGTCATCGGTAGTTTTATCAGCGGAGGTACCGCCACTCCTAACTTTACACGCTTCGCCAAGAGCAGCAAAGCCGGCTGCATCATCACCATCATCGCCTTCTTCATCGGCAATAGCTTGATGTTCCTCTTTGGCGCTGTCAGCTCTGTCTATGTAGGCGGCAATGACATCTTTGATGTGATGATCAACCTCAACCTCTTCTATATTGCCGTGCTGGTGCTGGGTCTTAATATTTGGACAACAAACGACAATGCCCTATACTCCACCGGTCTCGGTCTTGCCAACATATTCAAGCTAAGCAAGAAGAGCATGGTGCTGATGAGCGGTTTTATCGGCACAGTTTCCGCCGTATGGCTCTACAACAATTTCTGCGGCTACCTCAACATCCTTAACTGCACTCTCCCACCCGTCGGCATCATCCTCATCCTCGGCTATGTGCTCAACAAGAAAGACTATGCCGAAGACACTGAGACCAAGCCCAAGACCGTGGTCTGGGGTGCTGTGCTGGGCGTTGTGGCTGGTGCTGTGGTTGCCAATCTCTTAAACTGGGGCATCCCGGCAATAAATGGTATGGTAGTAGCCGCCATCTGCTACCTCATCGGTAGGGCTCTGAGCAAGAAGTAAGAGATGCAGTACGATTTCGACAAGCATGTAGAGCGCCGCGGCACCGACTGCCTTAAATACGACGGACTCTTCCAGATGCTTGGACGCAGCGATGTCATGCCGCTGTGGGTGGCTGACATGGACTTTGAGACACCACCGTTTGTAGTGCGCTCCATAGAGCAGCGCCTCAAGCAAAGAGTGCTTGGCTACACTCTGCCTCCCGCGTCTTTCTATAAGAGCATTATCAACTGGATGGAGCGCAGGCACAGCGTCTGCCTCAAAGCAGAAGATATCCATTTCGTGCCAGGCATCGTTCCCGCTGTGCACCATGCCGTTTGTGCCTTTACCGAAAAGGGGGATAAGATACTCATACAACCGCCCGTATATCACCCTTTCGCACATATTATATATATAAATGAACGCACGCGCGTGGAAAATCCACTCCAAGTGGTGAACGGTCGTTTTGAGATGGACTTCGACGACCTGGAGCAGAAACTGCCTGGATGCAAGCTGATGATTCTGTGCAATCCGCACAATCCGGGCGGCAGAGTGTGGCCCCTCGATGTCTTACAACGAGTGGCCAAGCTATGCCACAAACATGGCGTTAAGGTGCTGAGCGATGAGATACACTCCGACATGGCTCTACGCGGTCATTGCTACACGCCCTTTGTCAACACATGCCCAGAAGCACGCGAAATTGCTCTGACCATGAACGCACCGAGCAAGGTGTTCAATATGCCCGGAGTAGTGGTGTCGTACTGCTATAGCCTGTCTCCCACCATACGTGAGCGATACTTTACATTCCTTGACCAAGCCGATGTGGCGCTGGGCAACATATTCTCCTATGGCTGTTTGCAAGCATGCTACACCGAGGAAGGCGAAGAGTGGCTACAGCAGATGCTCGACTATACGCAAGGAAATATTAAGATGGTTGAGTCATTCCTTGGCGTGCACTGCCCCAAGATTAAGCCTATGCATCCAGAGGCGTCTTTCCTCATATTCCTTGACAACAGAGAGATGCCTTTTGCCTCGGCAGAGGAAATGCGCGAGTTCTATCTGGGGAAAGCCCACCTCTATCTTAACGAAGGTCAGACCTTCGGCAAGGGAGGAGAGAAATTTATGCGTCTCAACGTGGCATTGCCACGTGCAGAGTTGGCATCGGCACTACAACAACTGCAGCAGGCTTACATAGGAATTGGCGCATAAACATTATTTCGACAATAATTATCGCTCTTTCAGAATTTATTTACTAACTTTGCAGACCACAAACAAAAGTAAATAGTCAAATACTCAATTAACTCCATGTTCAGCAAAGACACATACATCATGCGCCGCAAGGCCCTAGCCGATAAGGTGGGTGGCGGCTTGATCATCATCCTGGGCAACAACGAAAGCCCGGCCAACTATCCCAACAACTGCTACACCTTCCGTCAGGACAGCAGTTTCCTCTACTTCTTCGGTGCACAACGCGACGGTCTGGCCGGAGTGATTGATGTGGACAACCAGAAGGAGTATTTCCTTGGCGATGATATCGACATCGACGACATTGTATGGTACGGCTCCGTGGACAGCGTCAGCGACATGGCTGACATGGCCGGGGTAAAGGAGAGCGCGCCATTCAGCAAGCTGAGCCAGCTGGTGGAAGCAGCCAAGCTGAGCGGACAGGAGATACACTTCCTGCCCCCCTATCGCTACGACAACAAGATACTGCTGCAAGAACTGCTGGGCATCAAGCCCGCTGAGCAGAAAGCAGCAGCCTCGCTCAAACTTATCAAGGCGGTGGTTGACCTGCGCTCTACCAAGAGCGAAGAAGAGATACGCGAGATTGAGCGTGCATGCTCTATCGGCTTTAAGATGCACACCACTGCCATGAAGCTGGCACAGCCTGGCGTTACCGAGCATTTCATCGGTGGCACCATCGACGGCATTGCCCGCTCCTTGGGCAGCAAGGTCTCATTTGCATCAATAGTCACGATGCATGGCGAGATACTTCACGGCGCACCTGAGATGACTCATCTCGAGGCCGGCCGTCTGCTGCTGGTGGACGCAGGAGCCGAGACCATCAACAACTATTGCTCCGACCACACTCGCACCACACCCGTGAGTGGCAAGTTCACCCATCGCCAGCGAGACATCTACACCATAGTAGAACAAGCACACGACCTCGCCATGCAGCAGGCAAAGCCTGGCGTCAAATACTATGACGTACACATGGATGTATGCCGTCTCATCACCAATGGCCTTAAGGACCTTGGTCTCATGAAAGGCGACACCGAAGAGGCTGTGCAGGCTGGTGCCCACGCCCTATTCCTCCCCCACGGCCTTGGCCACATGATGGGTCTTGATGTACATGATATGGAAGACCTGGGGCAGGTATATGTGGGCTATGACGACGAGGTGCGCCCCTCCACCCAGTTTGGCACTGCCAGTCTGCGTATGGGTCGCCGCCTGCAGAAGGGGTTTGTCATTACCGACGAGCCGGGCATATATTTCATTCCTGACCTTATCGACTATTGGCGCACCAACAATATCAACTCCGACTTCCTGGACTTCAATACCATAGAGAAGTACAAGGACTTTGGCGGAGTACGCATAGAAGACGATGTGCTCATAACCGACGATGGCGCACGCTTTCTTGGTAAGGACCGCATACCCTACCACGCCGACGATGTGGAGAAATATGTGGCAGAATTCCACTATTAAAAAATACGTATAAAATTAATAATACCAATTATCTATGAAATTTACAAACATCTTCGCAGCCCTGTTCGCTGCTACTGCGCTTTTGAGTAGCGCCCCCGTGATGGCCGACGACGTCGACACCACCGCATTCACCGTAGTAAAGGAAATTCCTATTACCAGCGTCAAGGACCAGCACCGCTCCGGCACCTGCTGGGCATTCTCCAGCCTCGGTTTTATTGAGGCCGAAATCCTCCGCAACACCGGCAAGACCTACGACCTCGCTGAAGCCTATGTTATCTACAAGACCTACATCGACCGCGCCATCGCCAACGTGCGTATGCACGGTGACGTAAGCTGGTCACAGGGTGGTAGCTTCTACGATGTCCTCTACTGTCTCAAGAACTATGGCATCGTACCCGAAAGTGCAGTCACTCCCGCCGGCACTCTCTATGGCGACACCCTCTTCAACCATAGCGAGTTGGAGAAGGTCGCACAGGGCTACCTCGGTGCTTTCACTGGCCCCCACGCCAATGTAAAGAAACTCTCTCCCTGCTGGCAGAAGCCCTTCGAGTCCATCCTCGAGGCTTACCTTGGCCCGATGCCCGAGACATTCGAGTACGAAGGCAAGACCTACACTCCGCAGAGCTTCTATCAGAGCCTGGGCATTGACACCGACGACTATGTCAGCCTGACATCCTTTAACCATCATGACTTCTACACCCAGTTCGCTATTGAGATTCAGGACAACTGGCGCTGGGCACAGAGCTACAACCTGCCGCTTGATGAGTTTATGGAGGTTATCGACAACGCCATCAACAATGGCTATACCGTAGCATGGGGTGCCGATGTAAGCGAGAGCTATTTCAACCGCAACAGCACCAGCATCGCTTCCGTGCCTGCCGATGCTAAGGACAATAGCACCGAGGGCTCCGACCAGGAGCGCTGGATTGGCAAGGACAAGAGCAAGCAATCCACTTTCAACGATGCCACTGAAAAGACCATCACTCAGGAGCTTCGCCAAGAGGCCTTCGACAACTGGGAGACCACCGATGACCACGGCATGCTGCTCTATGGTATCTCCAAGGATCAGAACGGCAAGGAGTACTATATGATGAAAAACTCATGGGGCAAGTACGGCAAGTATAAAGGCTATGCCTACATCTCCAAGCCCTACGTTGCCTACAAGACCATCAACATCGTGGTCAACAAGAAGGCCGTGCCTGCCAAGATTGCCAAGAAGATAGGTTTGAAATAAAACCAAGCAAAACAACACAAACACACAAGGAGTACCTCGCCAGGTGCTCCTTTTTTGTATAAAAATACTACTTATGCAATAAAAAAACAGTTTTTAACACACAACTTTATCGTTGTATCGGAAAATAATCGTACCTTTACCTCGCAAATTGCGCGTAATGTGCACATAGCATAGCGCGCACGCACGGCTACTACAGGGCCTAGCCGCCCATGTGGCCCTCGCTTTAGGATACAATATAATAAAAATAATAACATAAATGAGCTACAAATGGAAGCTACAACCTATCACCCCACAAACACAGGAAGCAGCTAAACGACTGACCGACGAGATTGGCGTCAACCCCATTCTAGGCCCCATTCTCCTGAAGCGCGGAGTGACCAATGCCCGTGAGGCAAAGAAATTCTTCCGCCCACAGCTGACCGATTTGATCGATCCTTTTGAAATGAAGGATATGGAGAAAGCCGTTGACCGCATCAACAGGGCTATCGGCATGAAGGAGAAGATATTGGTCTATGGCGACTACGACGTCGACGGCTGCACAGCCGTAACACTCGTCTACAAATTCCTCCACGAATTTTACTCTAACGTCAGTTATTACATTCCCGACCGTTACGAAGATGGTTACGGCATCAGTTTCAAAGCCGTTGACCGCGCCATCAACCTCGGAGTGAAGGTTATCATCATCCTCGACTGCGGCATCAAGGCCAACGAGGAAATTGAGTATGCCCGCAAGCACGGCATAGATTTTATTGTGTGCGACCACCATGTGCCCGACCAGCAGCTGCCGCCGGCCTACGCCATTCTTGACCCCAAGCGTAAAGACGAGACCTATCCCTACGGCGATTTGTCAGGCTGCGGCATTGGTTTCAAACTGATGCAGGCCTTTGCGCAAAACAACGGCATTGAGTTTGGTCGCCTTGTTCCACTGCTTGAGCTGTGTGCTGTCAGCATCGCGGCTGATCTTGTGCCTATCTTGGGCGAAAACCGCATCCTGGCATATCATGGCCTGAAGCAGCTTAACGCCAATCCCAGCGTGGGCCTGCAAGCCATCATCCAGACCTGCGGACTAAGCGGCAAGGAGATTGGCATCAGCGATGTAATGTTTCGCATCGGGCCGCGCATCAATGCTTCGGGCCGCATACAAAACGGCGGAGAGACCATAGAGTTGCTGATAGAGCGCAACCTGGACGAAGCCCTGGCCAAAGCCAACACCATCAACAATTACAACGAGGCACGCAAGGACATCGACAAGCAGATGACCGAAGAAGCCAACGCTATTGTTGACAAGATCACCAACCTTGACAATCGTCGCAGCATCGTAGTGTACAGCAAAGAGTGGCACAAGGGCGTGATAGGTATCGTGGCCTCGCGCCTCACCGAGCTCTACTATCGTCCCACAGTGGTGCTGGCTCTTGACGAGAACGGTGTGCTCACCGGCTCTGCACGCTCAGTGGCCGAGTTTGACATCTATTCGGGCATCGAGAGTTGCAGGGACCTGCTACTCAACTTCGGCGGTCATACCTATGCCGTCGGCCTCAGCATCAAAGAAGAGAACATCAAGGAGTTTATACGCCGTTTTGAGGAGTATGTGGAGGCTCACATACAGGAGGAACAGACAGAAGCCACGCTCAGCATCGATGCACAGCTCAACTTCTCTGACATCACCCCAGAGCTATACTACGACCTCAAGAAGCTACGCCCCTTCGGTCCGGAGAATCCCGAGCCGCTGTTCTGCACCAACGATGTCTATGACTATGGCACCAGCAAAGTGGTAGGCCGAGGCCAGGAGCATATCAAGCTCGAGCTTGTTGACAATAAGTCAAACAAGATACTCAACGGCATAGCCTTCGGTCAGAGCAGCCATGCACGTTTCATCAAGACCAAGCGAGCATTCAACATCAGCTACACCATAGCCGAGAATATCTACAAACACGGCGAGATACAATTGCAAATTGAAGATATCCAACCTGCCGAGCCAGAATAACGAAGCCCTTGCCATACTCAAGAAATACTGGGGCTACGACTCCTTTCGCGGCATACAGCATGACATAATCCAGAGCATCTGCGCAGGTCGCGACACCCTCGGTCTCATGCCCACCGGTGGCGGCAAGAGCATCACCTTTCAGGTTCCGTCGCTGATGATGGATGGCGTTTGCATAGTCATCACCCCCCTCATAGCTTTGATGAAAGACCAGGTGAACCACCTGCGCGACCACGGCATCAAGGCCACCGCTGTCTATTCCGGTATGACATACAGCGAGATGCTCACCGCCTTCGACAACTGTATCCTCGGCAAATACAAATTCCTCTACATCTCCCCAGAGCGACTCAAGTCTGAACTGTTTCAGACCAAGCTCTCGCACATGCAGGTCAACTTCATCACCGTTGATGAGGCACACTGCATCTCGCAGTGGGGCTACGATTTCCGCCCCTCCTATCTCAACATCTCACTCATACGCAAGCTCAAGCCCGAGTCTCCCATACTGGCCATCACTGCTACAGCCACACCGCGAGTGGTTGAAGACATACAGAGACAGCTCCAGTTTCACGAGCCCAACACCATGCGCATGAGCTTTGAGCGAGCCAATCTCAGCTATATAGTCCGCGAAACAACCAACAAAGACTCCGCCCTGCTCCAGATACTCCACGACACCACGGGCTCTGCAATCGTCTATACACGCAATCGCGAGCAGACAACCCAGCTCGCCAAACTGCTTTCTGACAACGGTATTGACGCAATCTCCTTCCATGCCGGACTGGAGAATGCCGACAAAGACGTGCGCCAGCAACTATGGCAAAACGATATGGTGCGTGTCATGGTGTGCACCAATGCATTCGGCATGGGCATCGACAAAGCCGACGTGCGCACCATCATACACATAGGCGTGCCCGACAGCATAGAGGCATACTTCCAGGAGGCAGGGCGTGCAGGGCGCGACGGACTGCCAGCCCAAGCCATACTCCTCAAGAGTCCGCATGATGTAGCCACTCTGCGTCGGCATATCGACACGGCATTCCCTTCCAAGCAGTTCATACGCGAGGCATACCAGAATATCTGCTACTACTACGAGCTCGCAGTAGGCGACGGCGATGGTCTGTACAAGGAGTTTAACATCAACGATTTCTGTCACCGCTTCCACTACTTCCCCCTGCCGCTGCTCAGCGCGTTTCGTCTGCTGGAGCATGCCGGTTATCTGCAGTATAGCGACCCCGAGGATTCCTCTTCGTGCGTCAAGATAGTGGTTGACAAAAACGAGCTATACCGCATGCAGCATCTGCCCGACAGATGCGAGAAAGTGCTGCAGGCACTCATGCGTAGCTACAACGGACTCTTCGCTGACCTCATGCCCATAGAGGAAGTGCTCCTCGCGCAGCGCACCGCGCTCAGCCATTCGGAGATATATGAGGCACTCCTTATCCTCAACCGTTTAGGCGTTATCTACTACATACCCTTCAAACGCATCGCCCATATCACCTTCATGCAGAGCCGTGTAGAGACTGACGAGATAACCTTCTCCACCGAGGTGTATGAGCACCGACGCATGGAACTTGTGCAGCGCGTCAATGCAATGATACACTACCTCACCGCCCACACCACATGCCGCAGCCGGATGCTGCTGGAGTATTTCGGGCAGACCGACGCCAGCGACTGCGGTCACTGCGACACATGCCTCGCCAACGGCTATTCGCAGCACCCCACCAACACACAGCAGGCCGACCATGCGCAGCAAGCCATCGTTGCCCTGCTGCAAGACGGTAACCCCCACCCTTTCCAAGAACTCCGGGCCATGCCCCTCCCCCTCGACAGCATCAAGCAAGCACTCGAGACCATGCTATCCGAGGGCGAGATAACATACACCGACGGCTTCTTCCGCCTAACCTAACTCCTAATTCCTAATTTCTCATTTCTAATTCCTAATTTCTAACTCCTAATTCCTAACTCCTAATTCCTAACTCCTAATTCCTAACTCCATGTTTCCCTCCAACGCCGCCAAAGAGCTCAGCACCACGCTCTCCGCTCTACAATACGACCGCCTCTTCATCCTCTGCGATGAAAACACCGCCCGCCATTGCCTCCCAAGACTTAATGGTCAATTGTCAATTGTCAATGGTCAATGGTCAATTATAGAAATTCCTTCCGGCGACACCAACAAGACTCTCGACAGCGTCACACGTGTATGGCAGACACTCGTGGAGGGCAAGGCCACGCGCCACTCTATCCTCGTCAACCTCGGAGGCGGCATGGTCACCGACCTCGGAGGCTTCGCAGCCAGCACCTTCAAGCGCGGCATACGCTTCATCAACATACCCACCACCCTCCTCGCCATGGTCGATGCCTCAGTGGGCGGCAAGACAGGCATCAACTTCGGTGGACTCAAAAACGAGATAGGCGTCTTCCGAGATGCAGATCAAGTAATTATCGACACCCATTTCCTGCAGACCCTCGACCGCGACAACATCCTCTCCGGCTATGCCGAGATGCTCAAGCACGCCCTTCTCAGCACCACCGCAGAATGGGCAGAGCTGCTCAACTACAATATCCTTGAGCCCGACCTTGACCAACTGAGCCAACTGCTAACCAAAAACCTCAAGGTAAAGGAGCGCATCGTACGCGAAGACCCCACTGAGCAAGGGCTGCGCAAGGCCCTCAACCTCGGCCACACCATAGGCCACGCCCTGGAGAGCTTCGCTATGGAGCAAGACCATCCCATTCTCCACGGCTATGCCGTAGCCTGGGGCCTCGTCTGCGAGCTGTGGCTCAGTGCCGTCAAGCTCGGCTTCCCCACCGACAAAATGCGCCAGACCGTCAGCTTCGTCCGTCAGCACTACGGCACACCAGCCCTTGAGTGCAAGCACTACGACCAGCTCCTCGCCCTCATGGCCCACGACAAGAAAAACATAGGTGACACCATCAACTTCACCCTCCTCGCCGACATAGGCGACATACGCCGCAACCAGACAGCCACCCACGACGAGATAAGCGAAGCCCTCGACTTCCTGCGCGAGGGATAGGACTCTGCGACTCTGTGACTCCCGATTCTCCCCCTTAGCAAGGGGGAGTCCCCGTAGGGGGAGGGGGTGTGTTGAACTCTTGAACTTCTTGAACTCTCTAATGAAAGTATTTCAGAATAATATCTTCCCCTTCGGCAGCTACGTCGCCATCAACCTGTTTGGCCTCGTGCTGAGCCGTCGCCCCCTAAGCAAGGAGGAGCGCAACCACGAATACATCCATACCCTTCAGCAGCGCGAGCTGCTATGGATAGGCTTCTATTTGTGGTACCTCATAGAGTGGCTCGTGCGATTAATTCAATCTTTTAACTTTTCAACTTTTAAGTTTTCAGCCAAGCGCGCATACTACACCATCTCCTTCGAGCGCGAGGCCTATCTCCATCAGAACAACCTCGACTACCGCCACCACCGCCCTTTCTGGGCATGGCGAAAACACCTAAAGAAATAAATCATACATATCAAATATCAAACCTAAAACCCTACAGCTATGAAAAAATCACTTTTCACTTTAGCCCTCGCCCTGCTCCTGATAGCAGTCTCAGCCACAGCAAAGAAAGTCAAGTTGACCATCGACGGAACCCTGTCGCCCACACAGAGAACCCTCTACCTCATTGTCAATGAGGACACCGCCAACGCCCAGCGTATAGCGATAACAGATGCAAAATTCAGCGTCAACCTGAAAGTCGATGCCAACGACATCATCCGACTCCACGACTGGAAAGAGTGGCCCGAGCGCAGCGTCTTCGTCCTCCTGCCAGACAGCCGCCACATCACCATCAACTGGCGCACAGGCACCATCGAAGGCTCCCCCAAGTCCCTGCGTATGCAGCAAGCCATCCGTGAGGCACGCGAAGATGATCCCAGCGGCTTCCACATCGATGTCTTCTCCGACGACAAGGAAGCATGGGAACAGGCACGCATACAGGGCGAGAGCATCCGTGCACAGATGCTCGCCCAGCAAAAACAGACCATCATGCGCCTCATAAAAGACAACAACAATAACATTGGAGCCTGGCTAGCCTACTGCTACGCCCCAATCTTTGAGGGCGGTCTCCCCCAGATGACCAATGGTACCACTCCCAAGTGGCTCAGCCACCCCATCTTCAAAGCCCACAAATAGTATAATTACTGTTCTCTTTTCTCTCTTCTTTGTTCTCTATAACAAATTCTCCCCTAAGCTAGGGGGAGTACGGCAAAGCCGGGAGGGGGTGTGTTATCGCAAGGATGGGGTGTGTCCTAGTGCCACTATTTTCTCATTTCTGCCTTCAAAATTTGGCAGGAATGAGAAATTTTTCTATCTTTGCACCGTCTTGGGGAGAAATCCCGAGACCGAAGAAGCGTTCCGCGCTTTATCCTTAATTCTGAAATCTGGTACATTTCATAGGGATAGGATGAAGATAACGGTTCACTTCGTCTGTATGTCAACGTTGCATGCGGCACCTACGCCGTGGCTCGAGCATACGGCGTAGGTGATAGTATTATTCATTTCCCGAAGGTTTACCAGAGCCCAGAATTAGATGAGTAAGGACAAATCCCTACGCTTTCTTTGTGCACCTAATACCAACACCTGATTGGGGGATTGCGGGAATAAACATAGAAGATCATGAAAAAGCTTCATTTTAGATTGTGGTATTTTAACGCGGCCCTGATTTTATCAGCATTTTTGTTTGGTTGCCCAAAAACGTACGCATTGCAAGGCACTGTATATGTCTGCGATGACCAGTTGTCGGCAGATGTTGCAGAAGAATCCGTAGATTCCGTCATTATTCATATAGAAAGGATTTATGATTCTTTTTCTTTCGTGAAGTTGGGCGATGAGTCATATAACAAAATGTTTTATGCAATATCGTCTTATTTCGAAGGATTGCCTAAAACATTTAACAAAAAGGATGTTGTTGATTATTATTATGAGGCAATAGTTGATGCATCTGAGAAAGGATATAATACTTTATTATTGCGTTATGGTATAATTTATCTAGGGTTAGGTGTTTCTGAGGATATAGATGTGGCATACAAGGGTATTGCACAATCCTATGCTAATAATTACGATAAAAACAATCTCGATTATATTCTATCTGAATTTAAAAAGTATTCTGTTGCACATAATAAAAAATATTCAGAGGATATAACTCAATTATATAAAGAATACAGTGAAGTATTAAACCCGGTTCCTTTTGAAGATAAAACAAAGGGAGTGTGGGCGACGGCAAATATTTATTCGAACGCCGCCGACTATAAATACTTTCCTTATAGTATCATAAGGATTGACAATATTTTAAGTAGTAACGGTATATATTTATTAAATTATCCAGGAAAAGACAATCATGTCATAGATTGGAAAATAAATTCGTTACGTACTTCTCAACAAATAGGGGGACATAATGGATTTATATCTGCCATATTTTGTAGTGAAAATTTGAAAAGAGGTAATTCTTCTTTCGCTCAGAGCGGATTTGAATCTACACGACAATTCAGGGCAAATATGAGTGGTGAGATTGCTGCCGCCAAGACAAGTTTTGGGAACAAGCTGTTGGCTGGTGCTATAACGGAAGGAATCGCAAGTGTCTTTAACGGTCTGTTTAGTTCAACTGCACAATCAAAAAAGAGAGTCGCAGCATTAAATCTTAATTTAAATTATAGTTCCTCAAATCTTCTAAAAGGAAACATTGAGTATTGGGATTATACGGTAAATGTCAATCAAATGCACATGAGCGTGCCACCTTTGTATAAAGGAACGGCAGAATATGTGAGATGGGAAGCAGAAGACAATATCTATTTCGTCAATTCAAAAAATAAAGTATATAGCGTAACTCCAATTGAAAATTTGGATTTAAGTAAATATAACCAAATAAAGAAAAAGTATTCTCTTGGAAAAGCAAAATACATAATACCGATAATAGGAGGAGAATTAATTGGAGGTGGAGTGTTAGCATGGGGCATAGTTCAATGTTGCGGAGATCTAAAGGTCTATGACAAAAATGGGAATATCGTATATAATGAATATGGTAATAGAAAGGTAAATACTAAAAAGCTTACAAGGGGCGTTATCATCAGTACTGTTGGATATTGTATAATGCTTACTGTACCTATGGCTATTAATAGTCATCGTATTGCCAATAGACGTAAGGCTTTTAATGAATTAAATAAGGATAACTTCCATAAACTGCAAAGAAAAGCTGCGAAATCGCTTTCTTTGGGGCCAGTTATTGAAGCAAATAATACTTATGGATTACGTGCCGAATTAAATTTTTAAGAAAATGAAACATATATCATTTATATTACTATTCCTGATTGTCTTTACGTGTAGTAAAGCACAGTCTTTGTTTGATGGAATGTATAGTAAAGAATGGGTGGCGGAACGAGATGCCATTATCAAGGCCAACGGAGAAAAAAGAAGATGGCAAGATGACTATTATTACCGAAATTTGATAGGAAGTAATAGAGGGGGTAGTTATAATACGCGCTACAGTTCTGGTGTAATGGTTAGACAATCTGGAGGCATACAGTTTAGCAATGACTCTCCCTACTCTGCTTCAAAAACATATACGGGGGTACAACGTGAGGCTATACGGAAATACAACAGAGATATAGAGCGTAGGAATTTTTATACTCGTCGCCAAGAAGAAATAGCAGAACAACGTCGTGCAGAAGAAATAGCAAGGTTGCAACGAGAAGAAGCGGAGATGCGGCAGCGTGAACATATTAGACAAAGCGTTTATGCTACAACTTACATGGCTTTGGAAGCATCAACTCGTGCCAAGCAGGAAGCGGCATATTACAGGACACATGAAGGTGCTGATTTATTAGACCGCATGCATTCGGCATCAAATTTGACACACTTGGCCGAAGGGAATAATTTTGGAAAGTCCGAATATGGTACAATGCCCCGTAAGAATTTCTCAAAATCACTAAGAAAAGAGAAAAAAAAATCTTTTTACATTGACCCTGATAGGGTTTATAATCTGGCAACATGGCAGAACTCAACATTCGAAGATTTACATTTCGTTGATAGGCCGATGTTAAGTATGGAAGAACATAAAATCATAGATGGTCTCCATGATGCTTTTAAAGAAGCGACAGGTATGAATATTGTTGCGATAATGGCAAAAGAAAATAAAACCCCGGAAGACCTAAAAGCAATTGAAGCTTATAAAGCCTTTCGTCAAAATCAATTAGACGAAATAGAATCCGATAAAAATGCAGCAGTTATGTCAGCACTTGTTTACAGTGACCATGACAAATCTTTAGAAAAAGAAACAGATTTCAGGCCTATAAAAACATTTTCTGATGTATTAAAAAGCGATAAAGAGGTATACCCTCTATTTAATCTAATTAACACATGCAATAATGCAAAAGATAACGAAGGCTTTCATGCTGAGGTATTCTATAATGAAAAAACAAAGGAATATACAGTATCATTTAGAGGTACAGAAGCTACATGGGAAGACATAGTAACGACAGACATTAAGCAGGGTATGGGATATAATTCTAAACAATTTGACATGGCAATAGAAATAGGCAAACAGATTAAACAATTGTCTTCAGATAAAAATTTAAAAATTAATATAACAGGTCACTCATTGGGAGGTGGCTTGGCAACTATTGCTGGTGTTATTTCTGGTAATCCAACTACAGTCTTTAATCCTTCAGGGGTACATGAAAACACATATAAGAAAGCAGGTGTATGGGATAAAGTCCAGCAAGGAAACTATAATATCAAAAAAATCTCTGAGAAGAATGATATCCTAACGAATTCCCAAGAAGGCAAAGGTATTGTATATAAGACTGTTAATTTTGCCGCAAAAAGTCTTAGTGCTGACATAAAGTTATCTACTCATTCTGCCAATCCTTTCAAGAGCGAGAAAGATCTACCAAAGGGAATTGGTAAAAAAGAAACACTAAATACTAATCAGGGAAATCCTTTCTCGGCACATTCAATGGCGCCAATGGCGCGATTGTTAATAGCCCATAATGGGCAAGCAAAAAACGCCGTAGAGAATGCAAACGAGTTTCTCGGGATATAAAAAAATAAACGATGAAAAGTATATTATTAAGCGCATTATGTCTCATGTTATGTGGAATTTATATGTCATCTGCGACAAATTATAATAGCGGATTTGAAGCTTTCCTTCCCAACAAAACAGAGATGATTCCTATCAAAGACTTTGTTCGGGATAGTAATTGTGCATTGAAAACGAGTAAAGGACTAAATATAGAAAGATTAAACGAAAATATTCCTGATAGTTCGAGTTTTATTAATCTGAATTATGGTATCATCCCGATGCAAGGCTTGTATGCTATAATTGGAAACAGGTTAATAGGAATGGATATGGAAAGAAATTGTTATATTGATGAACTTTTATTGCCTGATTCAATTGTAATAAATGATTTTGTCGCCCTTAAAAATTTGATAGTTTTTAAGTCTGGTTCTGCAATAATTACGCTGAAAGCCAACAGGGAACTAGATGGGTGGTTAATTGATGCAGAAGATTTTAATATAGGCTTATACACTGATTCAACAATTGCAATATATTACAAAGGACATGTATTTGAGTGTGCTCCTCTTGAAAAAACGATGAAACCGTTGTTTTCTGTGGGCGAGTATAACATATTAAGTTGTGTCCCGACAGGAGAGAATGAGACTATTATTATTACCAATAATTACATATTACGAAGAAATATGAGTAAGTTATTGCCTATCTTTAGATTTCATGAAAAAGCAAAGGCTGCGATTTATAGTACTGTAGGTTCTTTCTATGGAAATTATGCGGGGCTGTTTGAGATTAACGACGATGGAAAAATATTACAATTATTGAACATTCCAGTTTCAAATATAATTGATGATGGAGAGGTTGTATACATCATAACTGAAAAAGGTATAATATATAGAATTCATAGTTAGGCGTAATTTTTGCTGGCAGATAATAAATAATGAAGATTGCCGGCTGCCAGCAAGGAGGAAGCAAACTGAAAGTGGACAGTATTGACAACCTTGCTAACGGAGTTTACATTATCCGCCAAATTAATGGTAAGACAAAGAAAGTAAAGGTGAAGTAATTTCACTATAAAAATGATAAGAATCGCCGGTACCCTTGTGAGTGCCGGCGGATTTTTTTGAAAAAAGTTTTTCGATTCCCCTACATTTTCAAAAATTCAAAAAATAGCACAAAAAGTTGCCTGATATGAAAACTTTTTATACCTTTGCACCATGAAACGCGAAAGGACTGTTCTGGCATATAAGACATATTTCAGAGACTTTATAAATTCGCTCTCTGATGATGAAGCTCGTAAAGTGTTTTATGTAATTGTATGCTTAAGACACAAGAACGCGTTAATGCAAAATTCGTTAAGTATCTGCGCGACGAGATAT
Organism: Bacteroidaceae bacterium; assembly: GCA_017458585.1. Taxonomy (GTDB): domain Bacteria; phylum Bacteroidota; class Bacteroidia; order Bacteroidales; family Bacteroidaceae; genus UBA6382. The sequence continues at coordinate 24,456 of JAFTAJ010000035.1, forward strand.
ACGAACTTCGCGCGGAACACAGCGGCAACATATTTCGTGTGTTCTTCATTTTTGACGAAGGCAACGTGGTTATGCTCTTTAATGGTTTTCGTAAAAAGACGCAGAAAACGCCACAAAGTGAGATAAACAAGGCAATACAACTAAAAAAGGAATACTATGGAAGCAAGAAATGATATTATCAGCGTTGACGCCATGATGGACGAACGTTTTGGCAAAGTGGGAACATCTGAACGTGAGGCTTTTCGCAAGGAAGCCTACGCCTATTGCGTAGGTCAAATTATTAGTGACGCCCGAAAGCACGAAAAGGTTACTCAGCAGGAACTAGCTAGGCGCGTGGGTACTAATAAATCGTATATCTCAAGAATAGAAAACGGCAGTGTAGAGCCGGGCGCAGGTATGTTTCTAAGAATTCTCAGTGCGCTCGGTCTTCGGATTGATGTGTCACAACCTCTGGCGCTAGGATAAGAATCCATATATCTAAATATACTGGTATCATCGCCTGTCGGCATTCACACCCTCGTGAGTGCCGGCGGATTTTTTTGAAAAAAATTTTTCGATTTTTTGCCTCCATGCCTCCATAACCCATTGGAAAATCAATGTTCATCGGCATTTGCGCTATGGAAGCAAGTATGGAGGCAATGGAAGCAAGCGCCCAAAATGAACAGATTGCAGCAAAAAAACTCGCAAAAAAGTGCGAGTTTAGGATTTTTTTTGGTTTTTGCTTTCGCTCAGGCAGTAACCTCGCAGAGGTGGATGAGGTGGATGCAGGCTTGGCCTGTGAACTTGTTCATAAGGAGAAGCATGCAGACGCTTCATCCGTTAGACGTAGTCTCTACCTGAGCGAAAGAGTTTTCTCGGTTTTCGTTTTCGTTATCGTTTAATCTCTGTGTTATCTGTGCTTTCTGTGTGCATTAACTAAATGTGTATGTTTGCAGTACGACCCTGTCAAAACTAAAGCTGACTTCGTCACCAATAACTGCGACCGCGTCAAAACTTAACGCGACGGCGCCCAAACTTATCCCGTGCGCGTTGGAACTTTATCCCGTGCGCGTCAGATTTTATCCCGTGCGCGTCAGATTTTATCCCGTGCGCGTTCAGCCTTCTCCTAATCTAGTGGAAATTATCCCCACTCTTAGAAATTCTAAGCCCGTTCTCGCGCTAACAAAAAGCCGTTCTCGTGTAAACTAAGTCCGTTCTCGTGGACGCGAGATCAGAGATTGTTCGTCGGAGCTCTGAGTTCTGTGAAACGAGCACAGAGTTTAGCAGCACGAGCTCTGACTTCTGTGTCAGGAGCACCGAGTTATTTTCTTCCTTATCAAGCGAATATGTATTTTAGGCTTGAAAAGCCGATGTTTTTGCCAATGAGATGATGGCGACCTGTCGCTTCATGATGATAAGAAAAAAAGAGGGAAAGCTTGCTTTCAGTCTTTTGAGTAAGCATAATGAGTAGGTGCGCAGCACCATCATCTCATTGGTGTTTTTCAGGTTTTTGTTTTTCTTAATATTCGTCTCCGCGCAGCGGAGATTTTTCCTAATTTTTGTTTAACATCCGTAAGATTCGTGAGATTCGTGTTCAAAAAAATCTCAACTTCTCCAAACTAACGCTGACTTCGTCACTAACTAACGCTGACTCTGTAGAATTTAAAGCCGACTCTGTGGAAATTAAAGCTGACGGCGCTCAAGAGCAAACAAACAAAAATCTCGCGCATACCATATTATATAATACGTACGCGCGAGATTATCCGTCCTTGGGCAGCATCTCGTAAGTTCAGCCCTCAGACATCATACTTCAATTACTAGATTTGCTCCAGCAGCTTCACTACGAAGTTGTAGTACTTTGCCACAGATGGGATGTTGCAACGCTCGTTGGGTGTGTGGGGCGAGCGGAGCGTAGGACCGAAGCTGACGGCGTCCATGTCGGGATAGACGGTCTTGATGATGCCACACTCAAGGCCGGCATGCACTACGGTAACCTTGCAGTCCTCACCATTGACCTCACGATAGACGCGCTCGATGGTCTTTGCTATCGGCGAATTGACATCGGGCTGCCATGCGGGGTAGCGACCGTGGTAGTTGACGGTGAAGCCGCCCAGCTCAAAGGTTGCCTTGGCTGAGCTGGCCAGCTCGTCGAGCTTGCTGTCCATGGAGCTGCGCACGAGCACATCGCCTTCGGCCTTGCCGTCGGCTGCCTTTACGATGCCGAGGTTGCAAGATGTCTCCACAATGTCGGGGATGGACGGTGTCATACGATACACTCCGGCATGCATGGCCAGCACGGTGTTGGTGATAGCCTTGGCCACGGCCACAGGCATGGCGGTAGCGGGTGTGTCCACTGTCTCAGCCGTGATGGTGATGCCTTCCTCAATGCCTGCATACTCTGCCTGATAGATGGCCTGCCACTTGGCAGCGAGGTCAGCGGCAGACTGTGCACAGCGCTGGCAACCGCCCACTACGACGATGTTGCCAAACGAGGGGATGGCGTTGCGCATGTTGCCGCCCTCCCATGAGGCGAGGGTTGCGCCATTGTCAAGAGCTTCCTTGGCAATATTAGCCAACAGCTTGTTGGCGTTGGCGCGTCCTTCGTTGATTTCAAGGCCGGAGTGACCGCCCTTGAGTCCGCTGATGCTGAACTTTACTGCAACAGAGCCTTCGGCCACAGGCTCGGGGGTGTAGGTCATCTCTGCCTGCACATCCATACCACCGGCAGAACCGATGACGAACTCGCCCTCGGTCTCGTTGTCGAGGTTGAGGAGGATGCTGCCCTTGAGGGTGCCAGGCTTGAGGTTCTCCACGCCGTACATCGACGACTCCTCGTCAACGGTGAAGATAGCCTCCAGCGGACCGTGCTTCAGGGTCTTGTCCTCAAAGATAGCCATCGCGGTAGCAATACCGATGCCATCGTCAGAGCCGAGCGTAGTGCCACGTGCCTTTACCCAGTCGCCATCGATGTAAGTCTCGATGGGGTCGGTGAGAAAGTCGTGGTTGGAGTCCTGTGTCTTCTGGGGCACCATGTCCATATGGCCCTCCATGGTAACCATCGGGCGGTCTTCCATTCCCGGTGTGGCGGGAACACGCACGATGATATTACCGGCATTATCCTGAAATGCCTCAAAACCATTGCCCTTTGCCCACTCGAGCAAGAAGGCCTGAATCTTTTCGAGGTGTCCGCTCGGACGCGGCACCTGTGTGAGGGAATGGAATGCTTTCCAAATGCCCTGCGGTTGTAGTTCTGTAATGTTCATATTATTTGAGATTTGAGATTTTATAATGTTCAATATTCAATGGTCAATGGTCAATGTTTCTTGGTGTTTTGCAGTACAATGAGAGCATATACACCGAGCACTACGAGGAGCATGGTCTGCACGGTGTGGACAATGAGCGCAAAGATGATGGCGCTGGTGGCTTCGAGTCCGTAGAGGACAAGGATTGTCTTGACGGCGAAGTGCCATGGGCCTGCACCATTGGGCGTGGGCACAAGTACTGCAATACCGCCAGTGCAGAAGGACACAAGGCCTGCCGCCATGCCCAAGTTCTCGGTGAAGCCGAAGCAGTAGAAGGTAAGGTAATAATGGAAGAAGTAGGCCGCCCAGATGCCCACGGAATAGAATAGGTAGAGCGGCATGTTGCTCACCTTGCGCAGCGACATGATGCCCTCCGCCATATCACGCATAATGGCCTTTACCTTACGCATGACTGACAAACGACGCGCGAGGATATATACGAGCACTATGATACCCACGGTGCAGATGATGCTAACCCAGATGCCCGTGGCAGTAAAGCGCGACAGCGTAGTGCTGAGGTTCAAGCCCGTGAGAGCAAAGAACTCAGTAAACTTATCCCACTGCCACACAATGACAGCAGCAAGGAGCATAAACATTATCAGCATATCCACGGCACGCTCGGTGACCACGGTACCCAACGCCTTGGGAAACGACACACCGTCCTTGCGCTTGAGGATGCCGCAACGCAGAAACTCGCCCACTCGCGGCACCACGAGGCTGGCAGCGTAGCTGAGGAAGATGGCGCAGATAGCCACATGGCTGCGACAGTGCTCGCCCATAGGCTGCAATGTCTGGCGCCAACGCAGCGCACGGAAGACCTGCGCCAGGATGCCGGGCACAAACGACAGCAGCATCCACTCCCACCTCATCTGATGGAAGAGCACGTCGCTGATCTGGCTGAAATCGCTATTGCGATACATCCACCAGAGTATGCCACCTCCCAATAGGAAGGGCACCGCAATCTGCAGGGTCTTACCGATTACCTTTTTCATTGTGGATGCAAAGATAAATAAATCTTTTTATATAACTGACCGACTAATCCTATTTTTCTCCACTTTGTGCCTCCGGCCAATTAACGAGATAGAGTCGGTCGGTGGCGCGAGTGAAGGCAGTATAGAGCCAACGCAGGTATGAGCGGTCGATGCCATCGGGCGGAAGCCAGCCCTGGTCAACATAGACATTGCGCCACTGACCACCCTGTGCCTTGTGGCAGGTAACGGCATAGGCATACTTTATCTGCAGGGCGTTGTAGTTGGGGTCGAGGCGCAGCTTGCGCATGCGCTCCTTCTTGCTCCTTATTTCCGCGTAATCGTCCATCACACCATGGTAGAGCATGTCGCTCTGCTCGCGTGTGAGAGCCGGGGTCTCGGAGGTGAGAGCCTCGAGCACCACTCGCACATCCATCTCCAAGTCGTCGTAGTCGGGAAACTGCAGGGTGATGTCAGCGAAGTGGAGGTCGTAGAAAGTGTAGTGACTACCGATATGGCGGACAACAGCTATGTCGCCGTTGGCAATGAAATTGGTGGGCAGCCTGTCGTCTAGTTTTTCGCGCTGCATCTCGGCAGCCAATTGCTCAATCCAGTAGTAATTGTTGCGCACCACCATAATGACATCGCCCACGGCAAGTCCCTCCTCACGACCGAAGATGACACTCCTTATTCCTTTGTTATACTCCACGGCACGCTTGTTGGAGCGGGTGACCACCACTACTTGCTCCTGACCGTAGCGGTCATAGTCGGCCTCGAGTGTCTCCACCATCTCATTGCCCGGCAAGCGCACGATGTCACTAAAGCCAAAGAAGTTAACCTTGGGAAGCGAGGGCTGGGAGACATCCTTGTGTCCACCTGCAGGCAAAAGACTCATGTTGGACGATTGGCCGTCCAACATCTGTCGCAGCGATGTGGCATTGGCGAGTATGCCACTCTGCTCTGCCTGACGCATGACATCAGTGAGCTGATGGCTGACTACATCAAGTCCTATAGCCTTTAGCACACGCTCGCTGAGAGCCGGACTCTCCTCCTCACCCACCGGCGGCAGCTGGGCATTGTCGCCCACCAGCACCATGCTGCAACCACGCGAGCTATAGACGTAGCTGACGAGGTCGTTGAGCACATTGCCGGTGCCAAACGTGGCGATGAGACTGTCTTCGCTGGATATCATAGATGACTCATCTACAATGAACACTGTGTTTTTGTGCTTGTTTTGGTCTAAGTCGAAATGAGATTCAACATCACCCCCATTGCGCTGGCGATATATCTCCTTATGAATGGTGTAAGCGGGGTAGCCCGAATACTGAGAAAAAACCTTCGCAGCACGCCCCGTAGGAGCCAGCAGCACCACATCGCGATGAAGGGAATGGAGCACCCGGACGATAGCCGACATGATAGAGGTCTTGCCTGTGCCAGCATAGCCACGCAGCAGAAAAGCCGACCCCTCCTTGGGATGGAAGACGAAATCGGCCATTCGCTTCACTACCTCGCGCTGCATCTCTGTCAACTCGAAGGGAAGCGCCTTCTGGACAAGCATACAAAAGCTATCGCTTATCATTTTGGCTTTTGCACTAGGCTATAAAAATAAAGCATCATTACGATGCAGCCACCCACAAAAAGAGCTAGCAATGCTATCCACTGCTTGGCAGCGACAGGCGACGGCAAGGCGAGCCAGTTGAGCAGCACATAGCCACCCGACACGATAACGGACACCGGCACTACCCTGCCCCACGAGAAATACATTGACTTGGAGCGGCCAAATAAGGGCTTGCCCCTGAGATAAGCAACCAGCGCCAACACCGCAGCCAACATCACGGCCAGCAGAGCGAAGCGCATGACTATGCGCCCCACATTGAGCAGGCTGTAGTCTGGCATAGCCAATACGGCTCCCCATATAAGGAAATATGCCAGCAGCAATGCAAAATAACAATCAGCCTTGTGGAGATGCATGAGGGGTTCAATGTTTTAATGTTTCAACATTTTAATATTTAATGTTTCAAAGCCCTGCCAGCTCTACCACCTTATCTACGGCAGCGTCGATGCCAGTGGTGTCCTTGCCGCCAGCGGTGGCGAAATGCGGTGCACCGCCACCTCCACCCTGGATAAGCTTGGCGGCCTCTCTCACCAGATTGCCGGCGTGCAGATTGCGCTCTGCCACAAGGTCCTTGCTTATCATCACAGTAATGAGCGGCTTGTCGTCACTCTTGCTACCATATACGCAGAAAGTCTTCTCGGGCAGCACATTAGCAACTTGGAAGGCAAGGTCCTTGACAGTGTTGGCGGGTATATCGGCAATAAACACATGCTTCACCACCCTCACGCCGTCGGCGTTCACCTCGGCAGCCTCGATTATCTCGTCGCGCACCTTCATCAGACGCTCTTTCTGCGCCTCCTCCATCTGTTTGTGGAGCTCGGCGTTCTCGGCTATAGTCTTCTGTATGGCTGCTTTGATGTCCTTCTGGCCAAGAATGTCGCGGATGGTAAAGAGCATCTCCTCCATCTGGTAGAGACTCTCCTCTGCAGCCTCGCCAGTGATAGCCTCAATACGGCGCACTCCGGCAGCCACACTGCTCTCCGACACGATACGCACAAAGCCTATCTGACCGGTGGCCTTCACATGGCAACCACCGCAGAACTCGATACTATTGTCAAACTGCACCACGCGCACCTTGTCGCCATATTTCTCGCCAAAGAGTGCCATGGCGCCGAGCTTCTTAGCTTCCTCCAGCGGCATGTCGCGATGATCCTGAATAGGTATGTTCTGGCGTATGCGAGCATTGACTATGCGCTCCACCTTGCGCAGCTCCTCATGGGTAACCTTCTGGAAATGACTGAAGTCGAAGCGCAGTCCCTCGGGAGTAACCAGCGAGCCCTTCTGCTCCACATGAGTGCCAAGCACCTCGCGCAGCGCCTGGTCAATGAGGTGGGTAGCAGAGTGGTTAGCCTCCGAGGCACGACGGCGCTCCAGGTTAACCTTAGCCATGAAGTCAGCCTCAGGATGCTCGGGCATCTTGGCAGTGAGATGTATGGGCAGGTTGTTCTCACGCTTAACGTCAAAAATCTTCACCTCTTCGCTATCGCTCACCAGCACACCGCTGTCGCCTACCTGACCACCCATCTCAGCATAGAATGGAGTGTGGTCGAGCACCAACTCGTAGTACACCTTATTCTTCTGCTCAATGCGGCGATACTTCAGTATGCGGCACGGATGCTCTGTCTCGTCGAGGTAGTGAGTCTGCGTCTCGCCCTGAGCCAGGACCACCCAATCGGAGGCATCGATGGCGGCAGCATTGCGGGCACGCTCTTTCTGCTTCTGCATCTCAGCGTCAAATGCCTTGGTATCAACGCTCAGGCCCTGCTCATGGCAGATAAGTTCCGTGAGATCGAGGGGGAAGCCAAATGTGTCGAACAGCGTAAATGCCTGTACGCCGTCAATCACCGTCTTGCCCTGCTTCTTGGTATCGCTTATCACGCCATCCAGCAGATTGATACCCGTAGCAAGAGTGCGCAGGAAAGCCTCTTCCTCCTCCTTCATAACCTTGGAGATGAGCACTTTCTGACCCTCCAGCTCAGGATAGGCCTCACCCATCTCGTCGATGAGCGTGGGCAGCAGCTTATACATAAACGCTTCCTGGAAACCGAGGAAAGTGTAGCCATACCTCACAGCGCGGCGCAGTATGCGGCGAATCACATAGCCCGCCTTGGCATTACCGGGCAGCTGACCGTCAGCGATAGAGAATGCTATGGCACGGACATGGTCGGCTATCACGCGCATGGCCACATCCTTCTTGGCGTCTTTGCCATACTCACTGCCGCTCAGGCTACTGATAGCCTTTATCAGTGGTTGGAAGACGTCGGTGTCGTAGTTGCTCTTCTTGCCCTGCAAGGTCATGCACAGACGCTCGAAGCCCATACCAGTGTCGATGACCTTGGCGGGCAGCGGCTCCAGTGAGCGGTCGGCCTTGCGATTATACTGCATAAACACGAGGTTCCATATCTCGATTACCTGGGGATTATCCTTGTTCACCAGCTCAGCGCCGGGCACCTTGGCCTTCTCTTCGTCGCTGCGCAGGTCGATATGTATCTCCGAGCACGGACCGCAGGGACCGGTGTCGCCCATCTCCCAGAAATTGTCGTGCTTATTACCATTGATGATATGATCCTTGGGCAGATACTTCTCCCAGTAGCCGGCAGCCTCGTTGTCGCGCTCCAGCCCCTCATCGGGAGCACCCTCAAACACAGTGGCATACAATATCGTCTTGTCAATCTTGAGTACATCCACCAGATACTCCCATGCCCAGGCAATGGCTTCCTTCTTAAAGTAGTCGCCGAAGCTCCAGTTGCCCAGCATTTCAAACATGGTATGGTGATAGGTGTCGTGGCCCACCTCTTCAAGGTCGTTGTGCTTGCCGCTCACACGCAGACACTTCTGCGAGTCGGTAACACGGCGGCTCTTAGGCTCCGCATTGCCCAGGATTACATCCTTAAACTGATTCATACCCGCGTTGGTGAACATCAGCGTCGGGTCATCCTTCACAACCATAGGAGCAGAGGGCACCACGAGGTGACCTTTCGACTCAAAAAAACTCTTAAAAGAATTTCTAATTTCCTTTGCAGTCATCATATTTTGCATTTTCTGTTTTTATTTGACCGCAAAATTACAAATAATTCATTACATTTGCACCCTAATTAGTAAATAAAAAACTCCCATGGCTCTCAACACCAACAAAGACCTCAAGAAATACTACTCCATCCAGGAAGTGGCAAAGATGTATGATGTCAACGAATCGCTGCTCCGTTATTGGGAGACAGAGTTTCCGCAGCTCAAGCCGAAGCGTGCCGGCAGAGACATACGCCAGTACTCCAAGGACGACGTGAAACTCATCGGCGTTATCCACGACCTCGTGAAGCGCCGTGGCATGAAGCTCGCCGCAGCCCGCGATGTACTCCGCAAAAACAAGGACGGCGCCTACCGCAGTAACGAGGCCATTGAGACACTCCAGGCTATCCGTGCCCAGCTAGTAGAGCTCCGCACAAACCTCGGCGGTGTTGTCGCTGACCATGAATACGAGATTGAACAATAACCGTTAAACAATAAACGTTAACCGTTATATTGTCAAATAGTGAAATAAATCCATGTTTACCGGAATAATAGAAGGCACGGCCACCGTGAAGGCCATCCACCATATACAGGACAACATAGACTTTGTTCTCACCTGTCCGTTCACCGACGAGCTATCTGTAGCACAGAGCCTCGCCCACGACGGAGTATGCCTCACCATCACCAAGATTGAGGGACAAGACTATACCGTCACTGCTATGCGCGAGACACTCCTTCGCACCGACCTCGGCAAGTGGGAGCCCGGCACTCTTGTTAATATAGAGCGCTCCATGCCCGCCAACGGCCGCTTTGACGGCCACATCGTGCAGGGTCATGTTGACACCACGGCCGAGTGCATAGCACTGGAGGATGCCAGCGGCAGCTACATCTACACCTTCCGCTATCCCTTCGACCCTGCCATGGTCAAGCGCGGCTACTTCTGCGCCGACAAGGGTAGCGTCACTGTCAATGGCGTTAGCCTCACCGTATGCAATCCCACTGACGACACCTTTCAGGTGAACATCATCCCCTTCACCTACGAGCACACCAATTTTCAGAGCATACGCCCGGGCACCATCGTCAACATAGAGTTTGACATCCTCGGCAAGCTCGTGGCACGTATGCAGCAGCTTCGCTGATAAATACCTATACATAAAACAAAGTCGCAAAGCAACCAACCAATGGTGCCTTGCGACTTTTGTCTTACTATGCTCTATGCCCTACTCTACTGGAGCGGGCTCCATATTGGTATAGACCGTCTGCACGTCGTCGAAGTCCTCCAGCTTCTCCACCATCTTGTCGATGGTCTCACGCTGCTCGGCGGTGACGCTCTTGAGGTCGTTGGGCACATAGGTGAACTCACCGCCCACATCCTCGAAGCCATTCTCCTCGAGATATTTCTGTATCTCGCCGTAGCTCTTCGGGTCGCCATAGATGGTGAGAGTGCCTTCCTCGGGGTCTTCGTCATACTCGTCTTCTACGCCGAGGTCAATAACGTCGAGGATAAACTCGTCCATGTCCATGCCGTCCTTCTTCTTGAAAGTGAACACACACTTGTGGTCGAAGAGGAACGCGAGGCTGCCCATCGTGCCGAGGTTGCCGCTGAACTTGTTGAACACCGAGCGTACATCGGCCACGGTGCGGGTGGGGTTGTCGGTCAGCGTGTCGACGAAGATGGCGATGCCGTGGGGACCATAGCCTTCGTAGGTCATGTTCTTATACTCGCTCTGGTCCTTGCCCATAGCGTTCTTGATGGCGCGCTCGATATTGTCTTTCGGCATATTCTCGCGCTTGCACACTGCGATGATGCTTCGCAGTGCAGGATTGTTTTCAGGTTCGGGGCCGCTCTGCTTTACGGCGATGGCAATCTGCTTGCCGAGGCGAGTGAATGTCTTGGCCATGTGGCCCCATCTCTTCAGCTTGGCTGCTTTACGGTATTCAAATGCTCTTCCCATAATTTATTTGACTATTTTACAATTTGACAATTTAATTATTTGACTATTCACGAATCCTATCGCAGTTCTGCGTTAAGTTGTTGGGTCAGATTCTGAATGAGTTTGTTCATCACGGCTTCGATATGCTTGTCGGTGAGAGTTTTCTCCGTGTCCTGCAGAGTGAAGTTGACGGCGTAGCTCTTCTTGCCGGCGGGCAGGTTCTTGCCCTCGTACACATCAAACAGCTCCACTTTCTTCAGCAGGTTGCGCTCCGTCTGGTAGGCTACTGTCTCTACCTGCAGGAAGCTTACCTCCTTGTCAATCAGCAGAGCGAGGTCGCGGCTCACTGCGGGATACTTGCTTATCTCGGTGAAGCTCACCTTGTTCTTGCGGCTCTTGCGCATCAGTGCCTCCCAGTCGAGGTCAGCGTAGTACACCTGCGTCTTCAGTTCAGCCAGCTTAAGAGCCTTCGGGCTAACCACGCCCAGCGTAGCGTACACCTTACCGTTGCGGTCCTCTATCTGCAGCGCGGCAGAGTAGATGTCCTGCGTGCACTCCTTGAAGAAGAGGGTGCCTAAGCTGATGCCCAGACGGCTGAAGATATTCTCCACATAGCCCTTGAGGTTGTAGAACGAGAACTCCTCGTTGGCGTGAGCCCACGAGCCCTCGACTCGCTTGCCAGTGACCCACAGACCGAGGTGCATGCACTCGTTGTAGGGAGCCAGGGGCTGGCCCTCTTTGCGGTCGTTGGCAGCATAGGAGTATTCCTTGCCAAACTCATACATCATCAGGTTGGGGCACTTATGGTTGATGTTGAAGCGCAGTGACTCCAGTCCACCGAAGAGCAGAGTCTGACGCATCACGCTCAGGTCTTCGCTCAGCGGATTCATCAGTCTCACGCTATGGTCGGCGGGATAGCTGTCCAGTCCTTCGTAGTAGGCGGCACGTGTCAGCGAGTTGTTCATTATCTCGTTGAATCCTTGCGCCGTCAGCTGCTCGCTGATGCGCTGCTGGAGGTTGTTGCTACGGTCTGTCTCACCCTTCACGGTCAGCGACGAGCGCACCATCGAGGGTATCTCCACGTTGTTGTAGCCATAGATGCGCAGAATGTCCTCCACCACATCGCACGGCCTGGTGACATCCACCCTGTAGGCGGGCACTGTCAGGCTCAACCCCTTGTCGGTCTCGGCGTCAATCTTTACCTCAAGGCTTTGGAGAATACTCTTGATAGTGTCCTTGCCAATCTCCTTACCCATAAGGTCGTAGGCGTACTGGTAGTCGAGCTCCACCTTGAAGTCGTCGATATGCTGCGGATACACATCCTTTATCTCCATTGACACCTTGCCACCAGCCAGTTCGCAAGCCATGATGGCCGCCTGCTTGAGGGCATAGATAGTGCCGTTGGGGTCGATGCCGCGCTCAAAGCGGAAGCTTGCGTCTGTGCTCAGACCGTGGCGGCGTGCCGACTTACGAATGGTTGTCGGGTTGAAGTATGCAGACTCAAACAGCACGTTCGTTGTTGTCTCATACGTTCCGGAGCCCTTGCCGCCGAACACGCCGGCGATGCACATCGGCTCCTCCGTGTTGCAGATAGCCAGATCCTCGCTGCTCAGCTTATGCTCCACCCCGTCGAGGGTGACAAACGGCGTACCTTCAGTCAGGGTATCCACGATGATAGTGCGACCCTTGATCATGTCGGCGTCGAAGCAGTGGAGCGGCTGTCCATACGCGTGTAATATATAATTGGTGATATCTACTATATTGTTGATGGGGCGCAGACCGATGATGTTCAGCTTCTGCTTGAGCCATTCGGGGCTCTCAGCTACGTGACAGCCAGTTACGCTCACTGCGGCATATCGCGGGCAACGCTGGGTGTCGCGTATCTGCACATCAATCTCGAGGTCGTGATTATCCACGCGGAAGGCGTCGGTCGTGGGGCGATGCAGCGATGTCTTGTAGCCGTTCTGCACGAGCCATGCGTAGAGGTCGCGAGCCACGCCATAGTGCGAGCATGCGTCGGCGCGGTTGGGGGTGATGTCCACCTCAATCACGTAGTCGCTCTCCAACTGGTAGTACTCGGCAGCAGGCATGCCGACGGGGGTGTCCTGCGGTAGCACGATGATGCCGCTGTGGTCGGTGCCCACGCCTATCTCGTCCTCTGCGCATATCATGCCCAGGCTCTCCACGCCGCGCAGTTTGCTGCGCTTGATGGTGAACGACTGGTCGCCGTCGTAGAGCACAGTACCGAGGGTAGCCACCACCACCTTCTGTCCTGCAGCCACGTTGGGTGCGCCGCACACTATCTGCGAGGGCTCTGCCTCACCGATGTTCACGCTGCACACATGCAGGTGGTCAGAGTTGGGATGCATGTCGCATGTCAGCACCTCGCCGACCACGAGCCCCTTGAGGCCGCCCTTGACGGACTGCACCTCCTCTACCGAGCCAACCTCCAGGCCAATAGAGGTCAGGGCATCGGCTGTCTGCTGCGGAGTAAGTTCAAAATCCACATACTCCTTCAACCATTTATAAGAAATATTCATAGAGGAAATTTGAGATTTGAGATTTGAAATTTGAGATTTTGGCGTGCAAATTTACACATTTTTTTCGTAACAACAAAATTTTGTGTGTATCTCCCGCGAATTATGGTTGCATTACTTGAGACCGGCCTTCAGCGCACGGATGACGGCGGAGTTGAAACCAGCGTGGTCCAGCTCGTTGAGCCCCTTGATGGTTATGCCTCCTGGAGTGGTGACCTTGTCGATGGCCTCTTCGGGATGCCAGCCGGTAGCTTTGAGCAGCGACACGGCTCCCTGCATGGTCTGGAGAGCTATCTGCTTGGCCTGCTGCGGATAGAAGCCCATCTCGCATCCTCCCTCCATCTGGGCACGTATGTAGCGCATCACGTAAGCAATGCCGCACGAGGCCATCATCATGCCCGGGCCGACGAGTTTCTCTTCCACCACGAGGGTGTCGCCATCTATGGCGTACAGCTCCTCCACTGCCTTCAGGCTCTCGTCGGTGGCGGTAGGTGCCTTGGCTATGAAGGTCATGCTGGCTCCAAACTCAGCGGCGATATTGGGGATGGCATAGAAGAACTGCCCCTCCCCACCGAGGGCATCGGCTATCATTGATGTGGTGAAGTTGGCAGCGTTGGAGACAATCACCTGGGTCTGCAGATTGAGCTCGCTCTTTATCTCGGCCAGCACCTGCTGCATGAGCCACGGCTTGACCACGAGCACTATGATGTCGGCACCGCGCACGGCCTCCCGATTGTCGGTAGTAGTCTTGAGGGCTGGAAACTGCCGGGAGAGCTGCTCCAGCAACAACGCGTTTTTGTCGGCAATGGTGATATTGCCGACTTTTCCACTCTTTGCCCATCCCTTGATGAGCGCGCCGCCCATATTGCCGGCGCCGATGACAGATAGTTTCATAGTTGTTTGAAAGCAAAGACTTGCAGTGTTAGTGCAAGTCTTTTGGGAGTGTGGAGATAATGGGATTCGAACCCATGACCCCTTGCATGCCATGCAAGTGCTCTAGCCAGCTGAGCTATACCCCCAGGGTAAAGTTTAGAGTTGATAGTTTAGAGTTTAGAGGTGACTATCTCTCATTTGCGAGTGCAAAGGTAATATTTTTTTTGGAATAAGGAGTAAGGAGTAAGGACTTTTTTTTAGAAAAGTGTATTTTTTATGTTTTGGGGCCGAGCGCCGTCAGCTTTAATTTCCACGAACTCAGCATTAAATTCTACAGAGTCGGCTTTAGTTGGTGACGAAGTCAGCTTTAAATTGGACAGCCCCCCTCTTATCCCCCTTGTAGGGGGAGGAAGGTTTATAGGTTATTGGTTATAGGTATAAAACACGAATCGACACAGATATTAAACAAAAACATAAAAAACTCCAATGAGCCACGTATTGCATACGTTCTTACCGCAGCCTCTGCGTCTGGCTGCAAGCAAGCTCGCGCCACACGCAGCGTCTTCGCCAAAGAGCTAACGCTCACGGCTCATTGGCAAAAACAAAAAAAATTTTACATCTTACATCAAACATCTTACTTCGACGAATGTCGCC